>JAJTDX010000002.1 GCA_021298235.1 Cryomorphaceae bacterium | reverse complement strand
TGAAATAACAAATGACTGTTCAGCAGGATTCGGAGAGATGATTAAATTGTAGCTGTTTTCTTCTTCAATTCCCGCGCAGTCATTAACGGTTATTGAGCTCGTTGCAACGTCAGTACAACCGGATGCATTGGTATAAGTGTAATCTACATTAAAAGATCCTACACCCGTAACCGTAGGATCAAACGTATTGTTCGATATTCCTGGTCCACTGTAGTCCCCACCATTTGGTAGTCCGCCTGTGAGCGTCACAGAACCATTTTGAAGACAGACAGCATTCAGCGCACCCAAGGTTACTACTGGAGCTTCAGCGACAGTAACTGTGATGGAAGATCCACCTGAACAACCATTTCCATCCGTGAACACATAGGTAATGATTGTATTACCAGCTTGAGAAGGCGTGAATTGATCTCCAGAAACACCATTTCCTGTAAAGTTACCTCCAGTTGGTGTTGCTGATAACGTAACAGGGCCGTCATTCGAACACAATTGGTTCACAGGTACGATGGATACCGTTGGGTTAGCAACGACAGTAATTGAAGCAGTGTTCGTTCCTGTGCAACCGTTTTGAGTTACAGAATAGCTGATTACATTCACTCCGGTTGTTGCTTGAGCCGGATTGAAGCTGCTACCTGAAACTCCAGTTCCTGAGAAAGTTCCGCCTGTAGGTGTAGCATTCAATGTGACCGCATTCCCACTCGCACATACTTGTGTAGGCAAGGAAGCGAATATTGGCGAAGGGACGGCATTCACTGTGATTGAAGTTGTATTTGTTCCGGTACAGTTATTTGCGTTTGTATAAGTATATGTAACTGTCCAGTTTCCTGCTCCTGAAACAGTCGGATTGAATACATTGCTGCTCACGCCAGTACCGGAGAAGGTTCCACCAACAGGTGTTGCAGTTAGGTTGACCGAGTTGCTGTTCGAACAAAGTGGAGTTACGGGTAAAATCGTTACCGAAGGAGAAGCGAAGATTTCAACGATCACAGAAGCACTTGCTGGTGCACAACCGGGAATATTGATATCGTTAGTTACGGTATACAAACCTGAAGTAGAGGCAGAAAGATCAAGTATACCAGTTCCGGTATTCAAAGAAAGTCCTGAAGGAGTGCTTGAAAACAATCCAGCACTTGCTCCTGTGATGAAGTTAGGAACTGGATCAGTGGCTGAGGTACAATAACTTGTTGAAGTGTAAGTGAAAGTTGCGTCCGGAGCATCTGTAATGGTTACAGTTTGTGTTGCCTGACTAGGGCAGTTGCCTCCGAAGTCATGATAAATAATGAATGTTCCAATTGGTGAGGCTGCGACATCAATTACACCTGTAGTGCTTGATACAACAATGCCTCCGGTACCTGAAAATGTTCCACCACCTGTAACAACAGATGGTGTCTGACTTCCTGCCGAAGAACAAATTGTATTTGAAGGATAGGTGAAAGAGGCATTGGAAGAGGTAAATGCTCCAATAGTAATCGAAGCAGTATTTGTACAACCTGAGGTTGTTCCTGTAACAGTGTATGTTGTTTGCACTGTAGGATTTACCTGCTCAGAACTAGAGGTTGCTCCAGTGGTCCAAGAATAAGAAGTTCCACCTGCAGCCGTTAAGGTTACAGTTGTACCGTCACATGAGTTAGGAGCGTTTGAACTTAAAGTGATATTCGGAATAGGAGTGACAGTAACGGTTGCAGTTGCTGCATTCGTCGGGTTGTTACATGGAGCAACATCTACTCGTCTTACCCAGTAGGAAGTTGTTGTCGTTAAAACAGGAGTAGTGTATGTTGCACCTGTCTCACCGGGGATAACATTCGAACCTGGAGTAGAACCTGTTCCCCATTGATAGGTTCCTCCAGAGGCAGTAGTTCCTCCTAACGCAGTAAGTGTTGTTGAACCGTTACCGCAAAGAGAAAGTGTGCCTGAAATAGAGGTTGGAGCAGTGGAAGGTGCTGCTACTACAATTGGATCTGTTGCACTATCCAAACATGAGTTCCAGAAACCACCTAAAACATAGAAAGTTGGTGAGTAGTTTCCTGCTGTTGGGTAGGTATATGTTGTACTACTTGACCAAAAAAGTGGAGCCGGATCTGACGTATCCCAAACAAAAGTAGAATCAGCGCCACCAAAGAAGTGCTGCTCAAATTTTTGATAATTGTACATGCGGTTCGACAGAATATTCGTTGGGGTTGCAGTACCGGTAAATGTTTGAGCGGTTCCAAGACAAACAGGATCAGGAGATACCGTTGCACTTGAAGTCATGGAATACGAAACGATTGGCGCTACTAGAGGCTCGAAGTCGAATGGCGCGTAAAATATAGGGGTTCCAATTGGATTAGTAACCGGATCGAAATCAGCAGTAAGTGTTGGTATATTCACCCACGAACCGCCTGAATTTGGATAGTACAAAGAGGTGAATCTGGATAAATTTTCGTCTTGTTCTTGACCCGAATAAGCATCTGTTACAAATAGGTCTAAGATTCCATCAAGACTAATCACATCAATAACTACAGCGTAATTTCCAGTTGGAACAGCAGGGGTAACAAAATTAACGTAATAATAGTCTTCAGTGGTACTTGTGACCGTAGTGGTTCCTGTAGCTAGAACTGTCGTGGTAGGGTTGTTTGAACCATTTACGGCAATAATTCTTGCCCTAACTGTTATAGAAGCAGTACCCAAACCATTTACGGCATCAATAAAATTGGCGCCAAAAAACTCAACACCTGTAATTGTGAGTCCAGTGCCCGAAAAAGTAAAAGCCTGAGAGAAAGCCTCTGAGTCAAATTCCCATACACTAAAAGTGTAAAATTGCCCTTCAGCTGAATCAGTGAGAACCTGTTCTTTAAGAAGCGGGTATCGAACTGTATCGATACACGAAATGTTTTTGACCAAGTTCGAACGATCCACTTTCTTTCGAACGCTTTTAATAGCTGTTCCTTCAACTGGTTTAAGAGCCATAGTTCGCTGTGCAAATGTCATTTGCATACCTAGCGCCAAGACAGCCAACAAGAGTACTTTTTTAATCATTGTTAAAAATTAAAGGTTAATACCAATCTGTTTTTTCACAAACAATTAGGCAAATGCAAGAACAGATAAACAGTACAAAATTACGACTTTCTTTTCGAAAGAAAAAAAAGGATTTTCTACTAAAAAGCTAAAAATGAAAGATTAATCCCAATTGTCTCTAAATCGTACGCATCAATCCCAATGTTCGTATTTTCCATCACTGTTTAGGTATCCATCCTCAGTGGATTCATTGGTATTAATTTCTTCATGGAATTCTTCGGATCCCAATCGGATAAGTTGATTTCCAACTCTTACATTTTTTCCTTCGGGAATTTCAATCACAATATAGACTTCCTGATCTCTCAATTTATCGCTTTTCGGGTAACTAAAAAAAGTGTTTAGATGGACTTCTGAGTTCTGAATAGAGATAGAATGCTTGATGTTTTTCGCTTTATTCAATGCATGTTTATGCGAATGGCTGTGTGCACTAAAATTCTGATAAACGTGGAAGAGCGTATCTTTAGAAAGTTTATATTCCAAATGAATTCCACTCTCAACAATGTTTTTGCCCTGAATACCAATTAATCCGTAACGTCCATTCGATTTTATATTGAATTCAGAAGAGGCTTTAAATCTTGATGGATGCCCAATAAGTTGAATTTCGCTTGAATAGATTTGGCCAACCTCACGCTCAATTTCGCCCTCGATTGAGAAATCTCTACCTGTCTTTGCACCGATCACAAAACACATAATAGATCCTGTTATTCCTGATGTGAAAAGAAGACCTAATGAAATTCTGGACCACCGGTTTTGAATGCGGAATAGCAATTTTACACCTAAAAGTAGTATGAAAAGTACTCCGGAAAAAATTGCAATTGTAAGACCCCACCATGCCCAAGTGTAATCGGAACTATTGTTTAAGACAAGTGAACCAAGCTGAGGTAGCGAAAGAAAACCTGATTCGCTCTGCACGGGTATGATTTGCATGCCTCCGAAACCGAAAATCAAAAACATAATTAGCACGAAGATGGCAAAACAGATCATTCCTATCCCAAGAGCAGCAATAAGGAAATTAATTATGTTTGATAACCGTTTTCCTATGTTCTCTTCATTTTTAATTCTGCTAAAAAATGATTTTGATTCTTTTGTGACTTTTTCCGCAGCCGACTCAAATCCAAAGAATGAAATACATCGGTAATCCAAACCCGCCAAAGAAAAATATTACTAGAAAGATGGCCCGTACGATGACCACATCTATATTGAGGTAATTGGCAATTCCTGAGCAGACACCTGCGATACTAGCATTCTCTAGATCGCGGAAAAGCCGCTTCTCATCTGAGGATTGTTTTTGATCTTTCGTAGAGTGAAATGAATCTTCATTCGTTGGCTTATCCTCATCAATAAATTGACTAGGATCGCCCAAAGTATCTAGAATTGATTTTATGTCATCAGTATCAATGACTTGTTTTCGATCATTCAGTTTTGCCGTACACAATTCGGCAATTCGAAGCTCAATATCCTCAATTATTTCTTTACCCCCCTTGTCGTTCTTTAATACATGTGCTAATTTATCCATGTATTGCTTTAAACATTCATAAGCTTCCTCCTCGATTAGGAAATTCATTCCTTTAATATTTACAGAAACAGTTTTTTTCATTTTGTGTCAAGATTGGTTATTTGGTTTACAGCCTCACTGAGTTCTTTCCATGTGCTATCCAGTTCCTCGAGGAAAGCTTTGCCCATTTTGGTCAAGGCAAAATACTTTCTAGGCGGTCCGGACTGTGATTCTTCCCATCGGTAGGAGAGGAGCTCCATGTTCTTTAATCGCGTTAAAAGCGGGTAAAGGGTACCTTCCACAACAATCAACTTAGCATCCTTCAATGTTTCCAATATCTCTGAAGGGTATGCTTCTTGTTTTTTATTTAAAATGGAAAGAATACAGTACTCAAGGATTCCTTTTCGCATCTGAGCTTGTGTATTCTCTAAATTCATCTTTATAATTTTATACAAAGATATATGTTAAAAATTGAACTATGCAATACAAGGTACTATAAAAAATGTATATTCTTTCAAGAGGAGTAATTATAAGTTTAAAAATCAGTAGTATAAATGATTAAATCAGGTGAAAAATTTTGAGAATAAAGCAAAAAAAAAACGGCCAGAAGGCCGTTGGTTGTATTATGAAATTAAAAGTTTTTTTGAATTTTATGCGGTTACGCCGAGTACCTCTGCCATTTTGGCTCCGATTTGTGCCGGTGAGTCCACGACATGAATCCCACACTCTCGCATGATACGTTTTTTCGCTTCGGCGGTATCATCTGCTCCACCTACGATAGCACCTGCGTGACCCATAGTACGACCTTTAGGAGCTGTCTCTCCGGCAATGAACCCGACTACTGGTTTTTTAGCATTCTCTTTGATCCATCGCGCTGCAATAGCTTCTAAGTTTCCTCCAATCTCGCCGATCATTACAATTCCTTCCGTTTCAGGATCATTCATGAGTAATTCAACGGCTTCGCGAGTTGTCGTGCCGATAATTGGATCTCCACCAATTCCAATTGCAGTGGTAATTCCTAGACCCGCTTTTGCAACTTGATCCGCTGCTTCATAAGTAAGTGTTCCAGATTTCGAAACAATTCCAATCTTGCCTTTTTTGAATACAAAACCTGGCATGATACCTACCTTCGCTTCGCCTGCTGTTATGATGCCTGGACAGTTTGGACCAATCAAACGGCAATCAAACCCTTTGATGTACTCTCGTGCCATCACCATATCTTTTACAGGAATACCTTCTGTGATACATACGATCACTTTGATTCCTGCTTCTGCGGCTTCCATAATGGCATCTGCAGCAAACGCTGGGGGAACGAAAATAATTGAAACATCTGCTCCTGTTGTTTTAACAGCATCTGAAACCGTGTTGAACACCGGACGATCCAAATGAGTGCTACCACCTTTTCCCGGAGTAACACCTCCAACGACATTTGTTCCGTATTCAATCATTTGGCCGGCATGAAATGTTCCTTCACTACCTGTAAAACCTTGGACGATTACTTTAGAATTCTTATTTACGAGTACACTCATGATGGTGGTATTAGTATCGATTAATTTTCGTTGTCAAAAATAGAGTTTTGAATTGTTAGTGCAAAGTTCAATTCACATTATTTGGAAATTATTTCACGTCTTGGATCTCGATCGTGTAGATCAGAATGGAGTGTGGCGGAATATCATCTAGCTTGTAGTCTCCGTAGCCAAGTTGTGGAGGGGCAACAAGAAATGCCTTCGCTCCGGGTTTTAACTCGAGCATAATTTCTTTCCATGCAGCTATAAGATCCCGAACCTTAAAGGATACTGGTTTCTTCTGTTCATCGAAAATTGTTCCGTCAATCAGAGTGCCATGATACGTGAAGGTGACCTCATCTTGAAATTTTATATACGCTCCAGAGCCTTCATCAATGATTTTATAATACAATCCTGAGTCACTGCGAGTACACTTTATTTTTTTATTCTTTAAATAGGTGATGATCTTTTCGTCGAATCGTCTCTTATCCTGATCGTTGTATGTGGAACACGAATCCAAGGCCAGTACTGTTAATGCGAGAATTAAAAGGGTTCTCATTTGACTTATAATTTGATTGGTGTGAGCGTATATCCTTTTTGCTGCAACAGACGAATAACACCATTGGGACCACCAAGGTGACCAGCGCCAACTGCGATGAACGTTCTTTTTTCTCTGATGAGCTCTTCAATCAAAGGGATCCAACTCACGTTTCTATCATCGATGAAACGAGCATTTTCTGAAGCAATAGTCCCACCGGAGTCAACAATCAGCATATACAACGAATCGACCTGCTGTCGTGCGTAAAGCTGCTCTATTTTTTGTGTGGATTCGTATTGTTCTTTAGGGTTTCTAACAATTTCCATTACCATTTCCGACTGGGCTTCTTTACTCAACTCATCAAAAAGACTCATCTGCTCTTCTACTGTTTCAAGACCTTTAATCGGAATTTCATTCTTTTTAGCCAGTTCTTCTAAAGTCATTTCGTACGATTCAGTTTTCCCGAAATAATGCATCTGTGTGGCCAATTGAACGGCTACAAAAGGTTTCATCTTGGTCATGACACCTCTGAATTGTGCGTCATTCATGTGTAATTCTTCTTTTGCCCAACGCAGAATAGAATCACTTTGTTCGACAGAAAAATAATCGAAGAAAACACCTTCTTTAAGTTGAATGTGTTTTAAAGCCTCCTGCTGAGAGGGAATTCCTGCCAATTCCATGATCAGTTGATCACTTTTTTCGACCAATTTTTGAAGTTTATCCGGGAAGAAAAAATACTCTTTCTCAATCAAGTGAATGGTTCCAAAAAGATAAGATGGTTTCTCCATTCCTTTCTTTTCAATTTTCCACAACAGAGCTTGTTCATCCATGGGGAAAGGAATCGTTTCTTGCGAGAAAGTTTGGAGAAACGTTAAAAGTGTACAGATAAGAAAGCTACAACGTATCATAAGCTCAATTCTGCAAGATAATGATCGTCATGTTCGAATACTCGTTTGGCATGAAGGCCTGCATTTTTTGCAGCCTGAAACAAATTATCGAAATCCACATAAAGCCAATCGAACCATGGGCCTTTCTCTTTTTTGTATTTCATTTGAAAACGAAAATTTCCGCAGTATTCCGAATTCAGATCGATCCACATGGATCCGTCCTCATCTTCATACAAGTAACGGATGTCTGATGAGTCGCAAAGGATCTTCCCACCATCTTTCAACAGAGATTTGCCATGAAGAAGCGTATGTTCAAGATTAGACAATTTTCCTGCGATACCGATTCCATTCATAAGCATCAGAATAGTATCGTACTTTTCGTTTTTCAGATCAAAGAAATTAAGTTTGCGTGCCTTAATTCCCTTGCTTTGCATATAATCCACCGCACCCTGAGATAGGTCGATTGCATTAGTCTGAATTCCTTTATTATGCAGCTCAAGTGAGTGTACTCCGGCGCCGGCACCGACATCGAGTACTTCTCCTCGACACAGATTTAGCGCCATTTTTTCTAATTCCGGCATGTCATTGTATGTTCTGAACATGACTTCCATTGGGATTATGTCATCTTCACAGATGTCAGAACTAACAATTATATCAGCGGGTTTTTTAGTGGCTGCATAAAAGCGGATAGCCTCCCCGATCGGATCTCCGTGTTTCTCATTCATTAATAATCATATTCGTCGTATCCTGCAATGTCATCTTCTTCAAAATCATCATCAAATTCGTTGAAACCGAATTCATCCTCTTCGTCCTCACTTATGTCACCGTTAAACAATTGTTCATTGTCGCTCGCGGTCCGTGAATCTTCTGGCGGTGCCATACCAACAGCAAGTAGGAGCTCAGGCTTTTCAGGACCTTCTTTTTCATATCCTATTAGTTCGATCAGAAAAATCCACATGCGCAAGAAGTCATACACAAGAATGAATTTTTGATCTGGCTCTTCAAGAAAGTCTTTAATGACGGCATGTTTCATAACTGCTGCAGGAGCATCTATGGAATCGTCGTCATACGTCATGTCCATTAGGCTTATTTCGTGTCCTTTGTCCCATTGGTCATTCGAAACATAAAAACTGGCCATTTGATCCCCTTCAAATCTGAAAGAATGAACGATTGCGTGATAGAAAGATTCGAAATTATCGGTATCGTTGATCAAAATATCTCTGAATACCTCTGCTTCTTTTTCACTGTCGAGCAACACACGAAATTTAAGCCCTGCCATAAGTTAATGGATATTTTCTTAGTTGTAAATATACTCTTTATTGATTTACACAGGATTATTTACCAGCTTCAATCCCAATTCTTCACCTAGTTTTAACATGTAGGTAATAGCCTCATTTTTCTCGTTGGCGATAATGCCTTCTAATATGGCATCTTTGATTCTTGCTTTAATTGTGCCAATCTCAGAACACGGTCCAAGCTGATAGGTATGCATAATCATTTCGCCTGAAACAGGTGGCTGAAAATTCCGAATTCGGTCTTTCTCTTCAACTGCCTTTAGTTTCTCAATGACGATTTCAAAGTTTTTCTTATATTTTTTGACTTTGAATTCATTTTTAGATGTGATGTCTGCATTGCACAGGATCATCAGATTATCTATGTCGTCTCCTGCCTCACTCAACAAACGTCTGACGGCTGAATCTGTCACAGAGCCTTTTACAAGCGCGATCGGTCTTAAGTGCAACCGAACCATTTTTTGGACAAATTTCATTTTGTGGTCCAGAGGCAGTTTCAGTCGCGTAAAGATTTTGGGAGTCATTCGTGCGCCCAGTTCTTCATGTCCGTGAAATGTCCATCCTATCTCGGGATCGAAGCGTTTCGTGGGGGGTTTTGCAATGTCGTGCATTATTGCGGACCATCTTAACCAGAGATCGTTGCTTTTTTCTGCCACGTTATCCAGTACCTCTAGGGTATGGTAAAAATTGTCTTTGTGCGATTTCCCCTCAATCGTTTCAATGCCCTGTAAATTGACCATTTCAGGAAAAAATTGATGCAAGAGCTTTGTGGCAAAAAGCAAATTGAATCCTCGAGAGGGGAGCTTACTGAGAATGATCTTGTTGAGCTCATCCATGATGCGCTCTCTGGAAATAATTTCAAGTCTGTTGGCTTGATCTATGATGGCTTGAAGGCTAGCAGCTTCTATTTTAAAATCGAGCTGCGCTGCAAAACGAATGGCTCTCATCATGCGCAATGGATCGTCACTGTAGGTAGTAACGGGATCTAAAGGGGTGCGAATAATTCCCTTCTCGAGATCAGATAACCCATTGAATGGATCCACCAGCTGCCCAAAATTGTCGGGATTTAAGCTGATAGCCAGCGCATTGATTGTAAAATCACGTCGCAATTGATCATCTCGCAAAGTTCCTGATTCTACGGAAGGTTTTCGCGAGTCAGGGCTGTAAGATTCTTTTCTCGCCCCAACGAATTCGACGTCAAGATCTTTGTATCTGAACTGTGCAGTTCCATATGTTTTGAATAGAGTGACCTTCTTTACACGAAGTATTTTTGCGCTCGCATTCGCCAGCTCCAAGCCGTTGCCAACAACAACGATGTCAATGTCCTTGCTTGGCCTCTCAAGAATCAGATCGCGTACCCAACCACCAATGACATAAGCTTCCAGTTGTTGCTCTTTTATCAGTTGAGCGACGACCTTAAAAACAGGGTGTTTGAGATGATCAGCGTAATTTTTTTGCATTCGACTGCAAAGATAGAATTTCGTAGAGGATTTTCTAGCTCCTGATAACCTTCACACTTCCATCCAATCCGATCTTGATTATTTGCGAGGGTTTCAAGAGTCTTTCAGTTTGTCTTAATTCAAGAATCCCATCAGCGTTATTAACTAGCTGAGGATTTAAATCACTGTATGAAGCAGGTAAATTTTCGCCTGAAACATTGGCAGAGGTACTAACCAGTGGTTTTCTTAATCCTCGAATAAGTTGCAGGCAATTTTGATCTTTTGTGATCCGAATTCCAACCGAACCGTCATCAGCAAAAACAGATGGGGCCAAATGAAGAGAAGTTGGGTAAATAATCGTAAGTGGTTCGCTAGCAAGATCTACTAGATCGTAACAAATAGGATGAAATTCCGGAACATATTTCTCCAGCATCTGAAATCCATCAACCAACAAAATGAAGCTTTTGTTTTCTGGACGATTCTTTATCTCAATAATTTTTTGACATGCGAATTCATTGGTGGCGTCACATCCCAGTCCCCAAACAGTATCAGTGGGGTAGAGTAGGGTTCCACCATTTTTTAGAAGCTCTATGCTTTGTTCGATGTTCATGTGCTAAGGTTCAATTGCTTTCGGAGTTCAATTTTTTCAAGTGTTCAAATGGTCGAATGGTCAAATGTTCAAATGTTCAAAACCTAAGGTGTTTAAATTGTTCAATTGTTCAAATGGTCGAATGTTCAAATGGTTGAATGTTCAAAACCTAGGTTGTTCCATGTGTTCAATGCTCCTTGCTCTTTGCTCTTTTGTCTTTGTTCCAATTTCATTCCGACATCAATCTAGCAAATCAGGTCTTCGCTCTCGGGTTCGTTTAAGCGCTTCTTCTTCTCTCCACTGTTCAATTTTCTTTGGATCTCCGGACAAAAGTATTTCCGGTACGCGCCAACCCCGAAATTCTTCAGGTCGGGTATACACGGGTGGAGAAAGCAGTCCATCTTGAAAGCTGTCTGTTAATGCGGAGGTTTCATCATTAAGAACACCTGGAATAAGTCGCACAATGGCATCAACAAGAACCGCTGCGGCAAGCTCGCCACCGGAAAGGACGTAGGAACCGATAGAGATCTCTCGTGTCACATAATGTTGTCTGATTCGTTCATCTACGCCTTTGTAATGTCCGCAAAGAATTATCAGGTTACCGTGAAGCGATAACTGATTGCAATCACTTTGCTCAAGAATTTTTCCATCCGGTGTCATGTAGATGATCTCGTCGTATGTCCGCTCATTTTTTAATCGGTCCATGCATGCTGCGATTGGCTCTACGGACATTACCATTCCTGCACCACCACCGTATTGATAATCATCCACATTCTTATGCTTGTTTGTCGCATAATCTCGAATATTGTGAATAAAAATCTCTACGTGTCCTTTATCTTTTGCCCGCTGCATGATAGAGGCCGAAAACGGACTTTCGAGCAAACTCGGCACAACAGTTAGAATATCAATGCGCATGTAACAAAGGTACAATTTTGAGTCGCAAAAAAGTTATTTTCGTAACATGATAAATCGACTACTTACGATACTACTGACTTTGATTTTTTGTTCCCAAGTCTCTAGGTATTTTTCTCAGAACAACTGGACATTAAATCAAACGCCTACGTATGAGGAACTGATTAGTGCATATAAGAAGCTTGATGAACAACACAAGGAAATCGAGCTTTATGCGATGGGATGTTCGGATACTGAATTCCCTATTTATGTGTGCATTATTAATGGTGCTGGTGATTCCACTGAGACATTTGACAAATGCAGACAGTCTTCCACAATACTCATCAACAATGCTATTCATCCCGGTGAACCGGACGGTGTCAATGCATCCTTGATCTGGATCGAGGAATGGATAAAATCAGGTAAAAAAACAAAAGATCTTCCTTGTGTTGCCTTTATACCTGCATACAATGTAGGCGGAATGTTGAGACGTGGTTCCTTTAGTCGGGCGAATCAAGAGGGTCCGGAAGAGTATGGATTCAGGGGAAATACTCAAAATTTAGACTTGAACCGGGATTTTATAAAAATGGATTCTCCGAATGCGAAAACATTTGCAAGGATTTTTCATGCCTTGGATCCCGATGTATTTGTGGATACGCATGTCTCGAATGGCGCTGATTATCAATATACACTTACATATATTTCTTCCATGAAAGAACGCATGGCTCCTCCCCAGGCGAATTTAGTGTACGAAAAACTTATTCCGGAATTAACATCTCGTCTGAAGAAGAAAAACTGGGACCTGTTCCCATATGTCGAACTCAAAGAAGAAACTCCTACTAGCGGTCTTGTCGCTTTTAATGATTTGCCGAGATATGCTATGGGATACGCAGCATTGTTCCATTCTATCGCCTTCACCGTGGAAACTCACATGCTAAAACTCTTTCCTGAACGAGTAAGAGCTACTAAAGATTTTATTTCGAATCTCGTTTATTGGACAGGAGTAAATTCGAAAGAAGTGGAAAAAGTGCGCACAGAGTCACAAAACTGGTCAATGAATCAGGCCTATTTTAAGTATAATTATTCTCAAACGGAGAAAGTTGATTCGATCCTCTTTAAAGGGTATGAAGAGACCTTTCCGGTGAGTGAAGTTACCGGTCTGAAACGATTGAAATACGATCGAAATAAACCCTACACACGTTTCATTCCATGGTATAAAACATATTTCCCTGCTGACTCTGCACTGATTCCCGAGTTTATATATGTTCTCCCATCCGCGAAGGAAGTGATTGAGAATTTGAGGCTAAATAACATCTCGTTTTCATTATCCAAAGTGGATTCGACTTTAGATCTAGCAACAACTAAAATCGTTTCTTTTCAAAGTTTGAATAAACCGTATGAAGGTCATTTTTATCATAAAGAGCTATCCACTGAACGTGCATTCAAGGAGATGGATCTACCAAAAGAAACGCTTATAATTCCTACACGTCAAAAAGGAGCAATGTTTCTGCTCTCTACGTTGATTCCGGAGGGAGAGGATAGCTATTTCCGTTGGAATTATTTCGACAGTTATTTGCAGCAAAAAGAATATTTTTCGCCATACGTTTTTGAGGACAAAGCCGCTCAATTGTTAAAACAAGATCCGGAATTGGCAAAAGAATTTCAAAAGAAAAGAGATTTAGACGATCAATTCAGAGAATCTCAATGGGATCAGCTATTTTTTATTTACAAACACAGTCCATATTACGAACAAACGGATTATCATTTGCCAGTCTACTTTTCAAAATAAAATGGAATTTTTCTTTCATCGGAAAGATGAAATAGCATTTCAATAAAGACTTTAATTTTTTAACTATCCAAATACCAAGTTTCCTAAATTTACGGAAAATCGTCAAGCATGAGAAAACTACTTACTCCGATACTCATTTGTTTTTGTTTAGGCACTATTTGGTCTCAAGATACCACCTGGGTTCAAACGTTCACCTATGATTCGATAACTACCCGTAGGGCTAATTTTGTCTTTCCACAAGAATTGAATTCAAAGAGATTTGAAAAGGTGTTGATGTATTACAAGTTGAAATGTAGTCCCCTTACCACATGGGATCAATACAACTGTGGAGAGTGGGATTACCTGACATATACGCGGGTTTTTGACCATACCGGTGATTACGACTCTGTGCGTGTAGACGGAAACAGATACCTTGCAGACTGGGCATCGCCATCAGCGTTGAGTTATGTTCCTGCACCGAATTTATTGGCTGATTCGTACTCTCGAACGGAATCTTCAAGAAGCAATGCTACGCTTGTAACCTCTGATGTGGTAACAGGGGGGCTGCCAATCGCTTCTCCGTTTCCATTTCAAACAGCAAGTCATGGCGGTGTATACCAGATGCTTCTCACAGCAGCGGAATTGAATGCCGCGGGAATAGTAGCCGGCGATATACAGTCTTTGTCACTGTATGTGGCTAGTTTCACTGGCGGAAGCGTTTTATCGCCGAATATTTCAATCAAAACCACCACAGACCTTGATCTGATCGGTTATCATACTGTTGGATTTACGGAGGTTTATAATGCCTCACGAAAAGTAGGTGGTATCTACCCGGAATTGGTTCAAGGTGTAAATGAGTTTCTTTTTTATCAGCCTTTCGCATGGAATGGAACCGATAACCTAATTATCGAATTCACCTTTGAAAACACGATGCCTTCAACCTCATCTCCAAATTTTGAGGCGGACAGCGATCCAACTTCAATGAGTGCAACATACGACGGACTGAACGGAAACATGCAATTCGACGGGTCCAACTATGCCATGCTCGAGTTATCAGATTTTGATCTCGGAAATGACATGACAATAACTTTCTGGGCCAAAGGCACTGGATCGGCAGGGACAAATACCTCTATTCTTGAGGCCTACGATACGTTGAATAACCGTGTGATCAATATCCATTTTCCATGGAGTGACAACAGTTTGTACTTTGATGCCGGTATGGGTTCGGGATATGATAGAATTAACAAAGTTATGACTGGCGCCGAAATCGATAATAACTGGAATCATTGGGCATTTGTTAAAAAACAGACTACCGGTGAGATGTTTGTTTATAAGAATGGAGTTCTGTGGCACTCGGGTACTGGAAAGAATTTGCCTGTGGGTTACATTCACCGACTTGTTCTCGGTTCTAACATGAATCAGGCATATTTATGGAAAGGTAAGCTGGATGAATTCCAGTTGTACAATTCAGCACTTTCACAAGCTACAATTCAGTCTTACATGGCGCAACAGCCCGATGCCACGCATCCAAATTGGAGCAATTTACTTGCATATTACGATTTTGATGATCAACCATGGGCGATCGATCGTTCAGTGAGTAACAAACTCCTTATGCCTTCCGAAAAAGGAATGATCCACCATGATGAGTATCCACTCGCAGGATGGAGCCATAATTTCCATCGTCCGAGACTGGCTCTTGGACAGGGTGTGGTTGCGGGAACAGTAGCCACTTCAACGGTTGAACAACAATATGTTAAAGAACCTTTGGTGATATTTGAACAGCAACCGGTAAACAGACATTTTGAAATTGTCAACGCATTTCTTGGATTGGAAGAAGGATCAGAGGTCGTTTATGGAATAATAGGAGACATTCTGTCACTCGTACCTTTTACAGGAACGGCTCAATTCACTAATGATACGATTACCTATTACAATCAACCGTTTGAACTAGTAAAAGATGTGGAAATAGCACGCTATATTACCCCTTATGGAATCAGTTTTGATCTTGGGCCGAATGGGTTTGCCTGGATCTATGACGTAACTGATTATCAGCATTACCTCAAGGATACGGTCGATCTTGCTGCGCACAATACACAGGAGTTGTTAGATCTGAAGTTTGCATTCATAGAAGGGATTCCACCTAGAGATGTCCACAAACGAGAGCCAATTTGGGCCGATTTCCGCAGTTATCAGTTTTCAAATATGGCGGACAATTCAGTATTACCCGAGACTCCTGTGTTGCTCTCTGATACCTCAGAAATGTTCAAAATCAAAACACGATTCACAGGTCACGGACAGGTAGGAAACGGTGCATGTTGTGAATGGGTACCTAACGATCACCAGATTAAAGTCGATGGTATTTCCCGGTTTAACTGGAACATATGGCAAACAACACAGTGCGGTGACAATCCAAACATCGGTCAGGGTGGAACGTGGCCTTATGCTCGTGAAGGATGGTGCCCTGGTGATCAGGTTAGGGAAAATGAATTTGAATTGACACCATATGTTACCCCTGGAGACACAGTGAGGCTCGATTATGCAATCAATCAGGTGCCTGTAAGTGATCCTGGTCAGGCAGGAGGAAATTACATAGTTGCAATGGATCTTATTTCTTACGGGGCGCCGAATTTCCAGCACGATGCAGCGATAGCCGACGTGTTAAGTCCGAACAATTATGAATATTACCGTAAGTGGAATCCAACGTGCAGCAATCCGAAAATTATTTTGCAGAACAATGGTGAGCAACCATTGACAAAATGTAAAATCCGTTGTTGGATTTCATATGGAGACTGGTTGGAGTACGAATGGTCCGGAAATTTAGCATTCTTGGAAAAAGAAGTAGTGGAAATTCCTGTGACCGACCTCGGATGGTGGAGAGATTATAGCGGTTCATGGACGTTTACAGCTCAAGTATACGATGTAGAAGGATATCCAAGTTTGGATGAATATCCTAATAACAATGTGAAATCGACCAAGTTTGAAGCGCCTGAAATGATCAATGGTCCCTTCTTCGTATGGTTTATTACCAACAACAAGGCGAACGAAAATAAATACAGATTAGAAGATGCCAATGGAAATGTTCTTTTTGAACGAACAGGAATGGCGAACAATACCAATTACAAGGATACGTTCAATTTGGATCCTGGGTGTTATAGTCTGATACTTGAGGACACAGATCACGATGGAATATCATTTTGGGCTTCGCAGCAATTTGAGGGAGAAACCTCAGGACAATTCCGTGTGCGTCTTGTAGGTGGAAACTACGTAGAAATCTTCCCGGGTGATTTTGGTCATTATCATCGCTATAATTTTTCAGTCGGTTTCGCACTTGGTTTAAATGAACAAGAGTTAACGCACGAAATAGAAGTGTATCCAAATCCTACGAATGGAGAATGCACAATTGAGGTTAGTGGAGACGTTGCTCAAAATGCCGGAATTCAGATTTTTGACATGCTTGGGAGACAAGTGTTTGCAGACAAGATGATTACAACAGATAATTTTGCTGAGATTCATCCTGATCTGTCTTATTTGGAGAAAGGACAATACGTCATACGCATTACGACTGCAAAACGAGTGTACACGAAGGAATTTCAGAAACAATAACATTCGGTTAATTCGTATTTTTGTGACCTATAAATTTCCTGTATGACCTATGACGTTGCCATTGTCGGAGGCGGTATTGTTGGTGCTGCCACCTTCTATAAACTTCAGAAGAAGAACCCAAATTTGAAAATCGTTCTGATCGAGAAGATGGACAAGCTTGCGGATCATCAGACAGGGCATAATTCGGGAGTGATTCATTCTGGACTTTATTACAAACCCGGTTCTCTCAAAGCAAGAAATTGTATACAAGGAAGACACGAGTTGGTTGCTTTCGCAAAAGAGTACGGAATAAACCATGACGTATGCGGTAAAGTTGTTGTTGCTACGGATTCGGCTGAATTGCCACATATGGAAAAAGTGTTTCAAACCGGGCTCGAAAATGGAATTGAAGGAATTGAGAAAATAACTGCGGAGCAGGTTAAGGAACATGAACCCTTCGTCGAAAGTATTGGCGGTATTTGGGTTCCGGTTACCGGGATCATCGACTTCAGGGGAGCAACGGAAAAAATGGCAGAATTGGCGCTGGCAATGAACAGTGAAAGTTCCATGCATTTGGGAGAAGAGGTAATTGGAATTGAAAAAGGAGATGTAACTTCAACAGTTGTAACCAATAAAAATAAGTTTACGGCCAAATACCTTGTTTTCTGTGCTGGCTTACAGGCAGATCGACTTGCGCGCAAAGACGGAGTTGACCTAAAGGAAAAAGTAGTAGGCTTTAGAGGAGATTATTATGAGCTTACCGAGCAAGCAAAGCACAAAGTGAAAAATCTGATCTACCCCATTCCCAATCCGGATTTTCCATTTTTGGGAGTTCACTTTACACGAATGACGGATGGGGAAATTGAGTGCGGACCAAACGCGGTATTCACCTTTAAAAGAGAAGGGTATGGTAAAACAGATTTCTCCTTACGAGATACCTGGGACGCACTAACCTATGGTGGAACATGGAAACTATTCTTTAACAATATGTCATTTGGTATAAATGAATACAGACGTGCTTTTTCTAAGAAATTGTTCCTCAAAACACTTCAGCGAATGATTCCTTCTTTGACCATGGATGATATCAAACCCGGTCGTGCAGGAGTTCGGGCACTTTTACTAGCTCAGGACGGAGATACAAGAGATGATTTCAGAATTGAGTACCATGGACGATCCATTCATGTGTTGAATGCACCTTCTCCGGCCGCTACAGCATCCCTTGCTATTGGGGGCTATATCGCAGAGGAGGCAGAAAAACATTTTGGATTGAAGTAAGAACGAATGAAAAGATCCTTCATTCGACTTATGGTATTAATCGGAATAATGGGATCATCTTTTTCATGTGACCAGCAAACGATGTGGCAAACTAAATTAATCGAACGTTCTAGACTCAAAGATATTCCTTCTGCTTCAGGTTTGGAGAGATGGAGTGATCGCTATTTCATCATAGGTGATAACTCTCCGTGGATGTTCGAAACAGATACCTCTGGAAACATCTTGGTGCAACACCGTATTGGTTTATTGGTAGAATCCGATATTATTCCGAAAGGAAAGAAACATGATTTTGAAGCAATGTGCATGCTACAATGGAAGGGTGAGCAGGTGTTGTTTCTTTTTGGTTCAGGCTCGAAATGGCCTCACCGAAACAAGGGGATTGCATTTTCTGTGACGAAACAAAAAGTACTTGAAACATTTGACCTTACATCTTTTTATCAAGGAATTTCCGAAAAAGCGAAGATCCTTCAGGATGAATTCAATCTTGAAGCAGCGACATCTTTAAATGGAAAGGTCTACCTATTTAATCGCGGAGAGAATAAAGTGGTTATTGTCAAAGAAAAAGACTTTACTGAGTTTCTAGAGGGAATTTCGGAGCTTCCCAAAATGAAAGTTTACAGTCTTGATCTCCCACAGATCGATGGCATTGTTTCGGGGTTTTCAGGCGCTACCTCCGACGAAAAGAATGGGTTGATCCTGTTTACTTCGTCAGTGGAAAACACTTCTGACTGGGTTCAGGATGGGGAGGTTCTTGGTAGTTTCATTGGAGTCTTCGCCCCGGAAAAATTACATCAGCATTTTACACCATACAGCTCCTTGATTGGAGATGATAATGGTCCACTAAAGGTCAAAGTTGAATCTTTAACATTGGATGATGCTACCGAAAACGATTACCACTGCTCAGCAGTGACAGATAGCGATGGAGGGGAGTCAGAGCTCTTGAAGCTAAGATTCTTCAAAATCGGGAAAAGAAAATAAACTGATCTCGGATGACTGTGCGAATCAGAATTGTTTGATAAGGGCATAATATTCTATGCTTTTTCTAAGAGGATAGAATGGAAGCGTTTTCATAAGCTCTCGAACATTTTCCTCATTCTGGTCTTTAAAAATTAATACCGCGCCATTTCTTGTTTGCCGCAAATAAAGGTGTTCCAAAATACCATCTTCTCTCCACTTGCCAACCACTTCTTGTTCATGCTTCAAGATTTCTTGAAAATTGTCGGGAAGATTATCAGTGTCAATCGTTAAAATTACTTGAATACAATTCATTAGCTAGGTCAATTCTTGATTTGTTAAAGATGAAATGTACTCTTTTAATATGTCACGTCCTATTCTTTGTTAAAATAATCTTTTGTAGTGCAAGGTTATTTGGTACCGTTATCAATTCACCATTCTCGGTCCTTATGAGCATGAAAAAGAAGGAAATATCTTCAAGTTTTCCTTTGACTGAAAATTCTTTATCGAGTATTTCGATGTACTCACCAATACGCAATGGATGATTGAAAAATAAGATCAAACTTGCTGTGATATTTGAAATAATTGACCATTGGGCGAAAAAAGCAATACCGAGGATCGTAATTACTGAAGTCACAAAAACCATGAGCTGGTCTTGATGAATATTCCAGATACCAATTATGACGAGCGCTACAATTATTATTAAAAAAACATTAACGATTCTCTGAGACAGTCTTTTACGCTGAAGGTCAAGCTCCCAGTTTATAAATATTTTGTTAATTGTCTTTCGCGTAAATAATTTCAAAATAACAGCCACTATTAGCACTATGACTGTCTCAATTATCTGAAGTTTATAGGGTACCAGTGGATTCATGAAATGTCTGTGTTTCTAAAATTACTAATCTAAAAACTGATAGCGGATACGCAGAAGCATCGTACCAGATTTTGGATTGGGAAAGTAAATATACTAAGACTCCGAATATCAATAATGCATGGATTTAAAATCTATCATTCCTTTTTAGGTGAGAGAGAGTATTTTAATTTTGATCACTTTATTCTGGTGTTATAGATAGATTGATTTACCAAATTTCAATAAAAAATGTATGTGTTTAACAAAAAAAACGGGTTCGTGAGATTTGTTTAAAATACACAAAGTGAATATTTTAAGTTGGTTTTAAATGGATTTAAAAAAATATTTTTTGCAATTTACTTGGAAAATCGAAAACGAATTATAGAAATTTGCAACGTCATTTTCACGAACGGTGAATCTAAGATTTATAAAGAAGAGGTAAGAGACAGGCTCAACGATCCTCTGGCAACCAACTTAAAGTGCTGAGTTGATACTCAGCATTGGAAAACCGGTGCCAATTCCTGATTCCGAAATGTTTCGGAAGAATATAAATGTAAAGAGATGAGAATAAGTAGTAATCTTTCAAATTCGGTGACAAAAGCTCAAAAGAGTTCATTAAAATCCCTTCCTTATTCAGGACTATTGTTTAGCATGATGTGCTGTTGTTGCTGTTGCCACATCTGCTGATCATTCCTGTTTTTTCATTCGGCAATAATCAGCGGACGCTTCTACCGAGGGCCCTGGTATTGACGCGTTCCTGAATGCACATAAATCAATTAATTATCGTTTAAAATCATTTAAAAATGTCAACAAGAAAGTTAAAATTCGAAACACTACAACTTCATGCAGGACAAGAAGTTGATCCCACAACAGGCGCTCGCGCTGTGCCAATTTATCAAACTACTTCCTATGTTTTTAAAGATGCGGAGCATGCTGCTAATCTTTTTGGATTGAAGGAGTTTGGTAATATCTACACTCGATTAATGAATCCAACAACCGACGTTTTTGAAAAACGTATTGCAGCTTTGGAAGGTGGAGTAGCAGCTGTCGCAGTTGCATCCGGACAAGCGGCTCAGTTCATTGCACTAAACAATATTCTTCAAGCGGGTGATAATTTCGTGACTAGCTCACATTTGTATGGTGGAACTTACAATCAATTTAAGGTTGCTTTTAAACGTCTGGGAGTAGAAGCGCGCTTTGCGGAAGGAATTGATCCGGTATCAATTGAAGAGCGCATCGACACTAAAACGCGTGCGATCTATTTGGAATCTATTGGTAATCCTGAATTTAGTGTCGCTGATTTCGAAAAGATTTCGAGAATTGCTAAAACTTATGACATTCCTTTAGTGGTGGACAATACCTTCGGTGCAGCAGGATATTTATTTCGTCCAATCGAACATGGGGCAGACATTGTTGTTGCCTCTGCTACGAAATGGATTGGTGGTCATGGAACAAGTGTGGGAGGCGTCATAGTGGATGCGGGAACTTATAATTGGGGCAATGGAAAATATCCTCAATTTACAGAGCCCTCTGAAGGTTACCATGGATTAAAGTTTTGGGAAGTCTTTGGAAGCGAAGGCCCGTTTGGCAACATAGCCTTTGCTATTCGAGCGCGAGTAGAAGGACTCAGAGACTGGGGTCCGGCAATTGCTCCTTTTAATTCATTCCTGTTACTACAAGGCTTGGAGACACTTTCACTTCGCGTTCAACGTACAGTTGAAAATGCGTTGGAATTAGCTCAGTGGTTACAGAAACACCCACAGGTGGAGTATGTAAATTATCCAGGATTAGCCACTTCCAAATATTATAAAACTGCTTCCAAATATCTTAAAAATGGATTCGGTGGCGTGTTGAGCTTTAAGTTAATAGGTGGCGTTCAAGAAGCCAATGCCTTTGTGAATTCGCTACAACTGATTTCACATCTTGCGAATGTAGGTGACGCAAAATCACTTATTATACATCCTGCCGCCACAACCCATGAACAATTAAACGAGGAGGAACAGCGTTCCACAGGGGTTATTCCGGGATTACTGCGTTTTTCTGTTGGAATCGAGCATGTGGATGACATTCGTGCCGACCTGGAACAAGCTTTCGAATTTGTTTATACGAACAAAACAATAGATTCAGAAACAGTGAAATAACTCAAATTAATTGCCGGTGGGATTCATCCCACCGGTTTAATTTAAAAAAATGACTGAACAGAAAATTTACAAGCACCAATCAGGTTTCCAACTCGAAAATGGGTTCTTTTTGGAGAAGCTTAATGTGGTATATCATACCTATGGTACACTGAGTGCCCAAAAAGACAATGTTGTCTGGGTTTGCCATGCACTTACAGCCAACAGTGATGTGTTTGATTGGTGGAAAGGAATTTTCGGTGAAAATTATCTCTTCAATCCAAAGGAACATTTTATTGTGTGCGCGAATATTTTGGGATCCCATTATGGAACTACAGGTCCACTCAATTATCCCTCTACTGAAAATCCCTTACTTCAAGCTTTTCCGGCTTTTACAACTCGCGATCTGGCACGAATTCACGATTTGTTGCGCTTGGAACTCAATATTGATAGGATTCAGCTGTTAATTGGTGCTTCTCTGGGAGGACAACAGGCCTTGGAATGGGCTATAGAACAACCAGAAGTCGTGGATAAACTCGTATTGATTGCCACCAATGCACGACATTCGGCCTATGGAATTGCCTTCAACGAAACGCAGCGTCAAGCAATTTATACTGATCCAACTTATGGGAATGGAACTGCAAGTGGAGGAGCAAGTGGGTTGAAGACAGCACGAGCGATTGCGATGTTAAGTTACCGGTCGTATGACGGTTTTTTGAAAACTCAGACCAGTCCGAATAATCATTTAACGGAAGATTTTCCTGCAGCGTCTTACCTACGATACCAAGGTCAGAAATTAGCGGATAGATTCAATGCATATTCATATGTAATGCTATCCAAAGCTATGGATGCACACAATGTAGGACGCAAGCGTGCCTCGATTGAAATTGCTCTACAGTTTATAAAAGCAAAAACACTGGTGATCGGGATTGATTCAGATCTACTTTTTCCGGTTAGTGAACAAGCGTTTTTGGCAGAATGGATACCTAACGCAATTCTTGCCATAATTGATTCTGATTTCGGTCACGATGGATTTTTGGTTGAGCACAAACAGTTGTCAGACTTGCTCTCTGACTTTTTAAAATATGATAAAAATAGACCGTCAAACGGGATTTAAAAAACAAGTAAAAGATAATAAAATGAGAATAGATTTGACTATTGGCCTCTTTGGTTTCGGTGTTGTAGGAGGAGGATTGCACGAGGTATTGAATCGAAGCAAGTTATTGAATGCATCGATAAAATCGATTGTTGTTAAAGATCCAACTAAAAAGCGATCAATCGAGAGCAGATATTTTTCCTACGATAAGGGGGTGATCCTCAATGATCCGGAAATCAATGTTGTTGTAGAACTAATAAATGACAGCGAGGCGGCTTACGCGATTGTTACCGAAGCGCTGAAAAAAGGGAAACATGTAGTAACAGCAAATAAAAAACTGATCGCCGAGCACCTCGATGAATTGATTAACTTGTCCAGACAGAATAATGTATCGTTACTATACGAAGCAGCGGTTGCCGGTTCCATTCCGATTCTACGAAATTTAGAGGAATACTATAATAACGATACTTTATCGTCTGTTCAGGGAATTGTAAATGGTACGTCTAACTATATTCTTACCCAGAGCAACAAGGGTATAGCCTACCAGGAAGCCTTGAAACAAGCGCAAGAACTTGGATTTGCCGAGGCGGACCCAACCCTTGATGTAGAGGGGTTCGACTCCAAATTCAAATTGATCCTATTGATAAAACATGCATTCGGGATTAGCACAACACCCGATCAGGTTTTCAATATAGGAATTACTAAAATCCATGAACGCGATGTGAGGTATGCACTTGAAAAAGGGTTGCGGATCAAATTATTGGCTCGAGCTGAAAAGATAGGTGATCAAGTCATCGGTTTTGTTGCTCCTCATTTTGTTTCTTCAGAGCAACCTGCGTATGGTGTCAACAATGAATTCAATGCGGTTTCGGTAAATGCTCTATTCTCCGATCGTCAGGTGTTTTATGGGAAAGGAGCAGGGAGCTACCCGACGGCAAGTGCTGTTCTCTCGGATATTTCCGCTCTCCAATTCGAATACCGATACGAATACAGAAAATCAGGGAATGATCAGGTAAGTTTCAGTGATGACTTCAAGCTAAAGATCTATGCGAGTTCTACTGATGAAAATATACTGAAATCATTGCCTTTTATCGAAACAGATGAGTTCTATAAGAGTGCTGATTTTTCTTACAGTACTGGATGGATCGCATTCAATGAGTTGCGTCGAAGCATTGACCGTTCTGCTACGGATCTTTCTATAGTTATTGTGGACGAGCCCTTGAGAGCAGCAGGAACCGAATCATTGTATCTTGAGAAAAACAAAACTACCTTCGTAGCGGTTTAAAAGAAAAAGTCAAGGAATGAAAGAACCTCTCGCCTGGTATATTGCGGGTCCCTTGCTGGGACTCATGGTGCCCCTGCTGTTGATCTTAAGGGAAAAACAATTTGGAATTTCCTCAAGTTACCGCTATCTTCTCAGTTTTTTTCCAAATAAGATTCCTTATTTCAATTATGAAAGGCGCGCCGATCAATGGCAACTGATTTTCTCTTTTGGATTGATACTTTCTGGTTTTGCTGCAATACAATTATTTGGAATTTCAGATGAGCTTATTGAAGTGCCAACAAAAAAGTACGCATTACAGTATGCCGAGCTGTTTGAAATAAAAAATGCCCTGCAATTCTTTATCGGTGGAATCCTTGTAGGGTTCGGTGCTCGTTATGCGAATGGCTGTACAGCAGGACATTGTATAATGGGTATTTCTCAATTCGCATTTAGTTCCATTTTAGCAACTGTTTGTTTCTTCATCGGAGGACTGGTTGGTTCGTATTTCATTGTACCTCACATTTTTTAAAATGAAAATTGTACTCACACTTTTATTAGGATTTTTGTTCGGAAATGTGCTAATCGCTTCTCAAGCGTTTTCATGGTTCAGGATTCAGGAAATGTTTCATTTTGATTCGTTTCACATGTATGGATTGCTTTTCTCTGCCATCGGAACAGGAGCATTGTCTTTATTCATTCTTAAGAAATTCAAAATCCGTTCAGTTCAAGGTAATGAGATCGACGTAAAGCCAAAACCTACTCAGATTCCTGCCAATCTAATCGGTGGATTACTTTTTGGATTGGGATGGTCAATTTCCGGGGCATGTTCCGCACCGATTTTTATTCTCATAGGCATGCACTGGCAGATTGGTGTCACTCTGTTGGCAGGTGCATTGGTTGGAACTTTCCTTTATGGAGCATTTAAATCTAAACTTCCACATTAATGGCACTTATTTTAAAAAAGACTGACAATGCATTTGGAATGGTTGTTTACAACGAGAAAGGATTGAGCATTCAAATGGATGCCAGTCATGATCTAGGTGGAAAAGATTCCGGAATGCGTCCTATGGAAGTACTGGCAAGTTCTCTGGCAGGTTGCGTTTCTGTAGATGTGATTCTTATCCTTCGCAAACAACGCATTGAGCTGAATCATTATAATGTCATCATTGACACGAAAAGAGCGGAAGGGGTTCCAGCGCCTTTTGAAACGATTCATTTGACTTTTGAATTTTTGAAAGAAGTGGATCCGGATAAGGCAGAAAGAGCGGTGAAGTTAGCGAAGGAGAAGTATTGTTCGGTGTCCGCTTCATTGAATGAAAATATTCTGGTCACTCATCAGTTGAAATTTATTTAAATCATTGAACTTCTACTTTTCTTTTTCCGCAAAAGAAAAGTAGCAAAAGAAAACTCGGTGCTATTTTATTCCTCTAGTCATTCCACTTTTGAATTTGCGACCATTTCGGTGATCCTTCGGCTTCCTCATGGTTCCCGCAATTCAATATGTTTCACTTTTTCCGAATAAAAAGGCACCATTTATTTAATGCATCCTTGAAAATGAAAAAAAACACTGCCGCTATCCGCTTACAAAACAAACGAACTAGTCACAACGAACATTCTGTTCCACTTTATCTAACCAGCAGCTACGTCTTCGAAGATGCAGAAGACATGCGTGCGCAATTCGCCGAAGAAAAAGAAGGGGAGATCTATTCGCGTTATGCCAATCCAAACGTGCAAGAGTTCATAGATAAAATGGCTTTTTTGGAAGGTGCTGAGTCCGGTTGGGCAACAGCATCAGGTATGGCAGCTGTATTTACATTGTTTGCATCTTTGCTAAAATCGGGTGACCATATCGTATCAGCTAGGTCCGTTTTTGGTTCAACACACCGACTTTTTGCTGAAATTTTCCCGAAATGGGGAATTACAACCACCTATGTTGATTTCGATGATTACAAGGGATTCGAGGAGGCTATTACTTCAAATACCAGAATTCTTTACCTCGAAACACCAAGTAATCCTGGATTGGATATCATCGATCTTTCCAAAATTTCAGAAATCTGCAAAAGAAAAGAAATTCTCTTTTCGGTAGATAATTGTTTTGCAACACCATATATTCAACGTCCCTTAGAATTCGGTGCAGATATTTCAATTCATTCGGCTACTAAATATCTGGATGGTCAGGGACGTACGCTTGGTGGAATTATTCTCTCATCACACGAGATAATAGAAAAAATTAAGGCCTTTGCCCGTCATTCTGGCCCCGCAATGAGTCCGTTCAATGCGTGGGTGCTTTCCAAATCTATAGAAACACTGGAGATTCGAATGGAGCGACATTGCAAGAATGCGCATGAAATAGCAAAACGTTTAGAGGGACATCCGGCGATCGCTTTTGTAAAATATCCTTTTTTGGAGAGTCACCCACAGTTTGAGGTCGCCAAGAAACAAATGGATCTTGGTGGTGGTATTGTAACATTTGAATTAAAAGGTGGTCTCGAAGCAGGCAGAAAATTTTTAGATGCATTGAAAATGTTTTCCTTATCTGCAAATCTTGGCGATACACGCAGTATCGCTACTCATCCTGCATCTACTACGCATTCAAAATTAACTCCCGAAGAACGTTCAGATGTTGGAATAGGAGAGGGGATGGTCCGTCTTTCTATTGGACTTGAAAATTTAGAAGATATTTACAATGATATTCTGAATGCATTGAATTCATAACTTTGGCCTGGTCTTTGAAAAACGCAGGCTTCTAAAAAAAATCTTATGAAAGCGATAAAAAATATACTTCTTTGTTCATTGTTCCTTGCTCATTGTTCCTTGCTCAACGCTCAAAATATCGACGACAACAAAGTGAATTTCTCGTATATCCAGTTACCTGCAAAAAAGATTGATTCATCCTGGAAAACTTTCAAGGTGCTTTACAATCATCTTTACAAAGACGCCAATAATGACAGCTTGAAAATCTTTGATGCAAGAAAACAACAAGAGCTAACCAAATACAACGCAGATTTTGCAGTATGGAAGCAAAAGAAAGATGCGCTCGATAAAGATTATTTTACAAAAATGGCAGCGTATGAAAAGTCTGTCAATTCTGGTGCGGCAGCGACAAAACCAACTGATCCGATTTATCCGGTGCAACCTGTGTATAATCCCAATATGAAAATCTTGCAGCATTCTGAACTATTAGAAAATCAACTTACAGGTAAAGTGCAGATGCAAGGATATGACTCCGGGGATAACGGATTACTGGTTCTAATTGATATATATCCAATGCGAGGAAACAAGCTTGTAGAACGAAAGACAGGTTCAGGTGCTAGCACCAAGTATGAGTTTCTATATCAGTACATTCTCCCGATTGGATTAACAGTTACAAAAACCGATGGAACAGTGCTTTACAAACAAATATTGCTTGACAATGAGCGATCGGAGCTCATAAATAAGTATTCCAGCAGGTATGAATGGCTCTTGTGGATGGTAGATCATGAGGCTACTTTATTTCAGGAAATGGAACTTAGAGCTAGAAATTATGCTTTTTCAGAAGTCAACAGAGTTCTGAACGATCAATTCGGTTTTATTAACACGAGTAGAGAAACTGAAGTCTATTCTATCAAACGTTACAAAGACTATGAGTATTCGGATGTGACTGAAGCATACACATTAACAACTCAAGCTTTGGCAATGGTTTCAAAAGACCGAAATCGCGCAACAGCCATTCCGAAGCTTGAAGCAGCCATCGCGAAATGGAAAAGTATTTTGCAGGAAAGTAACTTATACGATGAAAAGGCTCGCATCAACGATAAAATTACGGCGATGATTCACTGTAATCTTTCTGAATTGTATATTTGGAAGGGAGATTTTGCAACTGCAGACCTTGAATTAAATCTTGCTTTGAATTCAGGTGTATTCAAATTCAAAAACGAATCGGAGAGAAGAAGGGATTTCTTTAATTTTCAAAAGGCGAGGTGGGAAGCACAAAATCAATAGTGAGAATCTTCATTTTTCTTTTTCTCTTCAGTTCTGTTTCAGCACAAAAGGAATTCGCAAACTCTACAAATGCATGGGTAATGTATTTCGGCAATCATCGATTATCCGAACGTTGGGGATTGCACACGGAATATCAATGGCGCAGAGCGGATTTTTTCAATGACTGGCAGCAGTCTCTGTTACGACTTGGTGTTGATTATTATGCGAAAAACGGCTCTCAGTTAACGGGTGGATATGCCTTTATCAGAACGTATCAATACGGAGAACAGCCAGTTGCTAATACGTTCAATGAACACCGAATTTGGGAACAGCTAATTCTCAAATCGAAGGCAGGACGTTTGGATTTTCAGCATCGCTATCGACTTGAGCAGCGTTTTTTGGAAAACTGGGTAAAAGATGCCTCTGGGGATTATAATTTGGATGGATTTCTTTTCAGACAGCGTGTAAGATATCGTTTGCTCGTCACAATGCCTATTTCAAGAAAAGAAATGGCTGACAAAACTCTTTTTATATCTGTTTACGATGAACCATTTTTGGGCTTCGGCAAAGGAATTGGAAAGAATATCCTTGATCAAAACCGACTTTATTTAGCACTTGGATGGCGCTTTAATTCAAACTTCAATATTCAGTTTGGTTATCTTAACCAATTTATTGCTAAGAAAGACGGTATCCAGGCTGAGCGAAATCATACACTTCAGCTTGGGTTAACTTATAATCTTGATCTAAGAAGGAAAGATGAGTGAAATGCGGCTTTGAGAAAATGTAAAGAGCCGGTGAAGCCAGCTCTTAAAGTTTTTCAGAAAGGGGTTCAATTTATGACGTAGGTATTTCCGTTAACCGTGATAGTAAATGTTGCATCGCAAGAGCCTTCTCCGTAATCAATTACTCGTTCTGGTTTTCCTGAAGGCGTAATTGACAAAACACCTTTCTTTATGTATCCACATCCGACTTTCACAACAAGTGGTGAGGTGGTGTGCGCTTCGTAACTGTCACCATTTGTTACAGTTGCATTTGAGCTTAGAGTGATTTCATATTCGTCGTCTATAAATATGCTTGGCGTTGTATAACCCGAGATGAATGTACGAACCCGGGTAGATGTGTAGTTTATAATTTCTCCGGTAGACATGGTGACAATTCCATTAATTTCAACATTGTAATAAGGCTGTCCACTTCCGTTTAGTCCCATATTTGTCACAATTTTGGTGCCTTCAACCTTGTTGTCGTTCACGTAATAATCAATAGGCGTATGTGTGATTACAGTTCCTTGAGCAAAATAGGATCCGGTAAACGTCGTTACGAGTTTTCCTCTCCGTGTTTTACCGTCATTGCACGTACAATTTGTCGATCCCCAGTCTATTGTAATGGTTTTGGTTGCATTCGCAGTATCCAGAGTGATGACAACATTGCAATTGGCTTTGTCATTCAAATAGGGTTTACCTTCAGTTGAATTATTTACGACTACCTCTCCAACTTTATAATAGACCATATTTCCGGTAATGGCCTGATCGGTCATGTTTGAAAATTCAGAAAAATAGGTTTCAGTTAGCGCATTTAGTTTGGGAGCATTACTGTTGTCGTATTTCTTTTTACCACAGCCTGTAAATACTAGTATTGTTAAAGTGATAACTGACATATAAGCAAAAAATCTCATAGCATTGGGTTTGATATTCAAAGTTAAAAGAAATTCTGCCTTTTTCAAAATGAATTCATTTTGAGGTATACTGAATCAATCCAGCGTCGGGTATGGCGAATTATTTCATTACCTTCGTGCAAATTTAAAGTATGACAGAAGAAATTAAGGCTGTGAGTTACTGCGTTGGAATGAGCATTGCTGGCAGCTTGATGCAGCAGGATTTGGAGGGGATAGATACCAATATAATGGCCAAGGCTATACGCGATGTATTCGAAGGAAATCAGTTGGATTATCAGCCAGAACAAGCGAATGAGATCATTCAACAGTATTTGGCTCAAGCGAGTATGGCGAAATTTGAAGCAGTTAAAAAAGAAGGCGAAGATTTTCTTGCAAAGAATGGTTCGAAAGAAGGAGTTATTACGACTTCTAGCGGATTACAATATGAGGTAATCAACAGCGGTACAGGACCGAAACCGGGTCCAACGGATAGCGTAACGGTTCATTATCACGGAACGTTAATCGATGGAGCTGTTTTCGATAGCTCTGTTCATCGTGGGCAGCCTGCGACATTCGGAGTTAATCAGGTGATTTCCGGTTGGACAGAAGCCTTGCAATTGATGTCTGTAGGGTCTAAATACAGGTTGTACATCCCTCAAGAATTAGCATACGGTGCCAATCCACATCCGGGTGGAGCAATTAAACCCTACAGTGCACTTATTTTTGACGTTGAACTTTTAGCTATTGGATGATGAAATACAGTTTGATTTTTATAGTGCTTTTAAGCTTGTGGTCATGCAGCAATGGATCGAAAAATGAAGCCCCTGTTGTTTTGAATACATACAAGGATTCACTTTCTTACGTCTTGGGAGCGATCAATGCACAATCTATTGTCGGAGCGAATGATCCAAAAATCATGAAGCTTGATATGGAACTCATCGCAAAGGGATTTGAGGACAATTTAAATGAAAAAATGCCTTCGGATTGTGAGGCAACCTTGAAAAAATTGTTTGGTCCTTATTTTCAGGATTTCGATTCGTCCTACTCAGCTCCGGGAGCAGAATGTTTGGGTAGACTGACGGCTTTTTCTTTTTATCGCGAAATGAAAGATGTGGAGGCCTTGCCAAAAATTGACCTTAAAATGACAGTTCAGGGTTTTCGCCATGGTCTACTCAAAAAAGACTCTGTGATTCCGGAAGCAGTTCAAAAGCAATTGTTCTCAGGATTCATTAAAGAAGTTGAAAAAGTAATGTATCGAAAAAACCAAGAGCAAGGCGAAGTCATGCTTGCTGAAGCGGCGAAACTGAAAGGAGTACAGCTTTTTGAAAACGGAATTATTTTACAGCAGCTCAAACCGGGAAGTGGTGGCTCACCATCTTCTACTGACGATGTAAAGATTGAATACATTCTGTTAAATGCAAAAGGAGATACCCTTCAGAGCTCTTATGATATGAAGAAAATGACCGGCACAAAAGATCCGGTAAGCTTGTCATTACAAGCTGTCATTCCAGCTTGGACGTATGCACTTCCAAAAATGAAGAAAGGTGGAACTTATAAATTGTTTGTTCCATGGAAACAAGCCTATGGCGAACAAGGCATGTACAACCCTCAAACGCAATCTATGGACATAAAACCATACGAATCTCTGTGTTTTGTGATCGAGCTAATCGATTATGCCAAGGCGGGTACGTTTGTAAAACCTCAGACACAAGCCGAAATGGGAATGCCCTGAAACTCTTGAATGAAATTTAATACGCCTCGTCCTGAAGTTCGTCTTCCTCTGACGGGGCGTTTTTCTTTTTTACAGGAATAGGAAAGAAAAAAGTTAATCTGTAAATGAGAGGAAGACGCCGAACGATCTGTCCGGTTTGTGGATCCTTTAATGAAATAAGGTAGGCATTTCTATAGGGACTGTTCAAGCCATTTATGAGGTCGTAATAGAGCCCGAAGTTTACTCTGACGATAGATTTGAATTCCTTCGAAAATCCTCCGCAAATAAATACTGTGGGAACGAGCTTCTTGAAAACTGCGCTGGTGTCAACAAAAATATTTTTGTTTTGGATTACTTCAGCTTCGACCCCTCCGAAAACAACGTTGCCATATCTTCCGTGGGCAAAGAAACCACCACCCCAATTGGTAAAACTAAATGTTTGGGTGTTTCCATTAAATGTCGACCAGGAACGATTAATACGAATGGAAGGTCCGAATATAAAGCTTTCAGTGGTTTTGAACCCAAATTTCAATCCGCCTCCTGCAGCGCCCCCAAGATTGGAACCACTCACCGAGCCATCGATGCCAATTTCAAACCCTTCAATGAGCTGACAGTGAAGTGAAGAAACTGCCAATTGACAAAAAATCAAAAAGATCAGTACGTTTCGCATAGGACAAAATTAATGCTTTTGAAGTTTTCAAAACTTTTTAACGTTTGTTTACGGCGTTCAATGAGGAATTATCTTTGGTCCAAAATATATTGAATGCAATTACTTGACGGTAAATTGACCTCGGAACAGATTCGTAAAGAACTTTTTCAGGCTGTTCAGGAAAGAAAAATTAACGGTAAAAAAATTCCACATTTGGCCGCAATACTTGTGGGCAATGATGGCGGTTCCCTAACGTATGTTGGAGCAAAAGTCAAGGCCTGTGAGCAAATTGGTTTTGAAAGCACCTTGATCAGATATGACGAGACTGTCCCTGAGGATATTTTACTCGCAAAAGTTCATTCGTTGAATGAAGATAAAAGCATCGATGGATTTATAGTTCAACTACCACTTCCGGCTCATATTGATGAAATGAAAATTACGCAGGCGATTGATCCGCGTAAGGATGTGGACGGATTTCATCCGGTAAATCTTGGGAACATGATTCTCAATCTTCCGGGATTTTTGCCAGCTACTCCGGCAGGAATCGTGGAATTGCTCAAAAGGAATAACATTGACACAGAAGGAAAAAATTGTGTAATCATTGGCCGAAGCAATATTGTAGGAACACCGTTGAGTATAATGTTGGGAAGAAACTCGAATCCAGGTAATTGTACGGTAACTTTGGCTCACAGCCGAACGAAAAATTTGGATGAGGTATGCCGAAATGCAGATATTTTGATCGCTGCGATTGGTCAACCTGGTTTTGTGACGAAGGATATGGTTAAAGATGGCGCTGTGGTCATTGATGTTGGGACAACCCGAGTGGAGGATGTTTCCCGTGCAAGAGGTTGGCGATTGAGAGGTGATGTGGATTTTGAGAATGTAGCGCCGAAATGTTCATTCATTACGCCGGTTCCCGGAGGAGTTGGACCCATGACCATTGCTTCTTTAATGATCAATACCTTGAAGGCAATGGAATTAAAAGGTAAATAAGTTAAACCCTAAATATCAATCACATGAAAATGAAATCAATTTTTGGAATTTTAGTAGGAGCAATTCTAATTTTGTCCTCCTGCGCAACAACAAATGATGTCAATGGGGGAGGAATCTTCCAGAAAAGAAAATACAACAACGGATTTTACCTCAACCTCGGCAAACTCTCCAAAGAGGCCAATGGAACAAAGGATAACGAGCAGGTCGTTTCAGGGAAAATTGAAAATGTGAATCAAGAGGCGGATCAAGTTTCTGAAACCTTACTTCAAACGGATAGGCAGGAAGAGTTCAGCAAAGCTGAAAATCAGGAGTCAGTTCCAACAAATGCTGAGAAATCCAAAACAAATGGAGCGACTGTTTCCAAAAGTATTTCCAATGTTGCAAAGAGTTTGTACGGAAGTCCGATTGCAAAGCTTGCTCAAAAGAAAGGGGTATTTGATAATAAAAAAGCGAATGTTTCTAAGGCACCTTCAGACAAAGGACAGCTTGGTTATTTGATTGGATTGATTCTTTTGGTGATACTGCTTTTACTTCTTTTTACAGTTCTCGATTATTTATTGGGAGGGTTATTATCTTGGTTGGTGAGAATAATAATTATTGTTGTTATTGTTGTGCTGATTCTTAAGCTTCTCGATGTTATCTAAATTTAACTAATGAATTTCAAAGGAGCCTTGAGCTCCTTTTTTTATAACCTTTCCAAAGGTGTTTTTATGCCCTCGTTCAACGAGTAACACGCTAGCTTGTCTTTAAAGACGGAAGATTTGAAAATAGATTTGTTCAACAGCATACGAACACATTCCTGAATACCTTCCACAATAGATGGGTGAGGGTGAATAAGCTCAGAAAGAACTTCAATAGGCATGTTTAGTTGTATTAGTAGTCCAACCGCCTGAATTGCCGTGGAGGCGTGTTCTCCAACTGCGCGCATCCCTAAAATTCGCATCTTATCGTCATTTGTAACAATGATTTTGAAGAAGCCTTGCGTTTTACGCATTGCAATTGCTCGGGTAATAAGTGAGAAGTCTACTTTGACTACTTTTACCGCAATATTCTGTTCGATGCACTGTTGCTCATTCATCCCAACGGCAGCCACCTCAGGATTTAGGAACATGATCGTACAAATGTTATCGTATGAAAGTCGTTCCTTTTTGTTTCCAAATATTTTTTCTACAGCGTGTCGTGCCTCAATTTCGCCCATGTTTACAAGTGCTATTCTCCCTGAAACATCACCAACGGCGTAGATATTTGGAACATTCGTTTGTGTATCGTCATCGCCAATGTGAATTCCTCGTTTCGACATTTCAACGCCAGCTTGTTCGATGCCGATTCCTTCAACATTAGGCTGTCTACCAATAGAAAGTAAGGCTTTTTCAACCTGAATTACCTCCTTCGTTCCGTCCGGATAGGATAACTCGTATTCAACCTGACCGTTGATCACTTCCATGCGTTGAAGCTGGGCATTGTGATGAATTGTTACACCTTTGTTTGCTAGATTTTCAGCAACAAGTTTTGAGATGTCTTGATCCTCAAACGGAAGAATTCGCTCTTGTCTGTCAATAATGTATACTTTGGTTTTTCCAAAATTGGAGAAAATGGTAGCATATTCACAACCTATGACACCTGCACCTACAATGACCAGACTTTTGGGATAATCCTCGATATTGTCTATACCGTTGGAGGTAAGGATGTGTTTTTCGTCAACATTGATATTTGGAACACTTCTGGGCCTACTTCCTGTTGCAAGGATGATGTGATCAGCCCAAATAATCTTCTTTTCACCTTCATGGTCGATTTCTATCTCGTTTTTTGACAAGAGCTGTCCGTGTCCTCGCTCGTACTGAAGCAACTTATTCATGGACTCGGTCTGCATCAGTTTAATGTGACAAGAATATTGGAATTTTCTTTCAAACACTGCCTCTGCCAGAATTTTTTTGACGTCCTGCCATGGAATTTCATATGGGGTTCGACCTGTCGAAACTATAGTTTCATTGATAGAAGAAACTTTGTTGGCAATCTCCCAAAGTGTTTTCGATGACAGCGCACCGTTGTATACTCCAGCTCCTCCGACTTTATCACGTTCGATCAAACACACTTTTTTTCCGAAGTCAACAGCACGCATTGCAGCCGCGTATCCCGCAGGACCTCCTCCCAGCACAACCAGATCAAATTTTTCCATAAGTTCCTTACTTTCGGTGTTAAATATAGAAACAACTTTTATCACAAAATATTTATGGAAGCCGCATTAAGGGAATTTATAGAACGAATCAAGGGTGATACGAAGCGTTTTAAGCAGGTTTTTTCGAAATTAAAAAGAAAACGACCTCAGGAAGTGGATGCCATCTTCCATTCCGGACATGCAAAATTTTTTCAGAAAAACAGCTGTTTGTCTTGTGCAAATTGTTGCAAAACTACCTCGCCGATTTTTCGTGATGTGGATATTAGAAGAATTTCAAAACAGTTGAAAATGAAAGAGTCAGCTTTCGTTGATCGTTACCTGAGATTGGATGAAGATGATGATTATGTCTTGAAGAGCTCACCTTGTACCTTTTTAAATAATGAGGACAATACGTGTTCAATTTACGAGTTCAGGCCCCTTGCCTGTAGTGAGTACCCACATACTGACAGAAAAAACATGCATCAAATTCTAAATCTCACAGAGCGAAATGCAGAAATTTGTCCAGCAGTAGCCTCCATAATTGTGAATTTTGAAATGCGTGATTAGTCCAACTTTTTAGTAGATTTGTTCGTCTCTTAACTGTAAAACTCTGAACGCTGCTTATGAATTTCAAATCCATATTCGCTTTTCTTTTTTGCACTTTGGCTATGTGCCTTTACGCCCAGCGTGGAAAGGATGGGAATTACACTGCATCAGATCCTGTTAACATTGTTAATGCGTATACTTTTTTAAACAGTAATGCTATTGCAGGTGCTACAAATATCATTGTCGGGAGCAATGTATTGTCTGGAGGCGCTTTTTCGGCGAATCTTGCAGCAGGAGACCTTATATTAATCATTCAAATGCAGGGTGCAACCCTTGATGTGAACACTACGCCTACTGTTACTTGGGGCGGTACGTATACGGTTCCGGATGCATGGATCACAGGAGCTTTGGCTTGGGGTTCGCAACCCTGGACCTGGGGGCAGGTAACCAATTACAATGCCTGCGGTAAGTTTGAAATGGCAGAGGTGCGTTCAGTTTCAGGAACCACCAATATTACGCTCAATTGTGGTCTGCAGAACAGTTACACCATCGCCGGTAAAGTGCAGGTTGTTCGTGTGCCCCGTTTCAATAATTTAACGCTCAATGCCTCTTCTACAATTGTTCCTCCAAACTGGAATGGTACAACTGGGGGTATAGTAGCAGTTGAAGTGAATGGTAATTTGGTTTTTAATACCGGTTCTAAAATAACTGCAAATGCAGCGGGATTCAGGGGTGGTTCTACTTCGACACCTACAAATCAGGTTGGTTTTGGAGGCACGTGTTCCGTTCATACAAATGGTACCGGTAACGGGAGTACCCAAGTAGGTTCTTCTAACTCTCAGGAGGGAGCGAGAAAAGGTGAAGGTATTGGAGGATATGTTACGGAATATGATTTGATTTACTCTGGCTATGGAAGAGGTGCGCCAGGTAATGGTGGTGGTGGCGGTGGTTATCAAAACTGCGGTGGTGGCGGTGGATGCAATGTTGGTATTGGTTCATACACAGGAAAAGGTGTTCCTTCAACTACATTTACCAATTCTGTTTGGAATTTAGAATCTGCTGGTTTTGGTGGTTCTTCAAGTTCAGGTGGAGGAAGAGGAGGGTATTCCGTTTCGAATTCAAACCAAAATGCAACAACAGCTGGTCCGAATAATACAGCTTGGTGCAACACCTCGACCTCTTCAGATGCCAGAAAGGAAAATGGAGGTTTTGGTGGGCATCCATTGAACTATGACGCTACCCGAATCTTTATGGGGGGCGGCGGCGGTGCAGGTGATCAGGATCAGACTCAAGGAGGGTCAGGTGGAACAGGTGGTGGAATAGTATTTCTAACAGTCTATGGAACGGTTTCTGGCACGGGTACGATTGATGCTGATGGCGGGAATGGGGTGAATACAAATCCTACAGGTTCTTCACCACCTGCCTTGAGTAGCCAACTTAGAGGGAATGATGGTGCTGGCGGCGGTGGTGGCGGCGGTTCTATTTTTATCAAAAATAGCTCAGCATTGCCATCCACTTTGACGTTAAGTGCAAAAGGTGGAAATGGAGGGAATCAGGTTCTTTCTTTAGGTAGTTTTGCCGCTTGGGAGGCTGCCGGCCCAGGTGGTGCTGGAGGCGGTGGAAGCATTTCTTTTTCCTCTGGCACACCCGTTCAAAATGTTTCAGGTGGAACTGCAGGTACCACGAATTCAGATCATCTAACAGAATTCAATATGAATGGTGCAACGAATGGTGCGCCAGGATTGAGCGGAAACACTACCACCGTTTTTAATCTTACAGCTGTAAACACAGAAGTTTGTGCTGGTCAGTCAGGTTCCTTTTCGGTTACATCCTCCGGTACTCTCCCGGGAGTTGTGAATTGGTACGCATCTGCGTATGGAGGTTCTTCTTTGGGAACTGGTTTAACGTATACTCCGGCAGTTGCTCCGACAGTAACCACTACATATTATGCGGGAGTTTGTCCCGGTACATTTCGTGTTCCCGTAACGGTTACAATAAATCCACTTCCTGTAATCACTGGGACAGCGGTCTTAACAAATCCAACGTGTAGCACAGCTGGAAGTATAACAGGACTAGGGGTTTCATCGGGAACTTCACCGTACCAATATTATTGGAATGGTGTAGTAAACCCAACTGTCAATTATACAAATCTGGCATCAGGAACTTACAGTTTTACGGTGACTGATACGAAAGGGTGCACTGCCACAAGTGGTCCTTACACGCTTACTGGAGTTTCCGGTCCAATCATCGATGCTTCGGGAGTTGTTGTTCAAAATGTGAATTGTGTTGGAGATCCAGGTTCTGTTACGGGAATCACTGCAACAGGAACCGGACTCAACTACGCATGGGATAATGGTGGGGGGGCTACCTTGGATGCAAGTGGATTAATCGCTGGATCTTACACGCTTACTGTAACCGATGCAAATAGTTGTTCGAGTACGTCCGGACCCTACACAGTCAATACGGATACTGGTCCTGCCATAGATCAAGCTTCGGTTGTGGTTGTGGACGAACATTGTGGTCAGTCAGATGGTTCAATTTCGGGAATTGTTGCTACTGGATCGTCATTGAGTTATAGCTGGAACGGTTCTGGAACTGCAACGGCTGACCTTTCAGGTGTTGCGGCAGGGACCTATACACTCACTGTCATGGATGCTGGCGGCTGTACTGTTTCAGGAACGCCAATTTCCGTTTCAAACACTCAGGGTCCCACAATTGATATTTCTTCTGTAATAGTTACTGATGAAAATTGTACAGCCGCTGATGGTGCCATTTCAGGAATTGTGCCTTCAGGAGGTACTCCAACCTACACCTATTCATGGTCAGGCGTGACTGCCTCTACGCTTGATGTGTCGGGTATCTCAGCTGGTGTGTATAGTATTACAGTCACAGATTTTTATGGATGTTCGGTGACAAGTCCTCCAATTACTGTTGGTACAGCACCCGGCCCATCGTTAAATGAATCTTCTGTCGTGGTAACGGATGTTCAGTGTGATGGAACTTTAGGAACAATTAGTGGCATAACTGCATTTGGAACTAATTTAACCTATTCATGGACAAATTCCGGAGGATCTACTTTGGATATCACAGGACTTCTGCCTGATACTTATGTTCTTACTGCCACGGATCAGTACGGATGTAGTGTGACATCCGCGCCTTACACAGTGGGTGCCGTTACTCCATTACTGATAAACAGTTCAAGTATGACCGTTACGCCAACGGCATGTACATCAAACACTGGATCTATTGCTGGAATTGTCGTTCTTGGAGGGATAAGTCCATCTTACTCCTGGTCAAATGGTCAGAGTAGTTTGAATATTTCGAGCCTTGCAGCTGGGGATTATACCTTAACTGTAAACGATAATCAAGGTTGCTCTGCTACATTGACTGTCACAATTGAGGTTAGTCCTAATCCAACTATCTCACTGGTTTCTTCGCAGGAGATCACCTGCAATGGTAGCAATGATGGATCGGCTACTGTGAATGGAGCTGGTGGAACAGGAACATTAAGTTATTCTTGGCAGCCTGGTAGTCTGTCGGGTATAACACAATCCTCACTTCTTGCAGATGCTTACACGGTAACTGTTACGGATCAGAACGGATGTACCAACAGTGTCTCTTTTACGATTTCTGAACCAACACCTATTGTTTTAAGTCAGGGAACCATTTCGCCAGCAACTTGTGGGTCCTCGGATGGATCAGCGAGTATCTCAGCTTCCGGAGGGACGGGAACTTTAGATTATTCATGGTCTCCTTTGGGTGGGAATGCATCTACGGCAAGTGCTATTCCGGGAGGGAATTACACGGTAACAGTTACGGATGATAATTCTTGTACTGCCTCATTGAGTCTGGTGGTTAACTCTCTTGGAGGACCTGTGGTTTCTGTTGCAAGTCAGACAGATGTTAGTTGCAATGGAGGTTCGGATGGATCAGCCACAGTGAATTCAACTGGTGGAACGGCACCATATCAATACAATTGGAGTCCTTCCGGGGGTAATCAGGCTAGTGCTTCAGCTTTAACAGCTGGTACATACACGGTGGTTGTCACGGATGATGGTGGATGCGTGGGCTCTGTTTCGGTTACAATTGACGAACCGACACTTTTGACGGTGTCATCAGATGTAAATCCTACGAATTGTGGTTCAAGCACGGGATCAATAACAGTTAATGCATTGGGTGGCACAGCACCTTATTCTTATGCGTGGTCGTCAAGTGGGGCCTCGACAGCTTCCTTGACTGGTCTGCCTTCAGGAACTTACACTACGATAATTACAGATGCTTTAGGCTGCACGGAAACTTCTATTAATAATGTTTTGGCAACTGGGTCCCTGACAATTAGTGTTACACCTGACCTCGCAAGTATAACTCCCGGACAAAATGTGACACTCACAGCTTCCGGTGCTGATTCATATGTGTGGTCACCAGAGACTGGTTTAAGTTGTTCTGATTGCGCAACTCCAATTGCCTCTCCTTCTGAGACGACTTCATACACGGTGGTCGGATCAACAGCAGATGGTTGTACTGGATCAACAACTGTTCAGGTAATCGTAATCGAAGATTGCGGTGAAGTGTATGTTCCAACAGTTTTTGCTCCAAACGGAACAAGTGGACAACCAAAGAATCAGCGTTTTGGTGTGTTTGGACAGTGTATTGATTCAATCTCCCTTCAGGTCTTTGACAGATGGGGGAATAAGGTGTACGAGTATTCTGTAGATAATCCTTATTGGGACGGAAAATTTAAAGGAGAAGAACTAAATTCTGGAGTTTATGTATATCAGCTCTCAGTAACGACTACAAATCAAAAAACTTCACAAATGTCTGGAAATGTTACATTAATGAGGTAAATTTGTCAGAAGTTGTGTGATTCGAATGAGTGTGAATGCTGATGTAGACAGAACTTTAAAGGAAGTTTATTCGCAACTTGTTTCTGCGCAAAAAGAAAACGGGCAGGTAATTTGTTTGAGTCATTTTGGTTCGTTATCTCAGGATTTAATTCATAGCATTGCCGTGTCAGTTGAGGAGTTCATGGTTTCAAGTGGCGAGCTTAAGCGACTTGTGAAACGTACATTCTCTATTCTTATTGAGGGGCTTCAAAACATTTACCGTCATGGTTCACCCGATAAAGATGGCATTCAGCTCGCGTTTATAATTGTTGTCCGGGGAAAAGACGATTTTAAGTTGATCTTTGGAAATTTAATTGAAGAGAGTGACACCGTGTTCCTTCAAAACTACATTCAGCGCCTGAACGGGATGAGTACGGATCAACTCAAAACGAAATACCTGGAAGTACTGAGTAACGATACTCTTTCAGACAAGGGCGGAGCTGGACTTGGATTTCTAACAATGATTATGAAATCAGATGGCCCACTTGGCTTTGATATTGTCCCACTTACGAACATTCATTCTGGTTTTTTTGTTGAGGTACTACTAAGTCGTTCGTAAGACTTTTTGAACATTCATGAGGATCGCATTTCGAAAAGAATATGTACAGCCATTGCCGGATGGACATAAATTTCCAATGGAGAAATACGACTTGCTTCCGCGACAACTTATTCATGAAGGCACGATCTTAAAAGAGCAACTTTTTGAACCGGAACAGATTGCAGATGCTCATGTCTTTGATGTGCATTGTTCGTCTTACTACAAACGTCTGACCTCATTAATGCTATCTGAACGTGAGCAGCGAGTAACAGGCTTTCCTCATAACCAACAATTAATTCGTCGCGAACAAATAATTATGGAAGGTACACGAAAGTGCGTCGAATATGCTCTTTCGGATGGGATATCAATGAATATTGCTGGTGGAACACATCATGCTTATCATGACCATGGAGAGGGTTTCTGTTTACTGAATGATCAGGCTATTGCTGCAAGTTGGTATATGAAGCACAATCCCGAAAAGAAGGTGTTGATAGTAGATCTAGATGTGCATCAGGGAAATGGTACTGCATCCATTTTTAATTCAGAATCGCGTGTGTTTACTTTTAGTATGCACGGTAGAAACAATTATCCTCTAAAAAAGGAAAATTCAGATCTCGATGTAGAATTAGAAGACGGAACGAATGACAGTACCTATCTGTACCTTTTGGAATATTCATTGGAACGAATTCTGACAAATTTTACTCCGGATCTACTATTCTATCAATGTGGCGTAGACGTGATAGAGACGGATAAATTAGGGAAGCTCGGGTTGAGTATCAAGGGATGTAAGATGCGCGACAGAATAGTTTTCGAAACAGCCAAGTCATTAAGTGTTCCTGTTGTATGCAGTATGGGCGGTGGATACAGTACCGACATACGAGCTATCATAGAAGCCCATGCGAATACTTTCAGAGAGGCGCAATTTATTTTGACCTGAACTTTGTATCTGTAAAAATCATTTATACCTTTGTTTGGAATAATTCTAAATAAGTGAATTCGCAGCAAAGTGTTATCGAACAAGTCAAGTTCTCAAAGGGGATAATGTGTGAATTCTGTGATTGCTCCAAAAAGAAAAGCTGCTGTAAAAAGTACAAGAAAAAAGGTGTACACTGTAAAAAATGTCCAAAAGTGTAACCTAATCTCTAATTTTACCATCCATGCGGTGGATCATTTCATGTTTATTTCTCACAACTTTCGTTCACGCTCAGAAAAGTCCTTCTCGGACAATAGAATTTAGCTACCGTACAGCGGTGAATCGCCTTGATTTTTTTACCGGTCCGGGTGTTTCTTGGTCTCAGAAAAAGATCGTCGGCATGTTGCATCTGGAAACTGGAATTAATCGAACAATTTTTCAAAGCGCTCCCTTTCCTCGTCTCTCACTGGCTTTCGGATACAATCTCATGGAAGCCAAAAAGATCATGTTCACACCACTCATCTCTTATTCTGTTTCCGCTCTGACGCTCGGGAAAACTGCCCATTTTTGGAATGAGCAATATTTAGGTTATCGGATTAGTTTTGGAGGATCGATTAGAGTTTTTCAGGAAAGCATGCTCGGGTTGATTCAGGAGAGATTTAAAAATATTCAACATGAACAATTCAAATTTTCTAATTGGGGTTATTTTGGAAGCATTGGGGTATCGGTTGCTCTTGGTAATTAGTTTCTTGGGGCTTTTTACGGCTTGCAGAAAGGATGGGGACTTTGAAGGTATAGCACTCATTTCTCACGGAGGGATGGGCTTAGAAAATCCCAATTCATTTTATCACGATAATTCTTTCGAGTCAATCGAAATGGCCCAAGCAATCAATGGTTGTGATGGTGTTGAAATGGACCTGCAACTATCTGCTGATGGTAATTTGTGGTTATATCATGATGTTTCGCTTGAAAGTCGGACAAATCAGAAAGGATGTATTTACAATTCAACGGATGAATTTCTCACTCAGGTCAGCTACCGTACCCTTCATCAGGAAAGATTGGTTAATCTCGAATTTGTTTCAAAGAGTCTGGATAGAGCAAAGACCATCTTCCTCGATCTCAGACACTTTTCATCATGCGACCAACTTATTGTCCCTGTTGGTAAGGTCATAAATGCCTTATCGTTTTCATTTCCTGATAAAAAAGGGTTGATCGTGATCACGAATTATCGTCCATGGATCGAGCAATTAAAGCAGGCCGGATTTAGAGTTTGTCTGCAAGTCGAGAATATTGAAGGGTTTTTGGTTACTGAGAGTTTATCTATTTCTCCGGATAGCTACCTTCTAAGAAATAGCGATATAACTTCTGATGGTGTGACCAAAATACGTCAAGCAGGAAAAAAAATCTATATTTTTGAAGTGAGGTCACCCAAAGGTATACGTTCGGCATTGAAAAAAATCCCCGATGGTATTCTTACGGATGACATAAGAGCAGCAATTTTGGAGAAAAAGTAATGGCAAAGAAGAAGGAGCGTTTGAATGTGGTTTATTCTACAAACCCTGATTTTAAGTATGAGTTTGAAAACGAAGAGACGGCATCAACCTTGCCCAAGAATCAGCAAAAATTATATGTTTCCCTGGATCGTAAACAACGTGGGGGCAAGGAGGTTACACTCGTTGAAGGATTTGTTGGGTCGGACGATGACCTCAAGGAGCTGGGAAAAATGCTAAAAAGCAAATGTGGTGTGGGTGGAACTGCCAAAGATGGTGAGATTTTAATTCAGGGAAATTTTCGGGATAAAGTAATGGATTTGCTCATTAACGAGGGATATCAAGTCAAACGAAAAGGCGGATAAGCAGTGTCTGTGAAAAAGATGAGGATAATTATTTATTTCTCTTGCTACAACTGAGTTTAAAGAACTTATATTTGTGCTGATGGAAAAGCAGGTCATCCTCAACAGCAGGCATTTCGAACTTACCCTCAACCGGCTTTGCTATCAGCTCATCGAAAGACATCAGGATTTTTCAAACACAGTACTTATTGGGTTACAACCTAGGGGAGTGAATGTCCTTTCTAGATTAAAAAAACAACTTGAGTCAATTTTAGGAAAGTCAGTTGTATGTGGAAATCTTGACATTACATTTTACAGAGATGACTTTAGAAGAAGGGAACGTCCATTGATTCCAAGTGTTACAAATATCGATTTTGTAATTGAGGGAAAGCAAGTTGTTCTGATTGACGATGTACTATTTACTGGAAGGACTATCCGTTCTGGATTAGATGCATTGCTGGCATTTGGCAGACCATTGAAGGTGGAGCTTTTGGTCATGATTGACAGAAGGTTTAATCGTGACCTGCCAATCCAGGCAGACTACGTTGGAAAATCCGTTGATACCTTGTCGCGCGAACGAGTTTCTGTTGAATGGAAAGAACTTGAAGGAGAAGATAAAGTTGTTTTATTTACACCTGAGGCCAATGCATAATTTGAGCGTAGATCATTTGACCGGAATAAAAGACCTCACTCGTGAGGACATTGAACTCATATTTCGAACTGCTGATAGTTTCAAGGAAGTGATCAACAGGCCGATTAAAAAAGTCCCGTCTCTTAGAGATATTACTATTGCGAATCTGTTCTTTGAGAATTCTACACGAACAAAGCTCTCATTTGAACTTGCAGAGAAAAGGCTTTCTGCGGATGTGATCAATTTTTCCGCTTCGGGAAGCTCGGTTAAAAAAGGGGAGACACTTATAGATACTGTGAATAATATCTTGTCCATGAAGGTGGACATGGTCGTTATGCGTCATCCAAATCCAGGTGCAGCAAAATTTCTTTCAGAGCGTATTTCAGCGAAAGTGGTAAATGCAGGAGATGGAACCCATGAACATCCGACGCAGGCTCTCTTGGATGCCTTTTCGATCAGGGAGCGACTTGGTAGCGTGGAAGGGAAAAAAGTGGTAATTGTCGGAGACATACTTCACAGTCGAGTAGCATTATCCAATATATATTGTTTGCAAAAATTAGGTGCAGAGGTAATGGTCTGTGGTCCTACGACACTCATACCCAAATACATTCACGAGCTAGGAGTGAAAGTAGAGCATAATCTCATAGCAGCACTCGAATGGTGTGATGTGGCGAACATGCTTCGAATCCAATTAGAGCGACAGGATATCAAGTATTTCCCGTCCTTGTGAGAATACGCGATGCAGTTCGGTCTGAATAAGAGTATTTTAGACTCACTAAGCAAGGAAATCGTGGTGATGCATCCCGGACCGATCAACAGAGGGGTGGAAATTACGAGTGATGTGGCTGACTCCAAACAATCCATTATCCTCCAGCAGGTGGAAAATGGCGTGGCGGTCAGAATGGCTGTTATCTATTTGCTGGCAGCGAAAATTGAACGTCATTAATTTTTTTTACATTTGAACAAACAGACACAATGAACTTCGAGATCTCGCACAACAAGAATGAAGCTTTAGTTAAGACTCAAGTCGACAAGTTGGATGCTACAAATGCTCCAGAACTGAAAGCTGAGCTCACTCTTTTGAATAAACAAGGGGTGAACAATATTGTTATTGATATGTCAGCAACGAAGTATTGTGACTCCTCGGGATTAAGTGCTGTACTGACTGCAAATCGTCTGTGTAAGGATACAAATGGCAAATTTGTGTTGTGTGGTCTCCAGGAAAATGTATTGAAGTTAGTTCAGATTGCTCAATTGGATAAGGTGCTCTCAATTTCTTCTGATCAGCAGGCAGCACTCGTAGAAATCAGAAAGTGAGTTTTACGGTAACGGTTCTTGGCAGTGGCGCAGCTATTCCTACGTTGCACCGTAACCCATCCGCTCAATATGTCAATTGCAATGAACGCCACATTTTGATCGATTGTGGCGAGGGCACTCAGATGCAGTTTCGCCGCTTCGGTTTACGTTTTCAGCGTATCAGCCATATTCTGATTTCACATTTGCATGGAGATCATTTTTTTGGTTTAGTGGGTTTGCTGAGTACCATGCATTTGATGGGAAGAGACAAAGGGGTCTCCATTTACGGTCCCAAAGGTCTCGAAGATATTGTGCGCAAACAACTTGAAATCGGTGGCGCAAAACCTCAGTTTGAGATCAATTTCATTGATACTAATCCAAATTCTGTTGAAGTGATTTTTTCGGATAAATTAATGGAGATCGTCAGTTTTCCATTGAAGCACAGGATTCCTACTACAGGATTTTTGATACGTGAGAAAATAAAGGAACGCAACATTGATAAGTCGGCTATTCAGGGAATTGAAATTGGGATCCAAGCCATACATAAGCTAAAAAGAGGAGAGGATGTTGTGTTGGAATCAGGAAAACTTTTGAGATCAGTCGATTGCACTATTCCGCCCAAGAATCCAAGGGCATATGCGTACTGTTCAGATACTGCCTATATGTCTGAAGTGGCAGAGGTGATCAAAAATGTGAATGTGCTGTATCACGAAGCCACGTTTTGTGATAAAGATGCTGAAAGGGCACAAGTTACGTTTCATTCTACTGCTAAACAAGCTGCATTAATTGCCAAAAACACAAATGCCGGAAGACTATACCTTGGTCATATTAGTGCACGTTACTCAAATGTAGAAGGGCATTTGACAGAATCCAGAGAAATCTTTTTGAATACCGATGTCGCCGAGGATGGTATGGTCATCGAAATCACTTAGTTTTTAACGTAATTTAGTTCAAAAGTCACTTTGACCGAACGTTTTTCAAGGGTGCTTCTTTCTTACATTTGTTTGTTAAGTGCTATCTGTTAAATAATGGCTGAAAATCAATACACGGAAGACAATATTCGCTCGCTGGACTGGAAGGAACACATTCGTTTAAGGCCCGGGATGTATATTGGAAAGTTGGGTGATGGGGCCGCAGCGGATGATGGGATTTACATTCTTGTGAAAGAGGTGGTGGATAACTGCATCGATGAGTTTGTCATGGGGAATGGAAAACGGGTAGATATCAAAGTTAAAGATGGGAAGGTGGTCGTGCGAGATTATGGCCGGGGAATTCCTTTAGGAAAAGTGATTGATTGTGTGTCCCAAATCAATACTGGTGGTAAATATGATTCAAAAGCATTTAAGAAATCGGTAGGATTGAACGGGGTGGGTACAAAGGCTGTAAATGCTCTTGCCTCGTATTTCATGGTTTATTCTGTGCGTGATGGGGAAAAGAAACAGGCAACATTTTGTCGTGGTGAATTGATTGAAGAGCTTCCGGTAACAAAATGTGAAGAACAGAATGGTACGTATGTCGAATTTGTGCCGGATGATACTATTTTTAAAAAATTCGCTTTTAAGACAGCCTATCTTGAGAAGATGGTCTGGAACTATTGTTACCTTAATCGTGGACTTGCTATTTATTTTAATGGTGAAAAGTTTCAATCCAAAGATGGATTAAAGGATTTGCTGGAGAACAATATGGATGGTGATCCTCTGTATCCAATTATACATTTGGAGGGGGAGGACATCGAAGTTGCATTCACACACGGCAAGACCTACGGAGAAGATTATTATTCATTTGTAAATGGGCAGCATACTACTCAGGGGGGTACTCACCAAAGTGCCTTTCGTGAGTCTGTTGCTAAGGTGATAAGAGATTTTTATAATAAAAATTACGAGCCTTCGGATATTCGCCAGTCTATTGTGGCGGCGATTGCTGTTAAGGTGATTGAGCCGGTATTTGAGTCACAAACTAAAACAAAGCTTGGTTCCCAGGAGATTGAACCCGGAGGGAAGTCTATGCGTGCCTTTGTGAATGATTTTCTAAAAGAAAGTCTAGACAACTATCTTCACAGAAATCAGGATGTTGCTGAATTGATCGAACGAAAGATCAAGCAGTCGGAGCGTGAACGCAAAGAACTTTCTGGTATTCGAAAGTTGGCAAGGGATCGGGCTAAAAAAGCGAGTTTACATAATAAAAAACTGCGTGACTGCAGAGTTCACTTAACTGACTTGAAGGATGAACGCAGAGAAGAAACAACACTTTTTATAACGGAAGGGGATTCGGCCAGTGGATCGATTACAAAATCACGTGATGTGAATACTCAGGCGGTATTTTCCCTAAGAGGAAAGCCATTGAATTGTTATGGTCTGACTAAAAAAGTGGTATACGAGAACGAGGAATTCAATTTGATCCAGGCGGCTTTGGATATTGAGGAGGAGATGGATAACCTTCGTTACAATCAGATTGTCATTGCAACAGATGCCGACGTGGATGGAATGCACATCCGCATGTTGTTGCTTACCTTCTTTTTACAATTCTTCCCTGATCTGATAAAACGAAATCACGTCTATGTTCTTCAGACGCCATTGTTTCGTGTGCGAAATAAGAAGAAAACGATTTACTGTTACTCCGATGAAGAACGCAGAAATGCAATCGATGAATTGGGCAAAAATCCCGAAATAACGCGATTTAAAGGTTTGGGTGAGATCTCACCGGATGAATTCAAACATTTTATTGGGGATGATATGCGATTGGAGCCTGTGATTCTGTCTAAAGATGCCTCAATAGATTCTATTCTGTCGTATTTCATGGGTAAGAATACGCCTGAACGTCAAGATTTCATAATTGATAATTTACGTGTGGAAAAGGATCCTGCTTTGGCAACTGAGGATGATGATGTACAGGAGGATCAACAAAACCTTGAAAAAGCATCATAGGTATGGCCGAAGACGAATTAGAAGAGCAGCAGCCATTGGATGATTCCAATCCGTTTGAAAATAAAACGGTGGATGACAAAATCATTCCTATCAATGGGCTGTATGAGAACTGGTTTTTGGATTATGCCAGCTACGTCATCCTTGAACGAGCAGTACCTTCTCTCTACGATGGCTTGAAACCGGTGCAGCGTCGTATCCTTCATTCGATGAAAGAAATGGATGATGGACGTTACAATAAGGTTGCGAATATCATTGGAAATACAATGAAGTATCACCCGCATGGAGATGCTTCAATTGGTGATGCATTGGTTCAGTTAGGACAGAAAGACCTACTTATCGATTGTCAGGGGAACTGGGGAAACACCCTAACTGGTGATGGTGCTGCAGCTGCAAGATATATCGAGGCGCGTCTTTCCAAGTTTGCATTACATGTTGTTTTTAACCCAAAAACTACCTCTTGGCTGGCAAGTTACGACGGCAGAAATAAAGAGCCTGAGCAATTACCTATGAAATTTCCTCTGCTACTGGCGCAGGGTGCAGAAGGGATTGCAGTGGGAATGGCGTGTAAGTTCTTGCCACATAATTTTAATGAACTGATCGATCAGTCGATCAATCATCTCCGTGGAAAAAAAGTAGAGATTCTACCTGATTTTCCGAACGGAGGCATGGCCGATTTTACAGGGTACAATGACGGTCTTCGAGGTGGCAAAGTGCGTGTCAGAGCTAAAATTAAAAAGTTAGACAATAAAACGTTGGTCATCAATGAAATTCCATTTGGTACTACAACGGGGTCATTGATCGAATCGGTCATTAAAGCAAATGATAAGGGCAAAATCAAGATTAAAAAAATTGAAGATAATACCGCTGCAGAGGCTGAGGTAATGATTCATCTGGCTCCCGGTGTTTCTCCGGATAAAACCTTGGACGCTTTGTATGCATTCACAGATTGTGAGGTTTCCATTTCTCCGAATTCAACAATAATTGACAAAGACACTCCTCGTTTTCTTGGGGTAAGTGAAATTCTGAAGGTCAACACTGATAGTACGGTTCGACTTCTTAAACTCGAATTGGAGATCAGATTGGAAGAACTTGAACGTCAATGGCATTTTTCAACCCTGGAAAAAATCTTCATTAACGAAGAAATGTACATAGATTTTAAATTGTACAGTGACAGGGAGGCTCTTTATGGCTATTTATATAAGCGTTTTGAGAAATTCAAAAAGCAACTGATTCGTGAAATTACTGATGATGATCTTCATAGGTTGACCCAAATTCCAATGATCAGAATTACACGTTTTGATGGGGATAAGGCGGATGAGGCAATTTTAAAACTAGAGGATGAAATGGCCTCTGTAAAAGAGAAGCTTTCCAACTTGATTGAATACGCAATTGAATATTTTAAAGACATCAAAAAACGTTTCGGTGTTGGTAGGGAGCGTAAAACAGAGATTAAAGTATTCGACACAATCAGTGCAACAAAGGTGATCATTGCGAATAGAAAGTTATATGTGGACTTCGAAGAAGGATTTATTGGGTATGGGTTGAAAAAATCTGAGCCCGTGAATGACTGTTCTGAAATTGATGACGTCATCATCTTTTTTGCTACCGGAAAAATGATGATTACCAAGGTGGCGGATAAAAAGTTTGTTGGGAAAGGAATAGTTCATGCAGACGTCTGGAAGAAAGGTGACAATCGAACAATTTATCATCTCATCTATCAGGATGGCGTTGGCGGTCCGGCAATGATGAAACGTTTTTACGTGAATTCGATCACTCGCGATACTGAGTATGATTTAACAAGGGGAACAAAGGGTTCAAAAATGCTTTATTTCTCCGTTCATCCGAATGGAGAGCGGGAGGTGGTTTCTGTGCTCTTGAGACCACGTCCACACCTTAAAAGGCTTAGGTTCGATGTGGATCTTGGTGACTTGATTATCAAAGGCCGAAACTCTGCAGGAAATCGTGTTACAAAAGAGATTATTCAGAAGATCACTCAGAAAGAGGTGGGAGGTTCAACACTTGCTGCTCGAAAAATTTGGTTCGACACGGTAGTTGGTCGTCTGAATGACGAGGGCAGAGGAAAGTTTCTTGGCTCATTCAAGGGAGAAGACAGAATCTTGACTTTGTACAAAACAGGCGAATACCGATTGACAAATTTTGACCTTTCCAATCATTTTGATGAAGAAATGATTCACATTGAAAAATGGCACCCTGACAGACCGATCTCTGCAGTCTATTACGATGCTGAGAAAGACCTGCATTTCGTTAAACGTTTTCTCTGCGAAGTTACATCAGATAAAAAGGTGTCTTTCATTTCTGAATCAGAAGGTTCATACCTTGATGTGGCTTCCACCGCGTACCGACCTGTCGTGAGAATCGTATACAACAAATTGCTCAAGGAAACCAAAAACTTGCCCGATAATGAAGTAAACATTGCCGATTTTATCGACGTGAAAGGAATGAAAGCACAGGGCAACCAGCTGACCAAGCTGAAGGTGAAAGAGATTGTTCTCACGCATTCAATTGAGGGGGACGAACCCTGGCCTGAAGACGAAGTTCAAGTGGTTGATTTAGAAACTGATGATGAGTCTGACGATACCAGTGGAACGGATGAAGAAGGGGAGGCACCCACCATGCAATGGGATTTGACTAAGAAAGAGGAGGACAACGACGAAGGTAAAGACCAGATGTCATTGTTTTAATTGTTAAAGAAAAGTATGAAGCAACATTTAAATACAATTGTGATCACTCTCGGAGTGATCTTTGCTGGTTACCTTTTGGCAGACGGGTACAGAAGCCGCGGTAAAGTAGCAGATTCTATTAGCGTTACAGGACTTGGTGAGGAAAGCTTTACCAGCGATCTGATTGTATGGAGAGGTAGTTTTTCCAGAAAAGATTATGAACTCAAAGCGGCTTATGCTGCACTGAATAGAGACCAGCGAACCATCAAGAATTACTTGACTGGCAAAGGGGTACAAGCGGAGGATGTCATTTTTGAAGCGGTTGATATTCAAAAAGATTATGCCTACGAGTATGGTCCGGATGGGACTTTGCGTAGCTCAGTTTTTAATGGATACAATCTTTCACAAGTTGTTAAGGTGCAATCAAAAAATGTAGACGTTGTGGAAGATATTTCTAGAAAAGTGACTGAGCTCATCGACGCCGGTGTGGAGCTGACATCATTTGCCCCAGAATATTACTACACGAAACTTGCGCAGCTAAAAGTTAAAATGATTGAGGCCGCCACGAAAGATGCTCGTAACAGGGCGGAGAAAATTGCAGAGAATGCCGGTGGATCGTTAGGCGGACTGAAAAATGCGGATATGGGTGTTTTCCAGATTACAGGGGAGAATTCCTCTGAAGATTATTCTTGGGGTGGTAGTTTTAATACTTCTTCGAAAAGGAAAACTGCAAATATTACCATTCGTCTGCGCTACGAAATTGATTGATTGATTTTCTTTTTTAGCTGCGTCAAACTATCTTTGTACACGTTTAAGGATGATTTCTCTCCTGAGTCGAATGAGGAAAGGATGATCGCTCTCCGTGACGAGTGATATTCAATTTTCAAGATTAATATATGAATGTAACCATGGAAAAATGGACATCCGCTGAATTGATGCAGTTGGAAGACAAACACGGAGCACACAACTATCATCCCCTTCCTGTTGTTCTCTCTCGTGGAGAAGGTGTATATGTCTGGGATGTAGAAGGTAAACGTTATTTTGATTTTTTATCTGCTTATTCTGCTGTAAATCAAGGTCATTGTCATCCAAAAATTATCAAAGCACTTACAGAACAAGCAACAAAACTTACACTCACTTCGCGTGCATTTTACAATGACAGTTTGGGTGTATATGAAAAATACATCACAGGCTATTTTGGGTATGACAAGGTTCTACCTATGAATACAGGCGCAGAAGCTGTTGAAACAGCCGTCAAATTGTGCCGTAAATGGGCCTATGAGCGCAAAGGAATTCATGAAAATGACGCAAAGATCATTGTCTGCGAAGGAAACTTTCATGGAAGAACAACCACCATAATTTCATTTTCAAGTGATCCTGATGCAAATAAGAATTTTGGTCCCTATACTCCGGGATTTATCCGAATCCCTTATGATGATCTGAAAGCATTGGAAGAAGCGCTTCAACAAGAGAACATAGCTGGATTTTTAGTAGAACCGATTCAAGGAGAGGCTGGTGTGTATGTACCTCAGGAGGGATACTTGACCAAAGCCGCTGAAATGTGTAAAAATCACAATGTCTTGTTTATTGCAGATGAAGTTCAAACTGGAATTGCAAGAACCGGAAGTTTACTGGCCGTTTGTGGGAATTGTTCGTGCGAATCTAAATGTGAACGACAACCTACTTTTAACAAACCTGATATTTTAATTCTCGGTAAAGCATTGTCAGGAGGGGTGTATCCTGTATCTGCAGTTTTGGCTGATGATGACATAATGATGGTGATCCGTCCCGGTCAGCATGGATCGACATTTGGAGGAAATCCGATTGCAGCTAAAGTGGCTATGGCAGCATTGGAGGTGGTTCAAGATGAAAAGTTGATGTCGAATGCGAGGCGCTTGGGTGAAATTTTCAGGGCTGAAATGCAGCGAATAATTGAGAAAACGGATCTGATTGTTAAGGTTAGAGGAAAGGGATTGTTGAATGCCATTCTGGTCAATGATACGCCTGACAGTAAAACTGCCTGGAATTTGTGCGTACAGCTGAAGGAAAATGGTTTGCTGGCCAAACCGACTCACGGAAATATCATACGTTTCGCACCACCGCTAGTGATGACTGAAGAACAGTTGATGGAGTGTGTAGCGATCATTGAACAAACAATTCTGGAATACAAGTCCTAAGGGATATGACCTGAGGGGTGTATTTGCCACTCTTCAGGGGTCTTTTCCGTATATTTGAAAATATTCTAATTTAAAGAGATTGGCAACAAAAATTAAATTTGGTACCGATGGTTGGAGAGCAATAATTGCTGAAGATTTTACCGTCGAAAATGTCGCGCGTGTATCGTTCGCTACGGGCGAATGGTTGAAAGAGAACTATGAGAAACCATCTGTGGTGGTGGGACATGATTGTCGGTTTGCCGGTGAATTGTTCATGGAGACAGCCGTCAAGGTATTTCTTTCTCAAGGAATTCATGTGCGCATGGCCCGTGGATTTGTGTCAACTCCTATGATCTCCCTTGCAGCAAAACAACTCAATTGCGAAATAGGTGTCATCCTCACAGCCAGCCATAATCCGCCATCCTATAACGGATTTAAACTCAAGGCTTTTTTTGGAGGGCCTCTGGCTCCATGGCATGTTCAAGAGGTGGAAGATGGCATACCGGACGAATGCCCTGTGAATTTCAATTCGGTATCTATTGAAGCTGCCATTGCCGCTGGACAATGCGAAGTGATTGACCTTGAAACCCGTTACGTGGAACATCTGGAAAAGAACTTTGATATTGCTGCGATTAAAAATTCAGGATTGAAGCTTGCTTATGATGCCATGTATGGAGCTGGACAAAATGTACTGAAGAGAATACTTCCAGAAACAGAATTTTTACACTGCGACCACAATCCTTCCTTTAGAGGTCAGGCTCCCGAACCAATAGCGAAGAACTTAAAAGAGTTGGAACATTTACTGATAGAAAAAGGGGATATCGATTGTGCCTTAGCAACAGATGGTGATGCGGATCGGATTGGACTTTATAATGGAAAAGGAGAGTTTATAGACTCCCATCATATTATTCTTTTGCTGATTCATTACTTGTGCAAATACAAAAAAATGACTGGTAAAGTCGTAATAGCCTTTTCAGTAACGCCGAGAGTTGAGAAAATGTGTGCGCATTACGGATTGGAAGTGCAGACGACAAAGATTGGATTTAAGGAGATTGCTTCTATCATGGTCGAGGAAGATGTCTTGTTGGGTGGTGAAGAATCAGGGGGCATTGCTGTTAAAGGGCATATTCCTGAAAGAGACGGTATCTGGATGGGGATGATTATCTGGGAATTCATGGCAAAATCGGGTAAGTCTCTGGATGAGTTGATTGACGAGGTCTATGAAATTGTTGGTGGTTTTAAATTTGAACGCAACGATTTACACATAACAGAAGAGCTGAAACAGAGAATTATCGCGAATTGCAAGGCTGATAATTACAAAACATTCGGTTCCTATTCCGTTTCTGAACTTAAAACCATTGACGGGTTCAAGTATTTCTTCGATGATCAGCGCTGGGTGATGATTCGTCCTTCGGGAACAGAACCTGTCTTGCGAACCTATGCGGAAGCACCGACAATTGAGGAAGTGAGAAAAATTCTCAGAGAAACGGAAGATACAATTTGTAAATAAACTAATACCTGAGAAAGAGCATATCGTCGATCTCCATTTCCCACCTGCTCAGCGGTGCACTGTAATAAACGGGATGTTTTTTAATTAAGGATTTTTTTGTTCCAATTATTAAATAATTGTCTCTAATTCTTGCATATCCCTTATATTTTCCAAGTTTGGTATTATATGTGGCATATCCGTTAAATTCTATTGTTACTGTCTGAGAAGTATCATTTACGTATTGCCATTCTTGAGCCCAGCCAAAATTTATCTCAACTGCTTTTTTACCGCAACCAGATAAAATCATAACTGACAAAACAAAAAATAAGACCCTCATTTTTTTTTTGGACAAGTTACGCGCTTTTTTAAAATTAGTTGCATCGTAAAATGAAAATTCTCTTGAAGGGGTTTTATGAATGGGAATAGGTAACATTGACTACCTTTGTTAGACAAATCAAAAATAAATGATACAACGAATTCAAACTATTTATCTTTTTCTGTCTGTGCTGAGTTTGGGGGCCTTGCTCTCTGGAGTAACAATATTGAATTTTTCATCTCCGGAAACATCTTGCATTTTCAATGTCTTTGGGTTGTTCTGGAAAAATAATGGGGATGCTTTATACGAACCGGATTTACTTTTTCCTTATTATATTCTGTTGATTCTTCTGATGTTAATGCACTTAGCAACCATATTTAATTTTAAAAAATTGAAAAAACAACTTAAGTGGGCGCAATACAGTTTTTTGATCTATGTGATTTCGGGCTTGGCACTTCTCATTTTCTGGCTTGCGGGAGGTGAAATGTTTGATGCAGGTCTCACAGTAACACCTGCTATCGGTTTGTTTTTATTCATTGCGGGTATTCCCTTTTCTTTCCTCGCTGTGAAGGCAATCAAAAAAGATAAAGCGCTCATCGATTCCTCTGACCGAATCAGATAAGCATGAATTACCTTTCCGTAGAAAATCTTACCAAATCTTTTGGCGATCGTCTGATTTTTTCTGACTTAACGTTTGGAATTGATCTTGGTCAAAAAGTTGCGATCGTTGCAAAAAATGGCAATGGCAAAACAACTTTGCTTCGCTGTCTCATGGGAATGGAGGAAATCGATTCCGGCCGAGTCGTTTACAGAAATGACATCCGCGTGGCTTTTATGGAGCAAAGCGAAAATTTGAAAGAAACACATACTATTCTCGAAGAGGTTTTTTCTCATGATCTTCCTGAATTAAGTGCTGTCAAGAGATACAATCAAGCGTTAAGAAAGGGAGATGAGGCTGCCATAGAAACTTGCTTTCAGGAATTGACCGAGCTTCATGCATGGGATATGGAAGTTAAAGTCAAGCAAATCCTTTCCGTATTAAAGCTGGATGATACAGATCGTTTGATTGGAACGCTTTCCGGAGGGCAGAAAAAGCGTGTGGCTTTGGCAAAAGTTCTTGTTGCAGAGGCAGATTTTCTGATTTTGGATGAACCAACAAACCACCTGGATCTGGATATGATCGAATGGTTGGAAGAATATCTATCAAAGTCTCGTTCGACTATATTGATGGTTACCCACGACCGCTATTTTTTGGAGGTGGTGTGTGACCGGATCTTTGAATTGGAGGATCAAACCATTTATCAATACAAGGGAAATTTTTCCTACTACCTGGAGAAAAAAGCGGAACGTCAGGAACAATTGCAATCCACTGTAGATAAAGCTCGGAATACGTTTAAAAAAGAGCTTGAATGGATTCGTCGACAGCCTAAAGCGCGTGGAACGAAACAAAAGGCAAGGATTGATGCATTTCAGGATGTGAAAAAAGTGGCATCCACAAGATTAGATGAGGACGAGTTAGATATTCCTGTAAAAATG
>JAJTDX010000142.1 GCA_021298235.1 Cryomorphaceae bacterium | reverse complement strand
ATGCATAGATTGAAACAGTGACCGAAAAAGCAAGCTTTAGGTCGCGCATCGGAAAAAGGAACTGCATCATTCCATCCAGTGGTTTTTTTGAATGGCATACCTCGGGCAAGCAAAAAGAGCCCTATTTTCTCAAACCCGCAAACGATTCCATTTTCTCTATGGCCGGCATCTACGACGAATGGGCAGACCGCTCAACAGGAGAAATTATTACATCCTTCTCTATACTCACATGTCCAGCGAATGAATTGATGGAACAGATTCACAACACCAAAAAAAGAATGCCGGTATTGCTTGGTGATAATCAAGTGGAAGCGTGGATTCATGGCAACCTCGATCCCTTAAGTCTTAAGACTCCCTCTCCTTCAGAATGGATTGAACCCATCCGCATAAAAAAGTCGATCTTGCTGAGCTCAAACCCAAATACTCCGGAAGTTCAACAGGAAATTTCAGACATTCAGGGGATACAAGGCAGCTTGTTCTGAGTTATTTTTTAAGCTTTGTGTCGCGGTGATTAATGACCACGAATCGAAGACTGATAAAAAAAGTATTGGCTCCGTCAAAACCAACTGAGCGTGTTAAAAACTGATATCCCGTTTGGAGATGGAACCCAAAGAGCTTATATCCGATACAAGGAGTAAAACCCACCCCTGTTCGGTTAAAATCCGTTCGCAAGATTGCGTTGGCGCCATATGTTAATCCAATGCGGCTAGGTTTGATCCAATAGCCAAGATCATACCCCAGCACATTATGAATGAAATTGTAATTGACGCCCGTATGAATGCCGTGAGTGAGTGCCTTCTTCAGCTGAATCTTTTTCCATTGTAGCTCACCTCCAAGCTCTCCCACCCAATATTTACCTCGCTGAACACCAAAGTAAGGACCTGCTTTCCAAACTCTGATATCAGGAAGTTTAAATGATCTGTCTTGTTCTTTTTGGGAAAAGGAACTAAAAAGAAGCAGAACACACGAAATAAACGTCAGCAAAAGTTTCAACAAGCCTAATTGTTCGAAGTTCAATTTAGTCGCAATCCGACATTAATTCAGTCTTAAACGAGAGATCTACTGTTGACCATAACTTAGATTTGCCGTCTGTCCCCGTGTGCAAGTCTTTGCATGCAATATTCAACGCTTTGATCGCTGCAGAACCATTCCAGTCGTTCACGTCAATACTAGAAGTAAAGGAAAACAAACCTTTTTCGAGCAAGCATTTGCCTGGAACTTCTTTGGTTTTGCCATTCATCTCAATAACAATTGTGGCAGTACCTTTCTTACTATCGATACTTTTCAATAACCCTCGGATGGTATCAGTCAATAGGGTTTTAAAAAAGATACCTGAAATCTTCCCATTTCTTTCCTCATTTTGTGTTTCCACGGAGGAGGTAGGGATTTTAAATTTTAGTCCTTTAAGTAAACTCAGTGGTTCATCAGATGATGCTTGGGCAGACTCAACAATAATCTCATTGAAGGTTCCTTTGACACCTGTTTTCTCGGTAAACTTAAAGGCAGTCCACTCGAGGACACTAGACGTATGATTGTAAGAATAAAAACAGCCTTTGACCACTTCAGAGGTATCCTTAATTTCGTTTTTTTCTCCTGAACCACAAGATACGATGATCAAAGCGATAAAAACCGCTGAACTGTACTTTTGCATTTTTTTCATGGTAACGAAATTAACAAATATTGTAGGCACTTAGTTTTCCTTTTACAAACTTTTATGAAGTAGTCGCCTCTTACTTTCTTACTTTTGCACTCAATGGATTACGAAATAGAGTTGCGGTTTCAAAAATTAAAGTCAGGCCTCGAAGAAAAATTCGGCGAAGGACTTGACCTACAGGCCATCTTGTTTCTGATTGGAGTCAATGAATTGGGAGAGGGTTATCGAAATTTTTCGAAGAACGAAAAGACAGACCTCTTACATATTGCTATTTGTACGCTTCTTGAACCTTATGGATATTACCAATTTGAAGGTCGGGACAGTGACAACTGGCCTCATTTTTCACTCGTTCAAAACCTGCCTCCGTTAGAACATAACGAACAACAGCATTTGATTAAATCCTCTATGCTGGAGTATTTTGTCCGGAACGAATATTTCACGGAAGAAGAACTTTCTCCTTCCACAACTGAAAATAAAACTGATGTTTAATCTGCTATCTTTGCACGCTTAATTAATTTCTTTTCATGGATTTCTGGATCAAAGCCGCACAACTTATTTTGTCTCTCTCCATACTCGTAATCCTGCACGAGTTGGGACATTTCATTCCTGCACGGTTGTTTAAAACCAAGGTGGAAAAATTCTACCTTTTCTTCAACTGGCCTGTTGCCCTGATACGTGCAAATCGAAAAAACGGAAAGTGGAAGATTTCTTGGTTCTCCAATTCAAAAGGAGACCTAAAAGATGTACAAGATGAAGATTCTACAGAGTGGGGTGTTGGTTTATTGCCTTTGGGTGGATACGTGAAAATCGCAGGAATGGTTGATGAGTCCATGGATACTGAGCAGCTAGAGCAACCCATACAACCATGGGAATTCAGAGCAAAACCGGCATGGCAGCGTCTCATTATAATGATTGGTGGAGTAACAGTAAATCTGCTTTTAGGAATAGTTATTTACATTGGTTTGATGTACGCCTATGGAGAAGAACAATTAAAGCCCAAAGATCTGAAGTCCGGACTATCGATTCATCCATACATGTCGAAATATGGCTTGCATTCGGGAGATAACGTGTTGGCTATTAACGGAACTCCGGTCAACAATGTCTCTGAGATCAACACCATAGTAATGCTCCGAGACGGACGCTCCTTGACCGTGCTTCATGAAAACGGTAAACAGGACATCGTGAAACTTCCGGAAGGAATTGAATACGAATTATTCAGAGAAGGTGCGATGGCGGCATTCACTCTCAGACACACATCACTTACTGTAGATACGGTAATTGCAGGAAAAGCTGCTGAGAAAGCAGGGCTCAAAAAAGGAGACAAGGTCCTTTCAATTGAAGGAAATAACGTGAATTACTACGATGATATACAACGCTATTTTCATGCAGCAAGAAATAAAACGGCCAGCTTTGAAGTTCTTCGAAAAAATGATACGCTTGCACTGAAAGCAAAAGTTAGTCCGGAGGGTACCATTGGGTTTGCAGTTCAAGTGAATGAGTTCGTGGACGCAACTTCCGTACATCAAAACTATTATGGCTTCGGTGCTTCAATTGGAAAAGGAATCCAGCGAGGAATGAATACGTTGGGGGATTACACTGCGCAGCTCAAGTTTCTTTTCACGAAAAAGGGGGCTTCAAGCATCGGAGGTTTCGGTTCGATAGGAAATATGTTCCCTGCTCAATGGGATTGGGAGCAATTCTGGATGACCACAGCTTTAATTTCCATCATCCTCGCTTTTATGAATATTCTTCCTATACCTGCGTTGGACGGAGGACATGTCGTATTTCTAATTTACGAAATGATTACAGGAAAACAGGCACCGCAAAAAATCTTGGAGTATGCGCAATATGTTGGCTTTATCCTACTTATGAGCCTCGTAATCTATGCAAACGGAAATGACCTCATACGATGGTTATTTCCATAAATGCAATATCGGTTTCTAAAAGATTTGACGCATATGTTTTTTTCCATTGCTCGAATATTGTAAATTGCATCGAAATTTTAAATTAAAGTACCTAAAAATGAAAAAGTTACTCCTCACATTTTTAACTGCAACAGCCATTTGTATGGCACATGCGCAGCTCAAAGAAGGACACATCGTTTATAAAATCGAGGCCACCACAGACAATCCGGATATGCAGATGGCCGTAGGAATGATGCAAGGATCCACCATGGAAGTTTATTTCAAGGAAAAGGCCACGCGAGGTGAATTCAAAATGGGCAGCATGATGACCACCACAACGATTTCAGACGAAACAAATGGTGACGTACTTATGCTGATGAGTGGTATGATGGGAAACATGGCCATCAAGTCGAATAGTAAAGACCAACAACCTGTAGATGTTGATACTCCTGCTCCTAAAGTTGAAGTGACGATCACAACTGAAACGAAGGTGATTGAAGGCTACACATGTAAAAAGGCAGTTGTCACAGATGAAGAGGGAGATGTCGCAAATTTCTGGTTTACGGAAGAGATTATTGTTTCCAAAAAAGGACAGAATTCCCTGTCGGACGATGTTCCGGGATTTCCGATGCAATTTGACATAAATAAAGGTGGCATGACCATGTCCATGACGGTTACGAAGGTTGAAACCTCACTGCCAAAAAACTCGAAAGAGCTCTTTTCAATGACCATTCCGGAAGGATACAAGGAAATGAATCCTGAAGAAATGAAACAAATGGGAATGATGGGTATGTAATGCCTAAGTATTCGAAAATTATAAAAAGGAGCCTAAGGGTCACGAATGGTCGGAAGATTTTTTCTTCCGACTTTTTTGTTTTTATACACATTAGCATGTTTATTTAATTATTTGATTATCAGTCATATAACTTGTGAACTCACAACTATATTTG
>JAJTDX010000044.1 GCA_021298235.1 Cryomorphaceae bacterium | reverse complement strand
GGACTTAGCGGACTTCCAAGCGGAGGCTTTGCAACGTACAGTGTTACTGTAACGGATGCCAACAACACTTCTGGCGGATTGGGTTGCGGCTCATCGATGGGACCGGTGAACATGGTAGAGCCGGAATTATTAACCATAGCCACCTCTGTACTAACTAACTACAATGGTTTCGGAGTATCTTGTTTCGGATTTAGTGATGGTGGAATTACTGCAACGATAAATGGAGGTGTTGAACTTCCAGCGGGCGGTTATACTTATAATTGGACTGCTGATCCTTTAACCCCGAGTGCAACAATTCCTGCAGGACAAAGTACGGTTATGAGTCCTTCAGGTCTTACTGTAGGTAATTATCTAGTAACGGTTACTGATCAAAACGGGTGTACAATTTCGGGTCAGATTACTGTAACTGAGCCGACAGAGGTATTAATAACAGCTGTTACTCCGTCGGTTTATGCAAGTGGTTACAACATAACAGGTTGTTTCCCTGATGGATTTGCAGAGGTTACTGTCATCGGTGGTGTTCCTGGTTATACCTATGATTGGAGTAATGATGGAACAACGGATTTCAATGATCCGAATCCTGTGATAAACATTGCAGAGGGTTGGTTGTATATTACCTCGCAAGATTTGAATGGTTGTTTGGCGATAGATAGTGTATTCATGGATGCACCAGATGTAATAACTATCCTAAGTTTAACAGCATTCCTTTATCCGTCAGGAGATAATATTTCATGCATAGGTTTGGATGACGGAAGTATTGATTTGGAAGTTACAGGTGGAACAGGACCTTACGATTATGCATGGACAATAGATCCAACAACACCTAATGCAAGTATTCCTGGCGGCCAAGAAATACTTGAAGATCCGGCAGGATTAACAGCGGGAACCTATTTGGTAACCATCACGGATGTAGATGGTTGTCTTAAGGATACATTGATCACACTTATAGAACCAATGGTACTTACACAAACAGGTTTAGCCTTTACCTATCCTTCTGGAGACAATATTGAATGTAACGGAGATGCCAATGGATCTGTTTTGGATTACTCTGTTAGTGGTGGTTCACCCGGGTATATTTATTCTTGGACAGCAGACCCTTCAACGCCTTCGGCCGTAGTTCCGGCAGGTCAAAGCACACAGCAAAATCCAACAGGATTAACCGCAGGAACCTACAATGTTCTTGTTACGGATATTAATGGTTATAACCTTTCAGGTTGTCAGCCAGATGGGTGGATTGATTTGACAATAACTGGGGGAAGTCCGGATTATTCAGTAAGCTGGAGTAACAATGAGGTGGGTGAGGATTTGACCGATCTTCCTGCGGGAACATACACAGTTACTATTACGGATATCAATGGATGTCAGTTTATATTAGATACAACTTTAACTCAACCTCAATCGATTACTTCTACCACACAGGTAACATCAAATTATAACGGGGAGGATATTACATGTGTTGGAGCTTCCGATGGATCTGTAACAGTTAATGTCTCAGGAGGGACACCACAATATACTTATGAGTGGATTGATTCGAATGGCGCGACGGTAAGCTCTGTTCAGTCTCCAGGAGGATTACCTGCCGGCGTTTATCAAGTTGCTATTGAAGATTTAAATGGGTGTTTAGACACCAATACGATTACATTAAATGATCCAGCGCCATTCGGAATGCTCATTTCTGTTTCATCAGATTACAATGGACAAGAGATCTCATGTGATGGTGCAAGCGATGGATCTATTGACTTCACCGTAAACGGAGGAACACCCGGTTATACCTTTTCTTGGAGTAATCAGGCTGGTCAAATTGTAAGTATAGTTCAAGATCCAGCAGGTTTATCTGCAGGGACGTATCAAGTGACGGCAACAGATGTAAATGGATGCACAACAGATACTTCAATTGTTCTAACAGATCCGGACCCGTTGTCAGGACCAGCGGTAGTTACATCAGATTATAATGGCGCTGATGTAAGCTGTTTTCAATATTCTGATGGAGCCGTGTCAGTAAATATAACCGGAGGAACACCAGGGTATACCTATGATTGGGTAAATAGTTCAGGAAGCTCTCTCGGATCAAACCAAAATTTAACCAATATACCTGCAGGTACATATACTGTTACTGCGACTGATTTGAATGGATGTTCTTACAGCACCAATGTGGTGGTTGGTCAACCAACAGCCGTTGTTGCATCTAGTAGTGTTGTGTCCTTTTATTTCGGAGCAGGTGTAAGTTGTGAAGGGGCATCGGATGGAATTGTCACTGCTGCCGTGGTCGGCGGAACACCAGGATATTCCTATTCTTGGAATACCACACCTGTACAGAACAACGCAGCAGCAGCAGGATTGCCGGTTGGAACATATACTGTTACTGCAACAGATATTAACGGATGTACTTCGACAAGTACGGTAACATTGGTTGCAAATCCTGCGCCAGAGGCCACATTGCCTCCGCCAATTTCTGGATGTATTGGCAGCGGCGTACTTATTGATGCGAATGCAGGATCGGGGGATAATTGTACATGGACCTTCTCAGATGGCCAGGTATTTAATGAGTGCGGACCATTTGTTGCCTATTTCGATGGTGTAGATTGTTACGGTGTGCAGTTAACAGTAATAAGTCCAGAGGGATGTATTACCACTGCTACCTCACCTAGTTTTGTTTGTGTGAAACCTAATCCTGTGGCTTCATTTGATGCGGACACCTACCAAATCGATAATATTCAGACCAACGCAAATTTCTGGAATACCTCTATAGGCGCTAGTTCTTATTTCTGGTATTATGGAGATGGAAGTCCATACGACACGACATTCAATGCGTATCATGAGTTTATGAACGGTAGTGATTTCGATGTGACTAACTATGAAGTTACGCTATATGCTGTTTCGCAATACGGATGTATTGATTCTACGACACGCTACATTCAAATGATTCCAGAGGTTATTTTATATGTTCCGAATGCATTTACTCCTGATGGCGATTCATACAACAATACGTTCTATCCGGTACTTACCGCTGGTTACAATCAGGAAGGGTACGAATTCTTGATATTTAATCGTTGGGGAGAATTAATATTTGAGTCACATACAGTGGGTGAGGGATGGGACGGCACCTACAAAGGCAAAAAATGCCAGGATCATGTTTACACTTGGAAGTTGACATTAAGAAGATCTTACAACGATGACAAAAAAGAGTACCATGGACACGTAACGCTCTTAAGAGGAGGGGGATTGTAAGTGATTTTAAAACTTAAAAGAAATAAAAAAAGCATCGGTAAGATGCTTTTTCTGTTTTTAGCGAAGAAAACTCATCAACAAAACTCGTTGTAAGCCTCGTTTAGGTTCTCTGCGATCATTTGTGCTGTCCCACCCTCAATATGATGTCTTTCAAGAAAATGAACCAATTGACCATCCTTGAATAAGGCTATGGATGGAGAAGAAGGAGGGTAAGGTAAAAAATATTTTCTCGCTTGTGCAGTAGCTTCAGTGTCTACGCCTGCAAATACTGTAGCAAGCGTGGATGGGACCTTTGAATTATTCAATGATAATTTAACTCCTGGCCTCATATTTCCGGCGGCACATCCGCACACAGAATTAACTACTACGAGTAAACTCCCTTTTGTCTGTTCTATAAGTTGATCGACCTGATCTGGTGTGTTAAGTTGTTGAAAGCCCACATTTGTGAGGTCTTCTTTCATTGGGCGGACTAGTTCTGCTGGGTACATACTCTTTCTAATTTTTGAACATCACAAAAATACTAAATCGGGGGCTTTTGTGAGTTACTTAACATTTTTTAAATCGATCCAACCGAACTTCATTATTTAGATCTCTACCGAATAAAATATGTTCACATAATTCTTTGGCTAACAAAGGAGCAGACATATATCCCTTTGTTCCAAGACCATTAAGGATAAAGAGGCCTTTAAAGAGAGCATGCTGACCCAAGATAGGCCTGCGATCCGGAGTCGTTGGACGTACACCTGCATGTTGATTTATTAGTTCGAATTCATCTTCACGTAACACTTTGAATTTATCTATAAGTTCTGCTTTTGCCTCTTCCGTACATTCGTTATTCATCGTGTTCCAAACGTATGTTGCCCCCACTCTAAATGTTTCATTGCCAATAGGTAAAACAAAACATTTTCGGTTTAGTAATTCCTCCGTTTTCAATGTCGGACACCTTATTGTAAGAATTTCACCTTTGGTTTGTTGTACAGGCAATTCGCTAAAAAAGGGATTATTCTTTGCATGTGGACCCTCGCAAAAAATGGCAGCAGCAAACTTCGAATCTTTGTAAATTAGTGACTTTGGATCAAATTGACTGTAGTTGAATTGTTCCTCTACTAGAGTTTCCTTAGCCTTGAGGTATGCTTTTCCACCATTTATGAATTGCTCTGATTGAATATAGGCTGCGCCCTTTACACGTCCGCTACCAAATGGGTTTTTTGCTCCTTGGAATGAATCGTCTTCGGAAGAAATAAGTGTTAGGTATTCATTGAAGTCAGGAGTAAGTTGTTTCAGCTCCCAAAAACCCCTCTCTTGTTCGGAGGAAAATAAGCGTCGTATTACGAGATCCTTATAAAACCCTGTTAATAATTCTTGTTCAAGATTCTTGTAAAAGTCCCTTCCATAAGGGATAAATTCATCAGCACGCCAGGACTTGGTCATTCTACGGAAAACGATCGGATTAATTATGCCGGCTGCAACTGCAGAGCTTGAGACATGGCCATTGTCGATAACTACAACCTTTTTGTTTTGTTTACGCAAGTGAAAGGCGAGGCAAATCCCTGCCAGACCGGCACCAACAATAAGATATGGTTGTTGGTCTGTCATGTAGCAAACGCGAGACTAACAATACTGATGGTTGCTTTTGGATATTCTTTTTTGATAGCGCGTACCATGGCTTCTAACGTTGACCCAGTGGTAACAACGTCGTCTACAATGGCGAGATGAATAGTTTCTCTGAGACCTTTTTTAACCAAAAAGTTCCCCTCCACATTCGCCCAGCGTTGAAATCTCCCCATCCCTGTTTGACTGGAGACATGCGTTGCTTTGCGAACATAGGTTGATTCAACGGACACCTTGAGTATGTTTGCTATCCCAATTGAAATCTGCTCACTTTGATTGTAGCCTCTTACAAATTGTTTTTTTGGATGCAATGGAACAGGAATAAGTGCATCAATGTTAGAAAACTTTTCAATTTGTACCAGCCTTTGTCCGACCAATTCACCGAGATACCTTGCCAAGCTTGGACGATTGCCATATTTTATTGCGTGCAACAAACCCTGAGTAGATGTATTCTTTTCAAAATGCAATAGGGCATAGGTAGCATTCAATTCAAGTCTTCCCCAGAAAAGTTTGTCTAAAGGTGTTGCTTCCTGATAATTTTCAAAGTTAGTATACTTAAATTCCTCAGAACACCAGCTGCACAAAGGAAGTTTTTCCTTCCACTCACAATCGCAAATAAGGCAGGTGGAAGGATACAATAAATGAAACGTATCCTTTCGGATATTTGACCAAAAATTTAGGTTGAACAGAGTGCTTTTCGAGGCTGGTAAAGACATGGAGGTCTAATTCACATTTGATTGTTTAAAATAACGAAAAATTCTACTTGCCTCTGCAAGTTGTTCCCGTTAATTTTATGTCTCGGCGGTTTAAACTACGATTGTTTCACAGTTCCGTCGTAAGCACAAAAAAAATCGACAAAATACAGCTGATAGCTTGTGAATATCTTTCACAGGCCTGTTGAAAAAGTCGCTTTGTTTTGTATTTAAAGGGATGCAGGTCTTGCGTGTTGAAAACATTGACAGATTGTGAATTTCTTTAATTGCGAGAGGAAAGTTTTTTGACAAATTTTGTATGCCTCAACAACGGAGAATAGCAAGGATTACACCTCCGCTTCCAATTAAGAGGAAACAAAAGTTTTAAGGATTTAAAACCGCAGTTGCGTGAGTAGCTGCATAGAATAATACATACCTAAAAGAAGCAAAAATGGCGAGTGTAGAACCAATATTACAGGAAAACAAGAACAGGTTTGTGCTTTTTCCTATCCAGCATGATGACATCTGGTCTTTTTATAAAAAGGCAGAGGCAAGCTTCTGGACAGCCGAGGAGATCGACTTGTCTCCGGACTTGATAGATTGGGAAAACAAACTCAATGATGATGAGCGTCATTTCGTGAAACACGTACTTGCATTTTTCGCTGCTTCAGACGGTATCGTAAACGAAAATCTTGCAGAGAATTTCTTGTCAGAAGTTCAGTACACAGAAGCAAAATTCTTTTATGGGTTTCAGGTAACCATCGAAAACATTCATTCTGAAACTTATTCTTTGCTCATCGATACATACATCAAGGATTCTGCCGAGAAAAATCATCTTTTCAATGCCATTGATACGCTCGATTGTGTGAGGAGAAAAGCGGACTGGGCATTGAAATGGATTGAAAAAGGATCATTTGCGGAACGTCTTGTTGCTTTCGCGGCTGTTGAAGGAATTTTCTTTTCTGGTTCTTTTTGTTCCATTTTCTGGCTCAAGAAACGAGGGCTTATGCCTGGACTATCGTTTTCTAACGAATTAATTTCCAGAGACGAAGGGCTTCACTGTGATTTCGCTTGTTTACTTTACAATAAGCATTTGAACAACAAACTTTCGAAAGATCAAGTGAGAGACATCATCGCCGAAGCCGTAGAAATAGAGAAAGAATTTATTCTAGAGGCGCTTCCTGTTAAACTTATAGGAATGAATAGCGAGCTTATGTCGCAATACATTGAATTCGTCGCTGACCGCCTTCTTGTTGAACTTGGAAACGAAAAGATTTTCAATGTCTCTAATCCGTTCGACTTCATGGATATGATCTCTATTGAAGGAAAAACAAATTTCTTTGAAAAACGCGTTGGAGAATACCAAAAAGCCGGTGTATTGTCCGGAAATCAAACATTTAGCCTGGAAGAAGATTTCTAATTACCTGTTAACCAATATATAAAAAACTGAAGGAATGTACGTTGTAAAAAGAGACGGAAGAAAAGAGGCGGTAAAATTCGATAAGATTACCGCGAGAATTGTAAAAATGTGTTATGGTTTGGATCCGTTGGTTTCTCCGGAGGCTGTTGCAATGAAAGTTATCGAAGGAATCTATGATGGGGTTTCTACTACAGATTTGGACAACCTAGCAGCAGAAGTAGCAGCGGCAAAAACGATCGACCACCCGGATTATGCATTGCTGGCATCGCGCATCGCTGTTTCCAACCTTCACAAGGAAACAAAAAAGACCTTTTCTGAAGTTATTCATGACCTGTACACGTACGTCGATCCAAAAACCAATGAAAACGCCTCGCTTATTGCAGAAGATGTTTACACTGTGGTTATGAACAATAAAGACACCCTTGATTCTAGCATTATCTATGATCGTGATTTTAGATACGATTACTTTGGTTTCAAGACGCTTACACGTTCATACCTAATGAAGTTGAACGGCCTGATTGCTGAACGACCACAACAAATGTTGATGCGTGTTGCTGTGGGGATTCACAAAAATGATATTCAATCCGCTATAAGGACCTATAATCTCATGTCTGAAGGCTGGTTTACTCATGCAACGCCAACGCTTTTCAATTCGGGGACGCCGAAGCCACAGATGTCTTCTTGCTTCTTGTTGACCATGAAGGAAGATAGCATTAGCGGTATTTATGATACGTTGAAGTCTTGTGCTCAAATTTCTCAGTCAGCAGGAGGTATCGGACTTTCTATCCATGATATCCGTGCAACTGGATCTTATATCAAGGGTACAAATGGTACATCCAACGGAATTGTACCAATGTTGCGTGTATTTAATGATACGGCACGTTACGTGGATCAGGGGGGTGGAAAACGTAAGGGTTCTTTTGCAATGTATATCGAACCTTGGCATGCGGATGTCTTTGATTTCCTTGATTTGAAAAAGAACCATGGAAAGGAAGAGGCCCGTGCAAGAGATTTGTTTTTTGCACTATGGATTCCAGACTTGTTCATGAAGCGCGTGAAGGAAAATGGAGACTGGACTCTTATGTGTCCGCACGAATGTCCAGGTCTTTCTGATACCCATAGTGCTGAATTCGAGGCGTTGTACACGAAATATGAGGAAGAAGGCAAGGGAAGAAAAACAATTAAGGCGCAAGACTTATGGTTTAAAATCTTGGAGTCACAGATTGAAACCGGAACGCCATACATGCTCTACAAAGATGCTGCGAACGCGAAGTCTAATCAGCAGAACCTTGGAACCATCAAGTCGTCCAATTTGTGTACAGAAATCATTGAATACACAGCGCCTGATGAAGTAGCTGTGTGTAACCTTGCGTCGATTGCATTGCCGAAATTCGTAACGGAAGAAGGGCAGTTCGATCACAACAAGTTATTCGAAGTGACATATCAAGCTGCAATCAACCTGAATAAAATTATTGATGAGAATTTTTATCCAATCGAAGAGGCTAGAAATTCAAACATGCGCCATAGACCCATCGGTTTAGGGGTTCAGGGATTAGCGGATGCATTTATCATGCTTGGATATCCTTTTGAATCAGAACAGGCTCGTGCATTGAACAGCGAGGTTTTTGAAACTATTTACTTTGCTGCGATGACGGCCTCTAAAGATTTAGCAATTTCGGAAGGTCCGTACGAAACGTTTAAAGGATCCCCGGTGTCTAAGGGAATCTTCCAGTTTGACATGTGGGGAGTGACTCCTACAGATCGTTGGGAGTGGAATATTCTTAAGGAAGAAGTTCAAAAGCATGGAGTCCGAAATTCACTCTTACTAGCCCCAATGCCGACGGCTTCAACAGCTCAAATTCTGGGTAATAACGAATGTTTCGAACCCTATACCTCAAATATTTACACCAGAAGGGTATTGTCCGGCGAGTTTATCATCGTGAACAAACATTTACTCAAAGACCTTGTGAAAGAGGGTATTTGGAATAAAGATATGCGTCAGAAGATCATGGCGGCAAATGGTTCTATCCAAAACATTAACGAAATTCCTCAAAGATTAAAAGATCTTTATAAAACTGCGTGGGAAATTTCGCAGAAGGCCATTATTGATCAGGCTGCTGACCGTGGAGCCTATATTTGTCAGTCCCAGTCTCTCAATATTTTCATGGAGAATGCAAACTTTGGAAAACTTACTTCTATGCATTTCTATGGTTGGGAAAAAGGGTTGAAAACTGGAATGTATTATTTACGTACAAAGGCGGCTACCAATGCCATTAAGTTTACTGTAGACAAAGCCGTAGTTGCTGAGCCTGAAGCCAAAACAGTGGAAGAACAACAAGCAGCAATAGCATGTTCTCTTGACAATCCCGATGCATGTGAAATGTGTTCTGGATAGAAGCGGCGATTTGTATAAATTACACAAGGAGAATAAATAAAGGAGGATAATGTCCTCCTTTCTCTTTATATCCCAAAATAGTGTTATTTATCAGTGAATTACCTAACTTTGTCACCGACACTAATTATGTTTAATCAGATGAATACCAAAAAACTACTTTTTCTTTTTATATTCAATATCAGTGCTACACTCTCATTTGCCTGTGATTGTGTTGTAAACACTAGTGCTGCAGGATGGGACACTTCTCAAGTGACTGGTACAATAACGGATTTTTCTTGCACCGGGGAGCCTATTTCAGCAGCAACACTCAACTTTGGATTCAATTCAGGTTCTTGCGCAACATCAAACATAAATATCTACGTCAATGGCGCTTTGGTATCTCAAGGTATCTGTGCAGCAGGAACGTTCGACTTGACACCTTATTTGCCACTAAACAATGTGTCAGTAACTGTTTTTGACAGTGACGCTTATGCTGATTGGGTTGCGCTTGATATGAGCATATCTTTATATGGACAAGGTGGAACCAATGCTGCAATTACTGATTTCGGAATTCCAAATTTCCTTTGTCCTGGAACAACAGTGACATTCAACAATCAATCGACATGTGCTCAAGGGTACAACTGGTATGTAAATGGCCCAATGGGTGGCACCGGATTTTACATCTATGAACCGACTTACACGTTTAATGTACCCGGGAATTACTTGATCAGTCTCTCTACAACAGATGCGACCGGATATACCCTTGGTTATATGACTCGCCAGATAACTGTTGTTTCGCCAGGAAATGATTTCTATATGTCAAGAGATTCTATTTGTCCGGGTGAAACAGTTCAATTTTCAGATCTAGCTTTTTTCGAACAGCAACAAAACGAGAACAACGTTGTCTTTACAATTGATTATGGCGATGGAACTTCAGATGTTTCAGCAACACCTCAAGCCTATTTTAGTCATGCCTATCCAAGTCTTGGTCAGTTCATTGTTACATTTTCTGTGTCATCCAATTGCGGGGACACCTCTTTTCAGAAAGTGATTAACGTACTAAATAATTTGCCTTCACAGCCTGTGATTGATCTTGCTCTTGAATTTACTCAAGGGGTATGCCCGGGTACAGAGGTGAGTTTTTATACAGATTGGTCACAACCAAATTATTTATTCAACTACGGGGATGGTACTACGGGCACAGATGGACAACACATCTATATCAATCCCGGGACATACTATCCATCTGTTACTGCTGAAAATGCATGTGGAAATGTAGGAACAGCGTATGGAATTCCCGTGGTTGTAGGACAAGTGAATTTCTATTCTGGAAACACATATATCGGCCCCTACTTCAATGGAGACAACCCCGAATCCTACTGTCCCGGAACGGAAATAGATTTTTCTACAGCGAAAGCACAAAGCTACTCTTGGAATTTCGGGGATGGAGGAACCAGTCAATTGAGGTATCCCAAACATGAGTACAATGCTCCCGGAATTTATAACATAAGTGTAACGCTAACCGATGGTTGTGGAAATGATACCACGCTTTACACTCAGGTTGCCATTGTTAATAATTTACCGGTTGATCCAAACATTTCAATTGATGAATTGCCTGCTCAGATATGTGTAGGTGATGATTTTGAATACAGAATTTCTAATGGAAACCAATATACAGGTGTAGGTAGTGTAGTTTGGAATTTTGGGGATGGCAATACAGCAAATGGTTCGCAAGGCTACCATTCCTACAGTTCTCCTGGCGTTTATACGGTTTTGTGTACTGTTACCAACGCCTGCGGGAATGACACGACACTCGTTTCTGAAGTAATTGCGGGTTCTAATATCCCTCCGAATGTTCAATTCTTTTCACCTCAATCAGATTACTGCGTTGGAGATGAAGTGTTGATGGTCGGGTTTCCATACAGCCCCACTCATGTGGTAACATGGGATATGGGCAATACTGATGTAGTCAGTGTCACAGATTCAATTGTTATCTTCAACGAGGGCATCCTTTTTAAATACCATGTGGGAACGTATACATACAATCAGCCTGGAACGTATACGACCATTGCTTCTGTAACGAACTCTTGCGGACTTACAGCTTCTCAAGAAATCATTCTGAATATCGGAAATGGAGCCCAGATTCAGGAAGCGGGCTTCTTTCAAGTTGGCAAGCAGTATATATGTGTTGGAGAGGAGGTTACCTTCAAAGGATACGGAGGAAACGAACTGTTTTGGAATTTTGGTGACAATACAGGATATACCGTTTCAAGTGGCTCTTTTGAGCAGGTCACGCATGTATTTGAAAATCCCGGATTGTATGAAGTACGTATGATTGCCAAAAACAGCTGTGGAGACACCATCCTTGTTACGAATCAGGTGTTTGTTCCTGATAATCAAATGACCATAGTAACAAACTCCATTGAATCGAGCTGCCAACAATCGAACGGAACCGTATTGGCGTACGCCGCTGGACCGAATCCACCGTACTCTTACACATGGTCTTGTGGGCAATTCACCCATGTTGCAACGGATGTTCCGGAAGGTATTTATGTAGTGAATGTTGAAGACAGTAAGGGGTGCAGAAGCTTTGCCATTGCAACTGTTTCAGATGAGGAGGCGCCAATTCTGGTTGTGAGTAATGTGGTTCCTGTTAGTTGCTTTGGTGAAGATAATGGTGCTATTGATATTACACCAATTGGTAATACAGAAGGAATTACTTATCAGTGGTCTAATGGGGAAAGTAGCCAGGATATTTATGGCTTGGTTGCTGGTCCCTACGAGGTGGTTGCCACCAATGGAGAAGGCTGTATATCAGTTGCCTCTGTTTATGTCAGTCAGCCAAATGAGGTGTCAGTAGAGTTTTCGAAGACACCCGCGGCTTGCGGTTTTTCCAGCGGTACTGCCACGGCTCTGGTGACAGGTACTTCAGGCCCATACTTGTATCTGTGGTCTAATGGGCAAACAGGACCTGTTGCTACCGGACTAGCAGGAGGAGTTTATCAGGTCAATGTTTTGGATAATGAAAGTTGTTTGACACAAGCTGTGGTGGCAATCAGTGAAACACCCGCTCCGGCGATTATCATTGATTCAATCAATCAGGTGGGTTGTGGAGTTGGCGGTAGCGGAATTTATATTTCACCTTTTGGAGGAAATGCCCCGTATACGTATATATGGTCAAATTCGGAGACATCAGAGGACGTCACTGGTCTTCTTCCGGGCCAATACTCAGTAAAGTTATTTGGTGCAGATGGTTGTTTTAGCACAGAGATTTTTACAATTGACTACATCACACCAGAGACCGATCCGATTTGTGTTGTGACAGTGACTTCATCTCAAAACAATAAAATTGCTTGGGAGAAATTCTCCGAAAGTGACATTGCATACTACAACATCTACCGTGAAAGTAGTCAGGCTGGATTGTACTACAATATTGGTCGTGTTCCTTATGACAGCTTGAGTATTTTCATCGATACCATCTCTAATCCTGCTGTTCAAGCATATCGATATCGTGTGTCTGCTGTTGACAATTGCGGAACAGAGTCGGAATTAAGCTCTTTGCACAAAACAATTCACCTTACACAAAACATTGGAATCAGCGGCGAGGTGAATTTAATTTGGGACCGATATGACGGTTTTAATTATGCGTCATACAACATCTTGCGTTATGACGACCAGGGTGGATGGCAACAGCTTGCTTCTCTACCAAGCAATGTAAACTCTTACAGTGATCTTGCTGCTCCACTACAAACAGCAACATCGCTCTATTATTTGGTAGAGGTAGTTCTTGATCAGGGATGTGTCTCTACTCGTGTAGAGAACAACAATACAACGCGCTCGAATAGAACGGAGGCAATTGCGGGACCATTGGATGATGCAGGATTGATACAAATAGCACAAGATTATGAGTTCATTGTTTATCCGAACCCAGCGACGGGAAGTCTATTTACACGAATTTCCGTAGGGAATTATACCAATGCTGAGCTCAAACTCATCGATGCTCAAGGTAGAATAGTATATTCGGGAAATACGGGAAATATATATGATGGATTTGTTTCAGAAATCAATGTTTCCAACTTACAAAATGGAGTGTACACTTTGACCTTGTCAACAAGTGAGAAAACACTGCTAAAACGTATTGTTATTCAAAACTAAAAGAAAGCCTCCGTAAATCGGGGGCTTTTTTTATTTTTGACTTGTGTTAGAGCGATTTTCCATTTTACTCAAAAGGTTGATTTGTCTCTTGTTGCTATTTTGCGTGCAACAAGTCAGGGCTCAGTATGGAAGTATTTTTGGTTCATTGAACATTCGAAATTATTCGAATGCTGAATATAATGGCCACACTCAAATGTTTTCTATTACACAAGATGCCAGAGGAGTCATGTATTTTGGTAATAAATCCGGTGTTTTGGAATTCGATGGTGTCAACTGGCGAACAATAAAGGTATACAACAAGAATGGAGATTCGCGTGAGGTGAATTCACTTGCTGCTGACAAGACAGGTCAGATATATGTAGCTGCCCGTGAGGATCTTGGTGTATTAGCTGCGGATAAGAACGGTAAAGTTCAGTTTAAATCTTTGAGGAGTAAATTTATAACCACTCCTGATTTAAAGGCCCCACGTAAGATTATTCCATACGACGAGGGAGTTTTTTTTCAATATGGCGCGCAGATACTTCAATATTCTAAAGGCAAGTTTACTGTTTATTCATCCTCAAAGGAAGATCCAATTTATGGTGTTTTTCATGCAGATGGAAAAATCTATGTGGCAAAGGAAAAATCTGGGTTGTATACCCTCTCTCAAGGAAAATTCAAGCCTGTTGTGAACGGATCATTTTTCAGCAGTCAAAATAAAATTTATTCCATTCTTAACTTTTCTAATGGTACTTACATTCAGACTTCAGAGGGAAATATTTTCAACTTTACTGATCCTTCAAAATTAAATGAAGTATCGTTGAGTTTTAGTAGGCCCACTTACAATGCTATCAATGTATTCGATCGGTATTTCTCATCTGGTTCTTTTTCGGATGGTTTGCTTATCTATGATAAAGAGTTTCGGCTTACTTATCAGCTCGATATTACAAATGGACTCATCGATAACAATGTCAATTGTCAGTTTCTCGATAAGGAGGGTTCTATTTGGGTCGGCACAAACAAAGGGATTTCGAAGATTGATGTAATTACACCAGTGAGTAGGTTCGGGGTGAATCATGGTCTTTCAAGCGGTGTAGAGAGTATATGTAGTTTTAAGGGAAGGGTGTATTTTGCTACCCTGAGTGGTATTTTCTACCTGAATGAATCGTATTCAAAAATGAGCGACCGAATAGTTAGGTTGCCTGGGTTGAATATTGATTGCTACGGGATAAAGACCTTGGTATTCGGGAAGGATACTGTTCTTATGGTTGCGGCCAATAATGGTGTTTGGATGATGAAAGACCGAAATGGTCCATTGACCTTTGTTTCAAAATGTGGACCATATAATTTTGTTCAGTCACCGTTGAATCCAAATGAAGTATTTGTTGCAAACTATGACGGCCTCAGTAAACTAATTTGGGCTAATGGATATTTCATAGATCAGGGTTATCTAAGTGGCTTCAATGAAGAAATATTTAACATTTCTGTGGAAGATGATGGTACTCTTTGGCTCGGAACCATTCAGAATGGTATCATAAAGAGTCATGTGACAGCTCAAGGAAAGAAACACTCCAAGAAGATTATTGGAAATCCGGATGATGGTCCAACATTTATTTCTGTGATAGATGATGTCCCTTACGTAGGTAATGATAAAGGGCTGTTTCGTATTTCTCAGGATAAACTGCTACCCTCCACGGAATATAAGCTACCTAAAAAATGCAGTGTTCATCGAATTATGAAAGATGGCTCTGGTAAGGTTTGGGCAGTACTTGCATTGAAGAACAACCAGTTTGAAATCGGTTACTTCGAAAATGACGGCACACATCGTTGGAATTCCAATGATTTTAGGCAGATGACCTCTGAGATCATGCATGGAATTTATTACGAGAACAATTTCACTTGGCTTGGTGGACCAAACGGAGTTCTCTTGTATAATTCAAGTGTTCGCAAAGAATATACCCTTCCTTACCACGTACTTCTGAGAAAAGTTAGTGTAGGTGAAAAAGAATTGTTTTCTGGTGCTTTCCGATCCTCCTCTGGCAACCCACTGATATTGCAGCCCAATGATATGGTTTCTGAAATAAAATATACCAGCAAGGGAATTAGTTTCGAATTTGCAGCTGGAAGTTTTATTGACGAAGGGAAGACCCTCTATAGTTTTAAGCTTGTCGGTCAGGATGAAGAATGGTCACCTTGGTCCTCTAAATCTGAAAAAGGGTATACCAATCTCAATGAGGGGAAATATACTTTTTTAGTCAAAGCCAAAAATGTCTTCGGAAATGTTTCTGATACTGCCTCTTTCAAGTTTGTGATTCTACCCCCCTGGTACAGAACATGGTGGGCCTATACACTCTATGTGTTGATTTTTGTCTTGAGTTTTTATTGGATAATTAAATTCGCTAACCGACGGATCCTTCGACAAAAAGAACAACTTGAAAGCCTGGTTAAGGAGCGCACAGCCGAAGTTATCGAACAAAAAGAGTTGGTCGAAAAGCAAAAGGAGTTAGTGGAGGACAAGAACCGCTCCATCATGGACAGCATCAAGTATGCCAAGCGACTTCAGGACGCCATTCTTCCAACAGATGATTACATAAAAGATTGTTTTGGCGACTTTTTTGTTTTTTATCGCCCGAAAGACATTGTTTCAGGGGACTTTTATTGGGTAAGAAAGATTGGCAACAAGGTATATTTTGCGGTCGTTGATTGTACGGGTCATGGTGTCCCGGGTGCAATTTTAAGTATTGTAGGGAACAATGGCTTGAATCGCGCGGTAAGAGAATTTGAGCTTCAGCGCCCATCTGATATTTTAGATAAACTGAGTGTCTTAGTGGAAGATGCATTCAAACAAGAGGGCAATTCAGAGGTGAAAGATGGAATGGATCTTAGTCTGTGTTGTATAGATCTTTTAACCTATGAATTAGAATTTTCTGGTGCTAACAATCCATTGTATATTATTTCGGATAATGAGCTTACTGAAATAAAAGGCAATAAACAGCCTGTTGGTCCGTACTCCGAGAGAATTCCATTCATAAATCATCGGGTTCAATTAAAGAAAAATGATCTTCTTGTGCTCTTTAGTGATGGGTATGCTGACCAGTTTGGTGGTTCAAATGGCAAGAAGTTAAAATACACAAAATTTAAATCTATTCTTTTGGATAATTCTGATGCCCCATTAAATCAAATGAGTAAAGACATTAGTAATGAGTTTGATGAGTGGAAGGGATCACAAGATCAAGTAGATGATGTGTGCGTATTTGCCGTACGTATATAATTATCTCTTAGGACTTAAAATATTTGTTTGTTCATTTTTTTAATTTAAATTAGCATCCTTTACTAAAGCAACCTACAACTTCAACCTGACATGAAAGGTATTTATTGTCTTGACGATGACCAACTCATAACCGTAATCCTAAGGTTCCAGATTTCCAGCGTTTTAAAAGGCAGTAATATAGTACTTGAAGTAGAAAATGACCCTCATTTATTTCTTGAACTTCTAAGCCGAAATGCTTCTGTTGGAGTTGAACCAGTAGCTTGTATTATAGACTTTCAGATGCCTTTAATGCGAGGAGATGAGGTCGTTCGAATTGTAAAAGAACGTTTTCCGGATGTGAAAATAATTATGCTTTCAGGAAACTCCAATGCTATCTTGGTTTCTGATTTGGAAGAGGATGGCTTGCTTGATTTTTACCTTACCAAACCTTGGGATAATGATGATTTATTGGACAAACTGAATCAGTGCTTACCGCTAAACCTAAAATTTAAATAAATGAAATCAAAAATTTTACTTCTCTTTTTTTTAGTGCCTCTTTATATGTTGGCACAACCGAATATACAGGTGAATGGCTTCGGACATGTTGAATATGAATTATACCATAAGCCGGACAACAATGAATACGAAAGTGCCTTCAAACTCGGTGAACACGATTTGTTTGTCAATGGCCGCTTGAACAAAAAGCTGTCATTCCTTTCTGAAGTTGTTGTTCGTCAAGACAGTAAAAGTTCTTCTGGGTACGGGGTGAGTATTGAGAGAGTTTTTCTAAAATATAACTACAAAGGTCAACACAGTTTGATCGTAGGTAAAGTTCACTCTCCTCTGAATTATTGGAATGATGTATATCACCATGGCAGGCTGTTCTTTCCTACCATTGACCGTCCGCAGAATTTTGATTATTTCATGCCGATCCATACACTTGGAGTTAGGGCACAGGGACAAAATTTAGGTCCTTTGAACTTTGGCTATGATCTGCAAATCGGAAATAGCATGGAGTCTACAGATTTTGGAAGCGAAGGGGTAAATTTTTCGTATCTGGCCTCAGCTCATATTAAACCTATTGAGAACATGCGGCTCCAGGCTGGCTATTATCACGACTTTCTTCCAAACAATCACCATGGAGCGCATTCACACTCGGGCAGTGCACACAACATGAGCTATCATGATGAATTAACCACAGACCAGTTCTATACCTCCTTTGCGTACTTTGGCGAACACCTCGAATTTCTGAATGAATTTGCTTTTGTGGTAAATAAAACAGATTCATTGGGAATGGCACAGAACCTCTCGAACTATACCTACCTTGGTTATAAGTTAAAGGACAAATATGTGCCCTTTGTAATGATGGACCTGGTGCAGCATGCTCCAAATGAACTTCATATCAATCCTGTGAATGGATTGAAATACTCGCTTGGGTTCCGCTGGGAATTTGATCCAAAATGTAACCTCAAAATTCAATTAGAAAGGTATGGGCCGATGAACCGTGTCTCAAACGTGCCGGGTATTCAAAATAAGTATGAAATAAAATTACAATTGGCATATGCGATATAGTTTTCTGATACTTTTACTGCTGATTGGTTTTTCAGGTTTTAGTCAGGCTGACTGGGGCAAGGTAACTGTTGTTGGTAACACTTTAGGGATCACGAGCCTAACAAAAAGTCAGGTAAGTAGTATTTTTAAAGGGATGAAAAGGGGGAGCTTACAAGATAAGTGTACAATAAAGGCGATCTCATGAAAATCCACCGCTCTATTGCCTTTCGCATCTGGCTCATTTTTACTGGGCTTGGGTTGGTGATTTCAATTCCTCTTGCGCTTTATTACAATGAAATGCAGCTTTCTTTGCTTCAAGAGCATACGCGCGAAGAATTCAATGTAAATGCAAGAATCACCTCTAATGCTGTTAAAACGGCTCTGGAAATGGATGATTTTGGCATTTTGAGGGGCCTATTGAATGATATTGAGAAAAGCGAGCATTACACTTATGTGGCTCTCGCCGAAACGCTTCCCGATGGACAAAAAATGGTTGTGGCATGTGCACCAAGAAATTTGAAGAATCGAGTGCTTCGGTTTGACACTAAAAAGTATTATTACAGTCGGTCTCCAATCTCGACAACTATTCTTAAGGGGGAGATAATAATCGCTTCTTCAAGGGCTCAAGATCTTCTCGTCTTAAAAAAGCTAAATAGACCCCTCATGTACCTAACAGTCATTGCTGTTTTCGCATCTACCCTCCTTTTTGGATTCTCTGTTCTCTTCCTTTCCAGGCCAATTTTTCGGGCTATTGAGATTGCTAAAGCTCTTGGTTCCCGCAACTACAATGTGGAGATAAAAACCTCCAAAGGAACGGATGAAATAAGTGTTCTAAATCAGTCTCTATTTCAACTAAGAGAAAACCTTGTTGAGCTAGATACACAAAATAAAAATCTGCTTGAGGGATTGGAAGGTACAATCAAGGAAATCTCCACTGAAATCGAAAATAAAAATCAATTAAATAAACTCTTACTCGATATCTCGCGAACCTTTTTGGAGAGTAAAGAAGATGCCGACAAAAATGATGTAGTGAGTGAAACGCTTCAAATAATTTCTTCTAATCTCGGATTTGTCCATTTAGGAATTTTTAAGGTGCAAGGTGGCAATTTACTTTGTCAGTATAATGCTGAAAGTTGTCCCCTGAATCACATTACCAACCAAGCACAAATAACCGAAGCTCAATTGGAGATGTTCAACAATGGGTTGAATACATTTATTTCTGAAAACTCCCACACAAATCATTTTATTGAGTCCTTCTTTAAGGTAAGAGCGGATATTAAAACTGTCTATCTCTATCGGTTTTTTGGTCGTCAGAATGAAGATGAAATATTGGTAATGCTTTCAGATAATGCAAAGATTCCTGCCAAACACGAGGAGCTTGAAGACATGCTCAATGTGTACTTTTCTCTTTACACGAATTTCCGAAAAGGAAAAGAGTTTGAATTGGAATTGAGAGAGCTGAATAAGACACTAGAAGCCAAAGTACTTGAAAAAACTAGGGTAAATCTTGAAATATCTAATTCATTAATCGCTCAAGATAAACTTGTAACAATTGGAGAATTAGCAGCGGGGGTGGCGCATGACCTGAATACTCCTTTAGCCTCGATTAAAGCAGCATCACAAAATATCAGAATGGTTCAACCTGAGCTCTTTACGAAAGTTCAACAACTATCGCCTAAAGAATTGAATTTCATTTTTGACACCATTAATCTATACCCGGACCATAGTATTTTTAGAGGTTCAATCGAAAAGTTACAGTCGGCTAAAATTATTAAAGAGAAGCTGGAGAAATTAACAGGTAAACCAGACGAACAGCAATTGGCATCGCTGGTGGCGGAGGCGGGATTTTTGCCTGAGAATGAAAGGTTTCTGGAAGAGATTATTCAATTTTCAAATCCCGGTGAAGTTCTTAGTGTGATGAAAGATCTGTTTATGTTAAATTCATTCCTTGGGGGAATTGAGTCTTCCGTAGATCGTTCCTCTGATGTGATTTCCAACCTGAGCAGATTCATTCGCGAGGACTTGACTCAGAAAAAAGAGCTTATTGACTTAAGCAATAGTCTAAAAATTGTGGAGGCTTTATTCCGATTCAGATTGCGCGGAAATAACGGGCCCCAAATTCCAGAAGAGGATGTTTAGAGAATTTTTAAAAAATTCTTTACAACAAAGCAAAAAAGAAATGGCACAGGCCTCGGATTAAGTATTGTCTCTAATATTATTGCCGAGCATTATGGAAAACTTCATTTGGATTCAAATGAGCAAAAAACAACCTTTTCTATTGCTTTTCCAAAAGCCAAAGATGCTTGATTCAAGGGGTGTGCAGAAGGTATTGCTCAATTATGCCATTTACTAATTCAGGTTGTTCATACATACACAAATGTCCCGAGTCAGGAATCCGTTCGAAGCGTGATGGATGTAATAATCTGCGATGGTACCTTCCATGTCTGGAATAAGAGGTTACCCTATTTTCGTTGCCCCACAAAAGTAAATGTGGAATATTCATTTGGCTACTCAGATAAGTTTTAAATGTGTAGGTATGAACGGAAAAAAGTAAATTGATCCTTGACTTTGTTTGTTGGTCTGTTTTGAATTTTTCAATGTATTTTAAAAATAGTTCTGATTTGGGATTGTACAGGTTCCCAAAAAGAATTCTAGGAAATTTCCTTTTGACGGGAGAACAGAGAAATACCCACTTCAAACAGCCGCTGGCCATTTTTTTCAGTCTTGGATAGTTATTTAACGAAGGCACCAAAGAGCGCAATAAGAATCGTGGAAACATCAGTTTGCCCGGGCATATGTTGACCAACACAAGAGCCCGAACTTGTTCGGGGTGCCGTTGCGCATACAGATAGGCCGCCGATGCCCCGATGCAGTTCCCAACGAGGATAACCTTTGACAAATGTTTCTCAGTAATGAACCGACAGAGGGCTTCATACAGAACTTCCAAAGTGAGTAACCCTTCAGGGGGATCAGATTCTCCGAATCCCGGCCAGTCGATTCCGTAAACTGTATAGAATGTGCTAAAATAGTTTAGCTGATGCTCCCATGACTGCCAGAACCCGCCACCATTGTGTAAAAAGATCATGGGCGAACCATTCCCGGCTACGGCAAAATTCAATTTTGCTCCATTGATCGACAGCTGTTCCTCCCTAATCATACTTGATTGTTTGGGCAATATTTTTCAAGAAAAGGCAGTTCCGATAGCACTTCGTGGAGCTCATTTTCGCTCATCGGCTCATAACGATTTTTGCTTTTGTGCGCTACACTTCCATCGTGTATGGGTTTCAAAAAAAGTCCAAGATCCCTTTGTACTATACGGGAAATGTCTAGTTGAAGTGCTTCGTCTCTGGAAACCAATTTATTAAAATCAATGTGCAGTTTGGTCTCATACTTTAGCAATGCACTATGTGCCATTTGATACCACGCAATGAGTATCTCCTTTGTACGTTCATTGACCTCATCTGAACATTTCCTAGAGGTAAACATGCCGTAAAGCGCTTGGTTGAGAGCGATCGTTGAAGGGATTACCGTGCCCGGACACCGGTTGGTATTTAAAATTAGTGCATCCGGAAAAAGGAGTTTAACGGTTTCCAGCTTACACATCATCATCGGATTCTTGGACAGGAATTGCTTGCTCCCATCTGGATTGAACGCATACAGGTGTCTCTGAATATACCGTCGATACCGCCTCATTGTACGTGTCCTTTTTTGGAGCGATAGTTTTTGGTCAAAAAGCAAGAGCTCATCGAAAAAATGAGCTTCCGGATAAAAGAAATTAAAATACAACGAGCTAAGGTCCCATAGCAAAATGGCCTCATCCTCCTCCGGCAAGTTCAATCCGATCGGATGAATGGTTTTTAGTTTGTTAAGTAAGAGCTTTTCCATAAACAGCATGGATCTTTTTAACGGACTGTCAATGATTCGATCGAATTTGCGAATTATCAGCACGAGTTTTTTCTGAAGAATGGAAGGGGCAAAAACGATCTCCCAAAGTTTGAAGCAAGTAAAATCATCATTTTTCGCAGCCAATGAATGAAAAAGAAACGTTGTGCCGCTGCGGGGAGAACCAACAATGAATACGGGAGAATCGATTGGTTTTTTGAGGAATTGGGGTGCAAACTGATAGTCCAGTAAGAGAAAGATTCTATTGACAATCAATAATATTAAGAATACCGGAGCTAAAAGTAGGACCATAAAGATTCTCTTTCCGTTCGGGAAACGCATATTCTTATAGCGAACTGAAAAAATCCCGAAGATAAGATGGAAGGGAAACATGTCGACGAATGAAGTTAGTAGATCAAGAGGGATGCGCCTACAGAAAATCCTGCTGAAGTTCCCGACAACATGCATAAATCTCCGCGCTGTAGTTCTCCTTTTTCGATACAGTCGTGCAAGGTAAGTGGGATAGAGGCTGCAATGCAATTCCCATATTCTTTAAGGGTGCTCTTCATTTGTCCTGGTTGCAGATTAAATAAACTTTCCGTCAGGACCATCCCCATCTTTGATGCTTGATGTGGAATAATGACAGGTGCTGATTCGAACGTATAGTCGATATCCTTAAAAAACCAATTCATGAATTCAGGAATTTTTTGCCGTGCCAACTTTAAAAGTTGTCTTCCCTCCATTTGAAATGAATGAAGCTCTACATCATAGGGATGCGTTGAAAAAGGGTTTTTAAGTCCTCCGCCTTTAATTACAGTATTTAATACTCCTTGCGAATAGGTACGAATTCCCCCCTTGATCAGTTGAGCTCCCGATTCAGGAGAGTGTGTTACCACAGCGGCTACAGCAGCATCCCCAAAAAGTGTGGAGGTTTCCCAGTTGTTTGGATTGAGGTGTTTGGAGGAAATCTCGGAAGAAATAAGAAGAATAGTACGGTATTGCTCCCCATCCAAAACGTTTGAAGAAAAATTCAAGGCGGCGATAAATGAAAGACAAGTACAGTCGATATCCACACATTCAGGATGGAATAAATTACCATCTTGCATCTCGTTTTTGATTAAGCTGGCTTGATTGGGGATGGCATAATCGAAGGTTCCACCGGCGTAGAGGATCATATCAATGTCCTTGAGGGACAATCCTGCCTTTTCCAGTGCATTTTCGGCTGCTCTTGCACCCATATAATCGTTATGCTCGAAGGAAACATGATGGCGTGCCTCAACACCCGAGTATTTCACGGCCCATCCCTTTGGAATCGACAATCGCTCTTCCAATTCTACGGAGAGGACCTGTCTGGGTAAATATTTTCCCATGGAAAGGATCTTAAGGGGTCGCTTTGAACTCATTTCTTATTCGTCTAAGTTTATTTCCTTTTACTGTTTTTGGACTCTTGATCCGATCGATCCGGATATTCTCCACGTTTTGTTGAAGCAAAAGTTCGATGATACCGAGTCGCACGCTGGCATACGCATCATCCGAGCCCTCTATAAATACTTCTAATTGATTCTTCGCAACTTGTATCACCTCATAATTTCTAACCTCACTGGAAGCAAGAATGACCGCTCTGCGAAAAAAATCAGGAAAGATCTTTTTGGAATTACCCGTCGTATCTTCAAAAATTAGAAGATCATCTGAACGCCCTTCGATGGCCTCAATTGCCAACCAATCACTTCCACACGAGCAATTCTCCTTTTCTATAATTAGGTCATTCAATTCGTAGCGGATGACAGGCTGTGAACTTCGCTCTAAGTCAGTGATCACTGGATGAAATCTTTTGGATTCGGCATCTAAATACCTTTTTTCAATAATGAAGAAATCCTCGTGAAAATGTAAGGTGCCGTACTTACATGTAGAAGCCAGAAACCCTTCCGTACACTGATATACTTGGTGAATTTTCTGAGCAAAAACTGTCTCCAGATAAAGCTTATCTTCCTTGTACAATACCTCTGCAACAGAAATAATTTTCTCCGGCATGAACTGCAAGTCATGGTTTTCAACCGCACGTGCCAATTCGATCAACATACTT
>JAJTDX010000043.1 GCA_021298235.1 Cryomorphaceae bacterium | reverse complement strand
CAAACGTGATCTGCGTTTCACGGATCATGAGCCGCTTTTCGAGGCGCAAAAGAGTGGTTTTCCTGTATTGTTGCTCTATTGTTTTGAACCATCCATCATGGGGTATGATGACAGCGATGTAAGACACTGGCGTTTTGTGCACGAATCCTTGCAGGATATGCAACAGAAGCTAACGAGCATCGATGTGCAATTGTATGTGTTTCATCAGGAGGTTGAAACGGTTTTTGAGGCGATCAATGAACAGTATGAAGTAAAGTATCTATTCTCCCATCAGGAGATTGGTAATCGGCTCACATTTGACAGGGATCTGAGTGTTAAAGCGTTCTGCGAACAACAGCAATGGAACTGGAAGGAATTTAGAACCAATGGCATCATCCGAAAATTAAAGGACCGCTCAACCTGGGACAAACGATGGAAGGAAACGATGATGACCTTCCCGAAATTGGTGGAGGAGGAGTTCCGGAGTTATGTGAAGTTAGACAGCGATTTTTATGAGAAGCTAAAAGGATATCCATTGCCTTCTGAAATAACGACACGAAATAAAAATTTTCAAGAGGGTGGCGAAACGCTTGCATGGCGTTACTTGGGTAGTTTTCTGAAAGAGCGCTACACGAATTACAGCAAGCATATTTCCAAACCTGAGCTGAGCAGAAAAGGATGCAGCCGACTTTCTCCGTACCTGGCGTATGGAAACATCAGTATGCGGATGGTTTACCGCTACACTTTACAGCATTATGACAAGGCTCAGAATAAAAGGGCGCTTTCCAATTTCATCTCTCGCCTGCACTGGCATTGTCACTTTATCCAAAAGTTCGAGGATGAATGCAGAATGGAGTTTGAGAACGTCAACCGGGCGTATGATCAATTGCTGAAACCCCGGAATGAGGAGTTTATCAAAGCCTGGCAGGCGGGAAGAACAGGTGTGCCGATCGTCGATGCCTGCATGCGTTGTGTGATTCAAACGGGTTACCTGAATTTCAGGATGCGGGCCATGGTGGTTTCGTTCTTTGTCTACAATCTCTGGCAGGACTGGCGTGATCTACATTTTTTAGCACGACAATTTTTAGATTACGAACCGGGAATCCACTACCCACAGCTGCAAATGCAATCCGGTGTAACAGGCATCAACACAATACGAATTTACAATCCAATCAAAAATTCGGAGGACCATGATCCGGAGGGGGTTTTTATTCGGAAGTGGGTTCCGGAGTTGACTCACATTCCGAATCAACTAATCCACGAACCTTGGAAATTAAGTCCTATTGAACAGGAATTCTATCAATGTCAAATTGGACTGGATTATCCTGAACCAATTGTAGACCTGGAGCAATCCAGAAAACACGCGAGCGATATCGTTTATGAATTCAGGAAAGATACTTTGGTGAAAGAGGAGGGTAAACGCATTCTGAGTAAACATGTGAGTCGACCGGGGAGAGGGCGCAGAACTAAAAAGAAATCAGATGAAGGGAGTCAAAAAGCAGCATCTACCTGAAAAACAGTGTGTCACATGTGGCCGCCCTTTCACTTGGCGAAAGAAATGGGAAAAGGTGTGGGACCAGGTCAAGTATTGCAGCGACCGTTGCCGCTCAGATAAAAAAGGGAAGACAGAATGAATAGGGAAACTGAGATTCTGCGTTTGATCCTCGGAGATCAATTGAACCATCAGCATTCGTGGTTCGATCAAGTGCGTCCGGATGTGACTTATGTATTGATGGAAATTCGTTCCGAAACGGATTATGTGCAACATCACATTCAGAAAGTCGCTGGTTTTTTTGCCGCGATGAGGGAATTTGCAAAATACCTAACCGATAAAGGACATCAGGTTATCTATATCACTTTGGATGATCCAAAGAACCAGCATTCGTTTTCACTGAATTGTAAAAACCTAATCGACCAATTGAACCCTAAAAGGTTTGAGTACCAGTTTCCTGATGAATACCGAGTGGATGAGGAATTAAAATCGTTTACAGAAAAGTTATTGATTCCTTTCGCTGTCTGCGACACGGAACATTTTTTTACCACTCGAACAACGTTTTCGGTATTTTTCAAAGGCAAGAAAACCTACCTAATGGAAAGTTTTTATCGACGTATGCGTAAAGAACAGGACGTACTCATGGAGGGGGAACAACCGCTTACCGGACAATGGAACTACGATCACGATAACCGAAAAAAACTTCCAAAAAATCATGTGGTAACTCTGCCGTTTCTTTTCAAAAATGATGTGAGCGAGATCGTTGAGATGATCGATAAAAAAGGAGTGAAAACAATTGGTTCGATCGATCCAAAATCATTTGTCTGGCCTGTAACCCGAACGCAATCTCTTGAACTACTTGACTTTTTTGTCGAGGAATGCCTGCCTTTGTTCGGGACCTTTGAAGATGCGATGACCGTCCATGCCTGGTCAGTCTATCATTCCCGATTGTCATTTGCCTTGAATATCAAATTGCTGTCTCCCAAGGAGGTGATCGAGAAAGCCACTGTGGCTTGGGAAAATGATCCAGATAAAATTTCCTACAATCAATTGGAAGGTTTTGTGCGACAGATCATCGGTTGGCGTGAATTTATGCGCGGAGTGTATTGGAGTTACATGCCGAATTATGCTCAACTGAACTTTTTCGGTCACGACAGAAAATTACCCAAGTGGTTCTGGACAGGTCAGACCAAAATGAATTGCCTCAAACATGCGATAGGTCAGTCTTTGGATAAAGCATATGCACATCACATTCAACGCCTAATGGTCACGGGTAATTTCATGCTGCTTGCCGGTATCGATCCGGATGAGGTGGATCAATGGTATCTTGGAATTTACATCGATGCACTTGATTGGGTTGAAGTTACCAATACCAGAGGGATGAGTCAGTTCGCCGACGGCGGAATTGTTGGGACGAAACCCTACGTCAGTACGGCGGCTTACATTGACAAAATGAGTGATTATTGTGCAGGATGTTTTTACTTAAAATCTGTAAAAGTGGGTGAGAGGGCTTGTCCCTTTAACAGCCTGTACTGGAATTTTTATGACCGCCACGAATCGAAACTTGCGAAAAATCCGCGCATTGGTATGATGTACAATGTTTGGAAAAAAATGGATAACGAAACGAGAACCGCCCTACTTGCTCAAGCGGAAAAGTACCTGCAACAAATCGACGAGTTATGACAAAACGAGCACTTATTTGGTTTAAAACAGACCTGCGGTTGACAGATAACGAAACTGTGGTGAATGCTATTTCTGCCTCTGACGAGGTGATTCCTTTTTATTGTCTGGACGAACGACTGCTGGAGCAAAACGAGTTTGGCTTCAAAAAGATTGGTAACTATCGAATGAAGTTTTTACTCGAATCCCTGGCTGACTTGGAAAGATCACTGCGGGAGAAGGGTTCGGGTTTAATCTTTCGAATAGGGAAACCCGAGCTTGTGATTCCACAGATCGTTCGTGAATTTGGAATCCAAAAGGTTTATAGTAAAAAGGAGGTTGCCACAGAGGAGAAGGTGCTCGTTTCAAGTGTTGAAAAAGCACTATGGGAACAAAAATGTGTGTTGGAAGAATACAGTACAAGCACGCTTTATCACGCAGTAGACCTTCCTTTTGGAATCAAAGATATCCCTGATGTGTTTACAGCTTTTCGTAAAAGAGTTGAGAAAGAAACTCAGGTAAGAGCTGCATTCGAAACTCCTGAAGTAATTAAAAGTCCATTCATCTCTGAATTAATACTTCCCTCACTGAACGAACTTGGATTGACAGAGCTTAAAGTGGATGATCGGGCATCGATTGCTTTTCGAGGTGGTGAGACTGCTGCGAAATTGAGGCTGGAACATTATTTTTTCAAGACACGGTCTATTTCGAAATACAAGGAAACCCGAAATGGATTGTTGGGGGCAGATTACTCCAGCAAATTTTCCCCTTGGCTTGCCCAAGGATGTATTTCTCCACGTTGGATCCATCAACAGATTAAAGCGTATGAGCAACTAAATGGAGCCAATGAGTCGACCTATTGGTTGATTTTTGAATTGTTGTGGCGCGACTATTTCCGTTTTATGATGAAGAAACATGGGGCTCAGCTTTTTTACAGGAATGGATTTAACGGAGCTCAGGCAGTAGGGACAGAACAAGACCGAACACTTTTAGAAAAATGGATGAATGGAGAAACGGGTGATAATTTTGTTGATGCCAACATGCGGGAGCTAAAGTTTACGGGTTTTATGAGTAACCGAGGCCGTCAGAATGTCGCTTCCTATCTAATCGATCGGCTGAAATTGGATTGGCGATTAGGCGCAGCATATTTTGAAGAACAGTTGATTGATTACGATGTTTCAAGCAATTGGGGTAACTGGGCTTATTTGGCGGGTGTTGGAAATGATCCGCGTGGTAAACGGGTGTTTGATACGCAAAAGCAGGCGGAATTGTATGATCCAAGGAGCGAATATCGCTTGGTTTGGCTCGATTGAACAGTGCAATGTTCAAAGAAATCTCTTTTCTTGCACAGTTTCGGGTTGATTTTCAGGATTATTATTCCTAATCTTGAGCTTATTCTAAATCAATTACTATGAAGAAACTATTTTTTATTTCTGCATTGGCACTGGGTTTAGGTTCTTGTACAATTTCACGGACCTATCAATTGACCGGTGAACCAATGGGCACAAAGGTTGGAGTTGCCAAATCAAAACTTATTGGTAACAGCGACACTTCGATTAAAGCTGCTGCTAAGAAAGGGAACATTACAGTCATTGGCGCTGTGGAAATGACGACGAAGGTGTTTTTCTTCCCTATTACAAAAACTATTGTTTACGGAAATTAATTATCGGCCATGAAAGTTTTAAGAAATATTGCTATTGCAGGATTCATCGCTGGTGCGATGTCCTCATGTACGGTAATTTTACCGGTGACGGCTTCAAAAGCTGAAATTGGAGAATTGCGCGGAACTTCTGAATCCATCGTATTGTTTCAGACAATTTATCTGAACAAAAATTATGGTCTACAAGAAGCTGCTAAAAAAGGGAAGATCACTTCTGCGATCGCCACAATTGATGAGAAAACAACCAATTACCTGATCTTCTCCAAAAAGGAATTGATCGTAACTGCTAAATAATTGAGCCATGAAAAAGAGTTTATTTACACTAATTGTTTCTGCTGGATTTTTGGCATCATGCACAATGTCCTATCCTGGAATTGCAACAGGAAACGAAATTGTAAAATCCGGGACTGCATCAAGGAAGATTTTTATGGGGATTGCTATCAAGCCTGTAGATTTAAGTATTGAAAAAGCAGCAAAAAGTGGAGGCATCACAAAAGTTGCGACTGTTGATTATTCTGTTAAAAGAGGCCTTTCTTTACGACATACAAGGTTGAGGTAACTGGAAATTAATAATTCGAAAGCACTGTTATAGAAGAGGGATGAGACTTCCTCTTTTTTGTTTTTCCAAAAATCATTTGAACATTCTTGATTCATGTTGGTTTAAAAAGATATGAAGGGCAATCAAATCGATCAAAACTACTGCTATTACAGCGACCTTCCTTCCCCGATGGCATACATGTTAATCAAGGATGAACAAACAAATACAGAATTGACGGAGGAAGAACTTGATCGTATCATCGAAATGGCTTGGGAAGACAGGACACCTTTTGATGCAATCGAAAAACAATTTGGTTTGAAGGAAGCAGATGTCAAAGCCCTTATGAAAAGAGAATTGAAGTTTAGCTCTTATAAACGTTGGAGAGCACGCGTGGAAAATTGCCAGACGAAACATTCGAAAAAACGATCTCAGGATATTGACCGGTTTAAGTGTTCACGGCAACGTTCGATCACAGGTAATAAAATCAGTAAGCGTTAATTCAACCGATTTTGAGTGATGACATTCCTCCATCAACATGGATGATCTGTCCGGTAATCCAACTCGATTTATCCGACAAAAGAAAACAGGAAGCTTCAGCTAAATCTTCAGGTGTTCCTATACGTTTCATTGGATGCCTTTGTCCATTTAATTCAATTTTTTCCGGACTGCTCAATAACTTTTCTGCAAGAGGAGTGTGCGTTAGTGAAGGTGCAATCACATTCACACGAATGGTTGGTGCTAATTCCGCCGCCAATGAGCGCGCTAATCCCTCTATCGCTCCTTTACTGATGGAAACTTGAGCATGAAAAGGGAAGCCCGTTTGAACTGCAACCGTTGAGAAGAATACCACGGAACCTTTGCCAGAGGCTTTAAGTTTTGGTAGGATTAATTTCAAAATTCTTACTGCACCGAGCACTTGAAGGTTGAAATCTTCCATAATTGCTTCTTCGCTTATTCTATGAAAGGGTTTCAGATCGATCGCTCCCGGACAATAAGCAAAACCATCTAAAGTGTCAGGAAGAAAATCGAGATCGGGAGTTTCCGAAAGAACATTCAGATAATGGAAGTTCGAATCCGATTTCATGGAATCATTTTTAAAAAAGGTCGCATAAACTGTATGTCCCTGTGAGTGAAGTTGTTCACGTATTGCTTTGCCAATACCAGATGAACCTCCAATAATCAAGTAATTTCCCATGATGTTTTCTTTTTGAACACCTTAAACAATGAATTGTTCGAATTGAATTTTCGATTCAGTGTATGAAAATGGTATTTTTGATTACCATGAAAAAAAGCATTCTAACAATTCTCGTTTTGGCGGCTGTGACTCGCCTTTTAGGTCAAACCGTTGTTATTGAAGAACCGATTCTGATTGTGCCTTCCTATCGAGTATATGTTGCTCCTGTTGGAAATGATGCGAATTCTGGAGATAGTCTTTCGCCTTTAGCTACCTTCAGTATGGCCTTGGATAGATTGAATACACTTTCAGGAAGTCAGACGGGTGATATTTATGGTGAAGTCGTGTTTTATTCCGGTACCTATGCACAACAGATTAATCAACCCTATAATAAATACGTAATCGGTTCCAAGCGATTGAATGTGAGTGTTAGAGGAAAAGGGGATGTCTTGTTTGATGGATCAGCGATTACAGTGAGTCCCGGTAGTGGGATGATCTATCTTCTGGGAAGCAATATTCATGTAAAGAATGTAGACATTAACTACAGCACTGACAATGGAGTTCGTTTTGGATACAACTACAGTGGCATCGTTGTGAATTCGCATGACATCTGGATTGACAGTGTCGACGTTGCAATGACAGCAGGACACGGTATTCTTGTCGGAATTGGTGCGCTCAATGCCAATGGTTCTTCAACGCTTATTCCGCGCGCGAAACGTTTCAATATCACCAATTGCCATGTGCATGATGCTGTCAATTACAATACGCCTCAGTCACAATGGGGTTCAGCCATTAAATTCTGGAATACCAGTCACAATCTTGCCTTGAATAATCATGTGCACGATAATTCAGGTGAAGGAATTGACTTTGATTTTTGTGATACGGCAGAAGTTCGCGGAAATCTATTACACGATAACTATGCGAATATTTACCTCGATAAAATGCAATATGCCCATGTTCACCGCAATAGGATCTACAATGAAACGAAGGTGGTGTCAGGAATTTTAATGGGATTGGAGGCCTTTACTGTCTACGTGACGGATCATTACATGAAGGATATCTTCATTGAGAATAATATTATACTCAATACGCTGGGGATCAATCTCTGGCAAGGAATATACAGTGCCATTCAAAATGGTATATACTCCAATATTCAGATTCGACACAATTCAATTATTGGGAAGCAATTTGGAAATGGGGCGCAGGTGAGCATCTCGCACGAAACGCTTTTGGGTCAACCTGTACCGAATTTTACATTCATTAATGTAAGTATTGATCGAAATATCGTCACAGCCAATGCAGATAGTCTCAACAATAACAAATTGTTTTCAGCTCCTCTAAATCCGCAGCCGGGATTAAGCTATGGATACAATTTACTCAATATGAATCCCGGTTTTGCTTTTAATGCAGCCACAGATCTGATCCGAAATACCTTACCTGTAAATCTCGATCCAACAACAGCATTGGATCAACTCACTCCGAATTCAACGTATTATCCTGATTTGTTCATGAGTGCACCGAATACCGTTAGTGTTTCTGAGGATTATTTTGGATTACCAAGAAATAGCTTAAACACGAATGTAGGTGCTGTTGAATTGAATGAAGGGCTAGGATTGAATGGGATGAGTCAAAGTTCATTTTATCTTTCTCCAAATCCTTGTCAGGATGAATTTCAGGTATTCTATCCTAATCAAATGGATATACAATATGTGCTTGTAACCGATGTTTTTGGAAAGCAACTCATGGAATTTTCATCGTATGAAGGAGAATATATTAGTAGCAGTTCGTTTAAACCAGGGAAATATTTTGTTACTCTCGGTTTGTCTAATGGAAGGCGAACAGTTCTTCCGCTCGTGGTTTTATGATTTCAAACTAAAGCTTAATTTGAACGGTCAAAAACACAGTTCTTCCATTGCCTGGGAGAATTCCGGGTCCTGGATATCCGCCTGATCTTCGCGTGGCATACATGGTATTCGTTAGGTTGTTAACGCCTGCTTTAAGAGAATAATTATCAGATATCTTCACCCCAAAGCCTAAATCGTGTACGAGATATGCTGCCAGAATTCCATTGGTCGCAGTACTGTTTGGTATAACAGTGTTCTCCGCATTGGTGAATACTTCATCCACAAAATTTGTTTGCCAGTAAACGTTGAATCGCTTGTGATTTATATTCAATCCTCCACGGAAAATATTTCTTGGAGAATATTCAACTTGTTTTCCTTCAATAGATTTTTCCGGGTCTAGAGCTATGGATGCATTGTTCCAGCTTGTGTAAATTGCATTCGTGAAGGTGTAATTGATATGTGCTTTCACGCATGTTCGCTTTTGCTTCGCGTTGCAGATGGAAAGAAGGTCTAACTCTATAAAAGTTTCAACCCCTTGACTCAAAGATGAACCAATATTGGTGATGAAATTGCTCCCATTTTGAATTAAAGTTCCTATACGATTGTTGTATACAAGTCTGAAATAATTCACATCAAAGGATATAACATCTTTAAGCTTACCTCTTACTCCAGCATCCAAATTGTACCCTGAGGCATCTTTGAGCTCAGGATCGATGATATCTGTGGTTGCCGATGGTGTAAGTTGAGAATAGGTTACGGGACGGTATCCTTGGGAGAAATTACTGTAGAGATTAATCTTTTCTGTCACTTTGAATTCTCCTCCCATACCGATCAATAATACATTTCTGTCCAAGACGTTTTCGTGAATAATTCCATTGCCAGTTGTATTGATCCTTCCATCAGCAGTTGAAGAGATGAATTCATAGCGTATTCCCGGTACGATTGACAAGCGCTTGCCGAATTTGAAGAGTTGCTCCATGAATAACGCTTGATTTGATGTGTTTAACATCAATTCTTTTTCATACTGTTGTCCATTATTCAATTGGACGATCGACAAGTCATAATCTGTCCCTGTCGTTCCGATTGCTTTTTGTTTACGGTCGGTTTGACCCATATAAGCTCTTACTCCAGCAGTAAACGTTTGTTGCTGACCAAACATATTGAATTTTTGAGCCAATCTCAATTCTGAACCTACATTCGAATACCAGTCACGATCAATTTGTCGGTTGCTATAATCCACGGTAGATGGGTTAATGGCGTCTGGAGTGGTAATCGATTTGGTGAACCCAATACTGTTTCGTTCTGCTACTGTTGAGAATATTCGAAGATCGAATTTCAAATTCTTGGTAGCTTCAAATGTGGAACTAAATTGCATCACATTCCACGGTGCCGAGAACCAATTCCGTTCACGTAAAGATTGAGAAGCATCTATCTGGAACAAACTATCTGTCAATCCACCAGCCTGTTGACTGAGGAAGTTGGAACGTGTATATTGAATTCCCATCATAAATCGGTCGGACATTTGCATTTTTGCCGAAATGAATGCAGTAGTAGAAGTGTATGCTGAATTATCTCTCCATCCGTCAGCATTTCGGTGATGAATGAAGGCATAGTACGAGAATCCTTTTAATTCTCCTCCAATGGCATTGTAGGTGTTAAATAGACCGTAATTCCCAATCGTTTGATAACTCTCAAATCCTATTTTTTTTCCTTCTATTTTATCTTTCAAAATGTAGTTAACCATACCGCCAAATTGCGAACCATATTGAAGTGATCCTGCACCGCGAACTACCTCAATTCGCTCTACACCTTCCGTTGGCGGAGTATAATATGCTTCAGGATAGCCAAACACTTCTGAGCTGATGTCTGAGCCATTTTGGCGCATGTTGAATTCCCAGGATCTGTTCGGACTTAGCCCTCTTGTTGCAATACCGGTTTGTATGCCTGTACCATCATTTTCCCAGATCATAATGCCCGGAACTTTTTGAAAAAGCTGACGTGTTGAATTCGTTGAAAGGTCCGCATTCGACTCTCCCGGACGTATGATGTCATTTTTCTTAGTTGCGTAAATGATTGTTCCTTCCACCTCATTAAGTACAGAGTGATCTTGTTTTTCTTTAAGATGGCTGATGGTGATTTTATGAAGTGTTTTGACAGTGTCTTTCTGGGAGAGGAGCGATCCTGAAATAAACAGAACGAAGAAGGCTGTCAATCTTTTCATCGAATACGAAATTTACAGGGCAAAGATCAAATTGATTGATCAAATGTTCAATACCCAAAAAATGGTATTTTAGAATAATTCTAAATAAGTCCTTGTTCTAGATGCACTCGGGACATGTTCCCGCAATTGTCAATTGGTATTCCGTGGCATGGTAGTTTTGAGGTAATTCAATGGTGATAGGATTCTCTGTCATGCAACGTATAGCACCACATGAAGTGCAGCTGAAATGAATGTGTTGATGAATATGCTCCGATTTGTGTGAGCATGTTTGACAAGGAGCATAATTCACCACTCCATTTACGTTGACGATGCGATGAATCAAGGAGTCATTCACCAAGCGTTCTAAAACGCGATAGGTAGTAACTCTATCACAAATGCCTTCAAGTTTTTCTTGCAATGAGGAGTGAGAAATCGCCACTTTATTCGAATGAATAAGTTCGAGTATTCTTTGTCTGGCTATGGTATTTCTACTTGTCTTTGTCATGAAACAAAAATAAAATAAATTTGTTAATGCAACAAAGTTTCATTTATATTTGCAACCAAGTTGCGTTATGAGGGTATTAAAAGTATTTTTCGCTTTAATTGTTGTATTCACTTGGTTCGGAGGGCATTCCCAAGCTGTCCTTGCAGGAAGGATTAAAGATTCTATTTCTGATCAACCTGTGAATGATGCACAGATCACGCTTCTAGAAAAAGATCAGGTCGTTTATTCAGATGTCGATGGTGCATTTTCTGTTGATCTCGGAAAATCAATCCAAGGAACATTAAAAGTTATTGCAACTGGTTTTCAAACCAGCCTGATCAGTATTAGTTCAGCTACTGAACCCATAACAATTCGTTTAAAACCCCAGCACCTGGATTTGCAAGAAGTCACCGTCTCGGGACTTGCGGTTCAGGCGAGAAATCAAAATGCGTTTCATATAGAGACTCGAAAAGTAAGTTCATTGAATGCGGTTCCAACCTTAACTATGGGAGAACTTATAAGTAAAATCCCTGGTGTGTACCAAGCCGGTTTGGGAATGGGGATTTCGAAGCCCGTCATTCGAGGATTACAAGGGATGCGAATTGTGAGCTTGATGAATGCGATGCGAATTGAAGCACAACAATGGGGTGGAGATCATGGCATGGGTATGGCTGAATTGTGTATTGGTTCCGTGGAAGTGATCAAGGGTCCGGTTTCACTTATCTACGGTGCTGATGCGCTGGGTGGAGTTATACATTACACGGATCTTGCTCCTGCGGCCGTTGGTTTTTTGGAGGGACAGTTTCAATTGCTAGGGCATTCAGCCTCGATGGGTGGTGTTTCGAGATTGACGTTGAGACAATCCGGAACAAAATGGCGTTACATGATCGCCGGAAGTTTGGCAAACCACGCAGATTTTAAATTGCCCAATGGAAAGTTTGCAGAAAATTCACGTTTCAATGAGGAGGTTTTACGTGGAGTGGTTTCATACACTTCCAAAAAAGGATTGCATCATCTTCGGTATACCTACAACCGAACGATTACTGGGATTCCAGGTCATACACATGATTCGACGGTTAATTACATTGATTTTCAGGTTTCTGACCAGAAACGATTCTACACCTTACCAGCTCAATTCTTCAATAACCACTACTTGAGTTTTGATAATAAGTGGTTCTTTAAACGCAGTGAATTGTTTGCCTTGGCGGCATTTACACAAAATAGGTTGATCGAATACGACGAAAAAGTTACCATACCGAGCCTTAGTATGACTCTAAGGAATCTTATGTACAATGTACGATATACTTTATCAGGAACCAATTGGAAATGGATCTCAGGAGTCATGGGAATGGGGCAGTCAAATCTGAATGCTCAAAATGCATCTGATTTGCTTATACCCAATTCGTCAACCTTTGACAATGGTGCGTACACCACATTTTTGCTTTCTGATAAGAACCTCAATTTTCAGGGTGGATTGAGGTATGATCTCAGAACAATCAATGTTCTAGAGGATTCGATGCAACGCACCTTTAATTTTCGCGGAGTGAACGGTGCTTTTGGATTGGTTTATCACAAGGATAAGATTATTTTCAGAAGTATGTTCTCGTCAGGATTTAGAGCGCCGCATCTCACGGAATTGTTATCCAATGGATTTCACCATGGCGCATTGAGATTCGAGATCGGTGACGCTACACTTTTGCCTGAGAAAGCCACCCAATTGGATGTAACCGGGGAATGGCAGACCGAGCATATTTCTTTTGTTTTGAATCCCTACGTGAATTACATTCGAGACTTTATTTCGCTTCAACCGGTCGATTCGGTTGTGGATGGGATTCCAGTATTTAAGTATAGCCGGGTTCCAGAAGTGTACTTTTATGGGTTTGATGCAGGTTTCCATTTTCACCCACATTTCCTACATGAATTGCACCTGGAAATGACGGGTTCGTTCATCGATACCTATACTCAGTTAGACAGCAGCATCGCATTTATCCCTCAACCCCGAGTTCAAACGCAATTAAAATATGAGCTGAATGTTGGGTCAAAATGGAAGATCAAGGAAATAGTTTTGCAGCATGTTTGGATGGGCGATCAGTCAAGAATTTCATTCTATGAAACACCATCTAAACGTTTCAATGTGCTGGACATCGGAATCAATTTTAGTATTGGTCAAAAAGAAATCATTGAATGGAGTGTTGGGTGCAAGAATCTTCTCAACGAAAGCTACATCGACCATCTTTCTCGCTTGAAGAACATTCAGATGCCCGGTCCGGGAAGAAATTTCTACGTTAACTTAAAATACAATCTAAAAACCAAAATCAAATGAAAACAAAAACGAACATTAAATCAGTATTTATTCTTGTATTTCTCTTAGGAGTGACATCGTGCAATAAGAACCAATGTCATGAGTGTCACTACGACAAAGATGGTGCAGAAGTCGAGCTTGGAGAGAAATGCGGAGATGAACTTGAATCCCTAGAGGCCAATGGGTACACCGATACAACCGGAACATATACGGTACATTGTCATGGCCATTGACCTAACTGTTTTAAATGATAAATGAGAGGCTTTGGTCTCTCATTTTTTGTTAAGAAATAGATTAACTTGACGTTTATGTCTTAACTTTAGATTCATTTTGTGAAAGTTATGAGTACTTCTAGAATTATTTTGTTTTCTGTTTTAGGTTTTGTTCTTCTGATCTTTTTTAACGGATGTTCTTCCTACAACTCCATGGTGGATAAAGAGGAAAATGGTGTCAATAAGAGCTGGCAGCAGGTGGAGGTTCAATATCAGGCCCGTATGGATAAGACCAAGAATCTATTTGAGATTGTTCTGGCGAATGCTGAATATGAAAAATCTACACTGAAAGAAATTATCGAAGCGCGAGCGAATGCGACTCGAGTGACAGTCAACATTGACGATTTGTCGCAGGAAAATCTGGATAAATTCCAAAAAGCTCAAGATCAATTTGGCCAAGCGTTGGGGAGATTGCTTGCTGTTTCTGAGAATTATCCTAACCTCAAAGCAAGCGATGCCTTCATCGGTTACCAAGCTCAGTATGAAGGGATGGAGAACAGAATTGCTAAGGCAAGAGGGGATTACAACGATGTGGTGGGCGACTACAATACCTTTATCCGTCGATTTCCAAGAAATATTTGGGCTGGATTGTTTGGTTTTGAAAAGAAAGCATATTTTCAAGCAAAAGAGGGCGCAGAAGATGCCCCGGACATTAAAAGCATGAGACAATAATCATCTTAAAGCGGCTTTATGTCGCTTTTCTTTTACCATGGAAAATCAACTTTTTTCAGAGCAAGATCAGAAGCAAATTGTTGATGCAATTGAGGCTGCTGAGCTTCTAACTTCAGGTGAAATTCGTGTTCATGTGGATAAAAAATGTTTTGGAGATCCTGTTCAAAAGGCATTCCGGGTGTTTAGAAAACTAGGTATGCGCCAGACAATTGAACGCAATGGGGTACTTTTCTACATTGCGACAGACGACAGAAAAATTGCTATCATCGGCGATGCTGGGATTCATGAAAAAGTTCAACCGGGATTTTGGGATGAAATTAAAGCACAAATAATCATGGATTTTAAAGAGTCGAATTATGTTGAAGGTTTGATAAAAGGCATTCAAAAAACAGGCGAACATTTATCCCTCTATTATCCTAAAAAAGCCGATGATCGGAATGAATTATCGAATGAAATGACCTTTGGAAAATGAAAAAAATTTTAATCATTTTTGGTTTATTTTTCTTTTCTCAGCTTGTTTTTGGTCAAGACGAGTTACCCGAACGACCTTTGCCTCCGAGGTTAGTTAATAATCTATCGAAAGAATTTCCTGAGCTTATTTCGAAAGCGGATGCCAAGCAGTTGGAAAATGAACTAGAAAAGTTTGCAGATTCAACTTCCAACCAGATTGCAGTGCTCATTGTGGATGATCTTCATGGTTTCGAGCCATGGGAATACACATCACGTGTAATCGATAAATGGGGGATAGGTCAAGAAAAAGAAGACAATGGGGTTTTAATTCTAATAAAACCTACAGGCGCAAAAAACGAACGTAAAGTGTTCATTGGAACCGGTCGTGGCTTGGAAGGAGCTATTCCTGATTTGACATGCAAGGAGATTGTTGAGAATGAAATGATACCTTATTTCAAACAAGAAGCCTATATAGATGGAATTAGTGCCGCAGTTAAGGTGTTAAAGTCACTTGCTGTCGGAGAATATAATTCAGATGCCTATTCTAAAGGTAATTCGGAAAGTGACCTTCCTGAAGCATTGACAGTAATTTTCATGGTTATCGTGCTCGTCCTGATACTTTATGGTAAAAGAGGCGGCGGTGGCATTACAATGGGTGGTGGGGGAATCTTTTTTGGCGGTGGCGGCCACAGAGGTGGCTCCGGTGGATTCGGAGGTTTTGGTGGTGGCAGCTCCGGAGGTGGTGGGGCTGGTGGAAGTTGGTAATTAGTTCAGAACATTCGTTTCTTTATCAAATCGACGATAGGACAGTAGCACGGCCAGGCCAGCCAAACTGATCATCACCAGAAAGCTTATGCTTATTAATCCAATTTCCAGCGTTCCTGCAATTAGTTCTTTAGTGGCTAATACGACGTTGACAACGGGTATAGATGCGGTGATCCAATTTAATTCTATTCCGGGAAAAAATCCAACCATGGCTGGAAGGACCATCACAATGTTCAGTGGTGTAATAATACTTTGAGCCTCCTTGAACGTTTTAGCATGAATACAGATCGGGATCATGACGCCTGCAAAAAATATGGTTAGCGGAATAAGTAAACAGTACAACATCACAATGAATCCCGGGCTTAAAATGCTGTGAACGACTTTTAGGATTTCCTGATCAGGAAGAACGTCCAGAGTTTCTATGGATACAAAAAGTCCCAGCAAGGCGCACGTCGCTGCAGTAAGTCCTGAGAGAACAACTACTCCCATTTTGCCGATGAGGATCTGCCAACGCGTGACTGGTGTCGTGAGGAGTGTTTCGATGGTCCCTCGTTCTTTTTCCCCTGTAAATAAATCTATAGCAGGATACATACATCCAATAAAACCAAAAACGATGAAGATGTATGGCAACATTCCACCAGCAAGCTTGCCAATCATTTCCTTTTCGGATGCAATATTCACATACGTGATTTTTAAAGGTTCGATTTTCTCCTCATCCAGGTTCAATCTTTTAAGTCTGTCGAGCTTTTCACTTCCCTGAACGACAGCCATAAATTGTTCGGCTCGTTCTTGCATGCCCATTTCCGTTACATTGTGATACACCTTTAGCTCACATCGTTTTAAAGAAGCTATATCTTGTTCATACGTCTTTGGGACGTAAATTCCGATCTGAATACTATCCTTTTTCAAATCTCTAATTAAAGCTAATGTGTCCGAAAAGCGGATTAACTTCTTTTTACCGATCTCGTCAGGAATGGACTTTATTATTTTCTCAACAGGATTCCCTTTGTCTCCTGCGATTCCGATCGTTATTGGTTTTGTTGCTGCATTCTTTTCGAAATCTGATGAAACTCCAATAAAGATGTTTATGATCACAGGAAATAGAAGCATAGGTATCACTAACATTGTCATCAGTGTTCTACGATCGCGAAGAGTGTCTTTTAGTTCTTTGAGAAATATTTTTCTAATCATGCGATGCCTTGTCTGTGGTCGTGAATAATTCGGATGAATTCAGAGGTGAGGTTCGCTTCTTTCATATTGATTCTGAAAGACTCCATGGTTCCAGAGTAGAGAAGCTTACCTTTATCAATGATAGCAAGGTCGTCACATAAGAGGTCAACCTCGCTCATGATGTGACTGGAAAAGATCACAGTTTTGCCTTCTTCTTTGCACGATTGGATCAGCTTAATAATGTTTTCCGCTGTGATCACATCCAAACCACTCGTCGGTTCGTCGAAGATCAGTACCTCAGGGTCGTGAATCATCGTACGACAAATGGAAACTTTCTGCTTCATTCCGGTACTTAGCTTTCCTATTCGTTTGTTTTGGAAATCGTGCATATCGAGCAAATCATACAGCTTCAGTTTTCGCTGTTCCATGAGTTGTCTTTCGACACCGTATAAGTCACTGAAATATGCAATCAATTCATTTGGAGTCAGTCGGGCATACAGTCCAGTAGAACCTGTGAGGAATCCAATTTTCTCACGTGCTTTTTGTTGCTCTTTGACAGCATTTACTCCGGAGATCTCTATTTTGTCGGTTTAACTCAAATTCCTTTCGGAGCTGTGATACTTTTATCATCTATTCTACAGTTGCTGCACTAACTTGTTTTTTACCGAGAAGCACACCGACCCCAAGTCCTCCACCAAATCCCCATCCAAATTTTGCTGCCTGACGCGTTTCGGCAAAAGCTGTAAAGGTCAGGAAATCGTTCAGGATATAGGTGCTCTTCACGCCAAATGAACAGGCGTACTTGATGAATGTTTCATTCGATTTTTTATCACGAATGAAATCAAGTCCCAGGATATTTGCATACGGAGAGATGTCCCAGCTGTAGGCCGGCGAATAATGAAAGCTCACTCCATCAGGCAGAGCTAAAAGCAATAACCCAACCAATATAGCCCCCGCACCTTTGCTTGTAGTGTCGCCATCGAACGATTTATAGAGCCCAAAACCCATCAGTAACGGAGCTCCAATTACACCCATGGATGCGTGGAATTGGTTGATACTATCTTTCCTCATTTGATAGTCGAAGTTGTAATTCAATCCGAATTGTTTTTTCAATAGGATTTCAGCATTGAGACTTCCTATGGAATACGATGTGCCAAGGTTATTTGTGTATGGTACTCCTTGAACTCCGCCCATTCCGTAGCGGCCATAAATATGGAATTTATGATCCATTAGTTGCGCCTGGGAAATGAATCCAGAGAACGCAAAAAGCAATAGCAGAAGTGAGGATTTTAGCATGTAGTGAATTTTAAGGTGGAAAGATATTAATTATTCGCAAATTCTTCCTTTATGTTTCTGGTTGTGAAAGTGTTCGTCGAGACTTTGCATTTCCTCAAGGAGTGCTGAGGAAGGGGGGACATCTTGCAAAGCTCGCAAGTCAGGTTGACCGGCATCTACCCACGCGGTGTACCAAACCGATCCGACAGCTAGAATTGCCGCGCGCATGCGTCGCTCGACCATTCCATTCATGCGGGCATGATACGCCTTGCAAAATTCCTGTGAATAGACGGATACTGTCAGGTTGCCTCGTTGCTCAAAACTATATTTCAAATCTGAAGGGAACTCTTTCGTAAGCTCACGCTCTATACTCAATACGGAGTCTAATGCCGTATGTGATCCACGCACAGCCTCCCAGGCAAGATCCAAGATACTGTTCAAATAGGTGCTCTTTCCAACAAAATAATCATAGGATTCTGCATTGATTTCTACCAACCTGCTTTCCCAAAGTCCGTGAATTCCCTTCTGTCCTGTCAGCTGACCATTGTAGTTTTCTGTGGTGTGTAACGGTACATGCGCATCGCCTATGTAGTGACCAATATCCGCCGAATACTTTAGAATCAGATCAACGTTTTTGGTTTCAAAAGCTTTTTGTAGCTTGTACTTCATGAGATTAATGTGCCAAGGAACTATTCCATAGGCTTGCAAGGTATCTTCACTAAATTTTTTAACAGCCTCATCCCATCTTTTTGGTATGATTTCAAATGGATTCTCGCCTTTTTTGTAGTAATGATCTAGATCGATGTAGTGACATTGAGCTTCGCCTTCTACTGCATACCTACGTTTGTCGGGATCAACGGCGTGTTCTGTGAGGTATTCAATATGATCCTTGTGAAATCCGAACATTTCGGGAGGAAGGGTAAAAACGGCGATTCGGTTAATGCGTTT
>JAJTDX010000141.1 GCA_021298235.1 Cryomorphaceae bacterium | reverse complement strand
AAAAAATTATTAGGGGCAATAAATAATCATAGTTTATTGAAAATTGACAATTATTCAGATACATTTGCTGCGATCAGCTTATGGTCACTTACATTATTAATTATCAACACCTTTTTGATGAAGTATCTTCTCTTTTTTCTTTTAGCATTGCTACAATTTACAGCATTCAGTCAGGGATCCATGAAACGTACACTTGATGATGCATGCAGTTGCATCAACAGTTACGAGGATGACGTTACTAATTACGACCAATATATGAATCTGATCATTGAATGTGCTTCACCGTTGATCGTCAATAATGTTGATGAATTGAGCCGGGAACTCGGACTAGAGGACATGAGTCAGATGGATGCTATAGAGGCGATCGGTGAAAAGGTAGGTGAGCGGCTTGTGATGGAATGCCCGAAATTTACGGAGATCACATTTAAAGTCATCGGAGAAGATCCGACATTAATGGAGGAGGTTATGGATGAATACACAGAGGAAGATGGAACAGAAGGATTGATCGAAACGGGCACGGTTATTTCCGTTACAAAGGAGATTCCATGTCAGTTGACAGTGAAAAATGACTTGGGGGAAACGCTCAATTTCTTTTGGATCGATCCTATAGGGATAGATGATATGTACATATCCAACCCGGACAGATTGAAAGGAAGAGTAGTTGATATCGTATATTATGTTAGTGATATCTATAGTCCAAAAGATGGGACGTATCAGAGTAGAAAGTTACTAATGGAAGTAACAGTTAGATAATTGTATGTATCTGTTTGAACAGTCACCTTTATAAATAGGTAAGGTGCCTGGGTGCACTTGCGTCAAACTGTTAATGTCGTTCCATTGGTTTTATAAGTATGGATGTCGAGCAAAAGATCCGTGTTCTGTTCAAGATGATTTCCAATTACCACAAGAGAAGCACCTGCATCGTGGGCTTTTTTAATCGTATCAATTGTTCGCAACCCCCCGCCTATAATTACAGGAATATCCAATGATGCGACATGCCTGATCATTTCCGCAGGCACAACCTCCTTTGCGCCACTTCCCGCATCCAGATACACAATTCTTTTTCCCTGTAGTTTACCTGCTAGTGCAGTGTTTTTGACGATGTTGATTTTATTCCGAGGAATTGGAGTGGTCTGACTTACGTATGCAACTGACGACTGAGTTCCCCCATCGATCAAAAGATAGGCGGTTGGAATCACTTCAATATCCATTTCGAACAACTCCATTGCCGATTGTACATGGTGGCCGATAAGGAAATCAGGATTTCTACCAGACAGGAGGCTAAGATAAAGAATTGCATCAGCCAGTGGAGATAGTTGTTGCGACGATCCGGGAAAGATCACAACAGGAATGGACGTATTCTCTTTTATAAACTTAACGGTTTGAACGAATTCTTGTCTGCTTACAGTGCTGCCTCCCACAAAAAGGAAGTTGATCCCGGCAAATGCAGCTTTCTCTAGAAGAGATATGAGTTGTGGTCCATTGTCGCATTTTTCAGGATCGATCAATACCGCGATCCCTTTATCCGACGATTTTATAATACTATAAATATGTTCAGTGGTTTTGTCCATTTTCGAGTGCAGTTGGATTAACCGTTATGATCAGATCATTTTTGATCATAATCTGTAGGTCTGTTCTTAAGGTCTGTTTAGGATTAATGATTTGTAAAGAACTTCTTTCGCTGACCAAACCATGCTCATTTCCTTGGCAGACCTTCGATCGAATTGCTTCATTTCTCCTGTTGAAAGAAATTTGTGTGCAACGAGTACCGCTTTTTCGCGAACCATTTCGAGGTCTAATCCTATCTTGAAATGGTTAGAAATTGCCAGTCCAACAACTCTGGGTGCGTGACTGATCGAAATAAAACCCTCATTCTGAATAAAGGGAGCGCCATGCGCATCATAATGAATGTGTTGAAATCCAAATAAACGATGCCTGAGAATACGGGTGGCAACGAACTCCATGCGCCTTTTTTCATGGTTGAATGCGAAATAGCGTTCTTTTTCCTCTTCTGTCAATTGATCCAAGTAATCAGAAGAATTGTAGGTATTGAAATACAGAAGATGTATCTCGACATGCGCTAAGTGTATTGTTTCTTGAGTGAAAGGCACCATTCAGGATTTTTACAAAAGAACGAATTTTTATCAAGAGTAGTTAGACCTGTATAAAAGCGCACAAAATAAATTTGAAACCATTTTATGATCAAATTGAAGCACCTAATTTTGTTAATGAAAGTTAAGTGAATATGAATTTAATTTTTTTTAACACGAATGTTATGAGACTGAATTTTTCTATATTTACCAGCTTTCTTGCAACAAAATAGTTTAATCAATAAACTGTACTTATGTTACGAAAACTTAACTTTTTATTAGTAAGTCTCTTGCTGACAGCGTCTTACGGTTTTTCTCAGACGGGTCTGGGTACAATCAAAGGTACTGTAACAGATGGTGACACGAAACAGCCGATCGCGTTTTGTAAGGTTGTTTTATTTCAGTCTGGTAACGTCAAAGGAGGTGCGACTACCGATTTTGATGGTAAATTCCAGATTAATTCCATTTCTGCCGGTTCTTACGATGTGGAAGTAAGGAATGAAGCGGAAGGATACCAGCCTTTTCGTCAAACAGGTGTGATTGTATCTTCGGATAACATCACTTTCCTTGATGACCTTGTTCTGACAAAAGCTAAGGAAGCAAAAGAGATACAGGAGGTAAAAGTTGTGGCATACCGCGTTCCACTCATCGATAAAGACGGTGGTGCATCCGGAGCAACTGTGACGAGAGAGGATATTGCCCGCCTACCAGTTCGTTCTGCTGCGGGTGTTGCGCAAACAGTAGGAGGGGTGAACGCAGATGAGGGTTCTGGAGAGATTTCCGTTCGTGGATCGCGTTCAGATGCGACCTATTTCTTTATTGATGGTATCAAGGTGCGAGGGTCAGCGAATCTTCCAAAGTCAGCTATCGAAGAGGTATCGGTTATTACAGGAGGTGTTCCTGCGAACTATGGTGACGTTACAGGTGGTATTATATCCGTAACAACGAGAGGCCCATCATCAAAGTACTTCGGTTCAGTCGAGGGCGTAACTTCCGGATTCTATTTTAATGGAGCTGATCCGGATGGATACGATGGTAAAGTTTTTGGTTTAGATAAATACGGTTACAATTTGTTGGAAGGTATGTTCTCTGGTCCGCTATGGATGCAAAAGAATTCAACCGGAGCAAAGGTAAAGCCTAGACTAGGTTTCCTTGTATCAGCGAATTTAACGGATCAATTGGATGGTCGTCCTATTAAAGACGGCGGTTACCGCGTTAAGAAAGAAGTTCGGGACCAGCTTTTGGAAGATCCATTGCGTCCTACTTCAACAGGATTGGGAACTTTTCCGAACGCAAGCTTTTTACAAAACCCTGTAGATGAGGATGGTAATCCAACAGTAGATTCAGATTTTGAAAGGGTGCCTTGGAGAATGAATGCTCGTAATACGACAATTTCCGGGCAGGCTAAGATTGATGTGAATACCGGACCAACCGTTAACCTTACGTTTGGTGGCTCCATGAATTACAGTGCAGGAAATAATTATTCTTTCGGAGGTTCATTGTTGAACTTTGCAAATTTTGGAGCTTCTAAATCGTTGGATTGGCGTGTTTTCGGTCGTTTAACTCAGCGATTTACGAATACAGATGAGAACAGCGCGTCGAAATTGAAATCGTTCGTGTACTCTTTAATGGTCGATTACACCAAGTCAAAAGACGATGTTTATGATCCGAAGCACATGTATAACATGTTTAATTATGGTCATGTGGGTACCTTTGAAACATCAAGAAGACCGAGTTATGATAATCCATCGGATGTTAACAACTACACGTATACACACAACGGTTTCGAGGATTATAATGTGTCGTTTACGCCGTCTGAAACAAACCCTCAGCTCGCAGCCTACACTAATGATTATTACAGCACTTTTGCCAATTGGAATGCAGATGGTAATTCTCAGTCATTTGAAAGTCCATTCCGAAACTTGTTCGTTATCCAGCAGGGGGGTGCGTTAAGGAATGGTGACGTGCCTCAAAGTGTTTATGGGATCTGGTCTGGATTGGGTGCTCCGTACAACTACTTCGGGAAAGGAGAGAACGATCAGTTACGTGGAACGGGTTCATTCTCTGTGAACATTGGTGATCACAACATTTCCTTCGGTTTCGAGATCGAACAGCGCACTGACCGCGGTTGGACTTCAGGCACATCAACAGGTGGCGGAACAAATGGTCCTATCGGTATCTGGTCGATCGCAAGACAGTTGACCAACTTCCACATAGATGAATTAGATCTTAACAGTGGTACGATCTCTGACTCAGGTTCCTTCAAAGCAATCACCTACAACAGGTTGAACACCGGTTATGCATACACTTCTGGCAGTGGAGAATATGGAGGCCAGCAGAACAATGACAACCAGGCTTTCTTTGACTATAATCTTCGTGAATATTTGTACGACCAAGGATTGATCGGTTCTGGAGGCGAAGGTTCTGATTTTATCGATATCGATGCATATGATCCAAGTATCTATACGTTTGATATGTTCTCTCCGGACGAATTATTGAACGGTGGTAACTCATTTGTTTCATACTGGGGTTTTGATCATACTGGGAAGAAAGTAAAAGGTAGTACTGATATTGGGAACTATTTCAATGAGTACGATGAGAATGGAAACTACAAAAGATTTGTTGGTGCATTCCAGCCAACTTACATGGCAGGATACTTAATGGACAAGTTCGCTTTCAATGATATCGTTTTCAACGTTGGTGTCCGAGTTGATGTATTTGACGCGAATCAGCCAGTATTGAAAGATCCATATTTGTTCTACGAGGCAAGAACTGTAGCAGAGGCACGACAGTATCTAGAAGACAATCCGAATGCTTCCTGGATCGAGATACCTGAAGCTATGGGCGATGACTATACAGTGTACGTTAACGATATGAACCAGCCTTCAGCGATCAATGGTTTCCGTATTGGAAATGACTGGTACAATGCTGATGGTGTGCAGGTTGAGGATCCTAAAGTAATAAGAGGAGCAACAGGTATACAACCGTGGTTGTTGGACCCATCGCAAGAAACACCGAACGAGTCGGCATTCGAGGATTACAAGGCACAAATCAATGTAATGCCGCGTATTGCATTCTCGTTCCCGATCTCTGATGAGGCATCTTTCTTTGCGCACTATGACATTCTTACAAAACGTCCAACTTCCGGATTCCGTTTCGATCCGTTCGAATACCAGTATATTCAGTCGCGGAGTGCTGTAATTAGTAATGCCAACCTGAAGCCTGAAACTACTGTTGATTATGAACTTGGTTTTCAGCAGGTTTTATCCAAGACTTCCTCGTTAAAGATTTCGGCATTCTACCGTGAGCAGCGAAACAATGTTCAGTTGATCAATGTATTTGAAGCATATCCTGCAACATACAGAACATTTGGTAACCGTGATTTTGGTACGGTTAAGGGAATGACAATATCGTATGATCTTCGTCGAACAGGAAACATTCGTATGACAGCGGCTTATACCCTGCAGTTTGCGGATGGAACGGGTTCTGATGCAACGTCGATGGCGGGTATCGTGAATGCAGGTTTACCTAACCTAAGAACGATCTTCCCATACTCCTTTGATCAGCGTCACGCCTTCGCAATTACCATGGATTACCGTTACGGAGAAGGAGCTGATTATAATGGCCCGATGATCAAGGATTTTAAATTGTTGGAAAACACAGGTTTGAACATTGTATCGAATATTTATTCCGGTTCACCTTACTCTTCGCAAACATTTATTACAGATGAAGGTATCGGTAACTTAAATGCAGGTTTGAACGGTACATTGAACGGTTCGCGTTTGCCATGGTCTTACCGATTGGATCTTCAGTTGGATCGAACAATCAATCTTGAGTTCGGGAAGGAAGAAGGAAAGAAAAAAGCGGCATTCCTGAATGTTTATCTTCGTGTAACGAATTTGTTCAACCAGTTCAACGTGTTGAACGTATACCGTGCTACAGGAAACTGGGATGATGATGGATATCTTGCAGCTGCTGCAAACCAAACATCTATTCAGAACCAGTTGGATGAGCAGTCATTCCGAGATTATTACACAATGAAAATTCAAAACCCGTTTAATATCAGTTCACCAAGAACAATTCGTTTGGGTGTTAAATTTGATTTTTAATTCATATTCGAAGGCATTATGAAAAAGCAACTAATAGCAATTATACTGGGTGTAACCACATTGTGGTCTAACAGTGCACTGTCATACATTCATCCTCAGGATAAAAG
>JAJTDX010000140.1 GCA_021298235.1 Cryomorphaceae bacterium | reverse complement strand
TTGATAAGGAATGGATGGATCTTGCTAGGAAGATAAACGACTGTGCTTTGAGGTACTTTCATGACGAGGTGAGCCAAATGTTCTTTTTCACTGCCGAAGACACCAAACTTATCGCCCGCAAAATGGAGCTTAATGACAATGTGATTCCGGCAAGCAACTCGGTAATGGCAAACAACCTGTTTTTTCTTAGCAACATTTACTTTGACAAGAACCTTCGTTCGATCGCCGAACAGATGCTCGCCAACATGTACGATGGAATGGAAATGTATGGCTCCGGCTATTCGAATTGGGGAAACTTGTTGCTTCAACTTACCGAAACTCCTTTTCAAGTTGTTATTTTGGGGAAGGAGTACAAAGGGATGTTGACAGATTTGCAAGAGCACTATCTGCCAAATACAGTGTTTGCAGGAGGACCGGAATTAGGTTTGCCAATAACCGCCGACAAAAAAATCGCTGAAGATACGGTCGCCTACATTTGTTATGAAGGAACGTGCAAAATGCCTACTTCGGATATTCATGAAGTGTTGAAGCAGGTTAGATTGTAAAAGTAGTTTATTCAACATTGAATATGGATAACATCTTAAGTTGCGATGCGTTAACTGGCCGGCTTTTTACGTTTTTTGTATCGTGAAAAATCTCTTGGTCTATTGTGTATTGATGCAGCAAGTTGTTTTCGGGCAAATGCTTGATAACAGAGAGGGGTCTGCATTTACTGACCGACCATTCTTCAATCAGGAATTCATTCGGGATAATGGAATCCATAAGTTAAATGGGATATTTACGTATAAAAAACCGGGGGAGGTCATGCGTCAAACGGACTATAAATATGTTTATGAATTTGATACCCTTGGCCGATTAACAGCTTCATTTGAAACAAGAAAGGATGATGGAACAATGGATACTACCTGGAACAAATATGTTTACTCGGAAAAAGGAGAGCTGATCGAGCATAAAAAGGGGGATGGAAAAGGGTTTACTGCCACCACATTCGAATTTGACACAAACAGTAGGGTTATTCGTAAAAGTAATGTCAGGGAATACCTTGATTCACTGGGTCAAATGCAACGAACGGTATTGAACTCCGAATCAATGACATATCAGCTCTACGAGAACCAATTCAAGAAAATAGTCTTCAATAGTTACGGACTTCCATATATGGAGGAGATCTTCCGTTATAACGAATTGGGTTATCTGATCGAGCGTGAAGAACGATTGATCATGACCTCAATGATCACAACCTATAAATACGACTACACCAACAACGGTTACATTTCGTCAATAGCGGGATACCGATACGGAGATGAGATACCTGTTGAAGAAACTAAGTTCACCTATGATGACCACGGAAATTTGCTGGATAAGCACATTTACAGAGCAGGTCAGTACATTACGGAATTCGAGATGCTCTACAATGAAAAGAGTAAACTCCTGACGTATGTATTGACACGCGATGCTGCCACAAATTTCATAATGATACTGGGCTTCAAGGATTACGAATTCTTCAAGTAATGGTCAACTGGTTTTCCTGAAGATGTATTTGGCTCTGAAATACTCATAAATTGCCGCAATTGGGAGCAGCATACAGTAATTATAGAACAGGTCTTCTACTGGGATCGTAATGATCCGCGGCCCCATAATGTGCGCAGGACTGTACCAAACAATCGGTTCATCTGTTGCTGCACCGGTCAGAATTCCGTTAACAATAATGAAGGGAATCAAGGCAACAAGATACGTTAGAACGAATTGACCATACCATTCTACGCGCCGTACGAAATAAATTCCGATGGTAAGAATAGCACTGATAAGACAAGCACTGGCCGTGTACCAGTTTTCCATATTGAATAGCCCGAAAATGAGTCCCGCTAGGGTAAATGCAAATGCAAATAAATGTCCGATTTTTTGCGTTTTGACATTTGGGAAGTATGCTTTTAAAACTTCATAAATAAAGAAACAGGCATAGGGAACGACAAGAAAGAATGTTACTTCTTCTACTGGTAGTCTGCCAATGTAAATTCGCATAAGATACTTCGGATTGAAACCCCAGATCTCGTTTTGAGTGAAGTATTCATCCCAGATGAGAAATAGGAGTCCGATGATCAGAATGGCTGGAATCAGGATCTTCCAGTAAGTGTAAAAATGAACCTTCTTGTCGAAACTAAGAAGGAAAGGACCTGCGATGGTTCCGAGAATGATCCATCCGTACAAACTCATGCTATCCGCTGTTTTTGTTGGAAAGCCTTTTTAGCTTCAATGTAGTATTTTCGCGGAACCCACAACATACCAAAACATTCTCCGTCGAACTTGCCGCGGTGTTTGTGATGGACCTTATGGGCTTTACGGATTGCCATGAAATAAGGGGTATCAATATCTCGCAACCATTTGAATCGTCTGTGGATGTAGACGTCGTGAATAAGGAAGTATGCAAAACCATATGCAGCTATTCCATATCCTATCCAAACGGCGATGTAGTTATTGCTCATCATTCCCAACATGATACAAAGCCAGGAAGGGATGGCATAGATTAAAAAGAATACATCGTTGCGTTCGAAAAAACCAGGTTCCTCAACATGATGGTCGGCATGAAAATACCACATCAACCCATGCATGACAAATTTGTGTGTTGCCCAGGCCATGAACTCCATCACGCAAAAAGTTGCAATTAAAACGAATGGTCCCCACCAATACATATTAAAAGATGTTAAGCAGTGTAAAAAACAGTATCATTATTATGAACAAGGTATCATGTACTTTGTTCGGTTCCGAAAGTTTAAATTTAAAATAAATTAGATGCAATGGCAAGGAGATGATGAACCAGCAAAAAAAATTGTAGAAGGGAATGTTTCCATCTGTCCAGCTCCAGAAGTCACTTTTCATGGCGACAGGCTCAAGGAGCACATCCAGCAAGGTCATTAATAGCGATGAAAGGACCGCTGAGGGAACAGCCGGCAATGTTGACCTGCTTACAAGCGACGCAGAGGCTGCCGCTAATATTCCCCAGTTTAATCCTATGACAACTGGAACACCGCTCCATTGAATACCGAGGTTCTCCCCGTATGAGTAATCTCCAAAAAGAAGTCCGGTCTTGGTTCCGATCCATTCAGCAGTCATTCCCGTGAAATAACAAATAACGAGGAAAATAATAAAGTTGAATTTTGAGGTCCTTCTGGCGAGGACAAGAATAGAAAAGGAGAGCAACAAATTGAAAAAAGACAAGGAAAGGAAGTATTCCCGAGTTTCAGACATCAGGATCCCTATTGTTCCAACAGTGTAAAATATGATCAGGATCGCTATCAGAATGCGATCTTTGTGCGGTTTCAGTAGAGTTGATATGTTTCGATTCATTGATTCGTAAAACAAAACCAGTTCTAAATGGTTCGATCTAACCGACCTTTGATCGCATTAGATATGGTATCTTCGGGTGTTCTGAAATGGATATTTAGTCTATCAAGGACTTTTGAGGGATCATAGATTGTATTGGTAAATGCGGTCCTTGCACTTGCTTTGGTAATGACGGGGTCTTGGTTACGCAGCTTGGCGCTCACCCATGACAATCGCCATACCAGCCCCATTAACCACTTTGGAGCACTGATCGAAGGAACTTTTTTACCCAGTTGATCCGCGATCATGGTAGTCATTTTTTTGAAAGTCACGTTCGTCCCTGTGCAAAGGAAGCGTTCGTTTTTTGCGTCACTTTCCATCAGTCTCACCATGATCTCTGCCAAATCCCTACCATCGACGAAGGCGTTCGAACCAGATGTGTAAAAGTGAAGTCCGTTATTCACTGTTCGGAATATCGCCAATGAACTTTCATCCCAGAATCCTGAACCGAAAACAACGGATGGATTTACGATGACTGCATTTAATCCTTCTTCAACCCCTCTCCAGATCTCCTTTTCCGCTGAATATTTTGACAGCGAATACCCGCTGGTCTCAGGGGATTGTTTCCACTTCAATTCTTCAGTTACGGTCTCGCCGCTATTTGCACCGAGAGCTGCAGTAGAACTGACGTGGCAGATCTTCTCTACGCCTTCTTTGAGACAGGCATTTACAACGTTTGCAGTTCCCTCTCTGTTGATCTTCATCAATTGATGAAAATGCTTTTCAGCGAACGACACAAAACCTGCACAGTGATACACTTTTTTCACGCTTTTCATAGCATCTTCCAAAGAGACGATATCCAAGATGTCTCCATCTAACCATTCTATCTGTTGAAATTTTTCAGCACCGTGTTCGGGATCATAGAATACAAAGAGACGTTTCACCCTTTCGGACCTTGAAGTGTTTCTGGAAATGGCACGAACAGGGATTCTGTCCTGACAAAGACGATAAAGCAGATGACTGCCCACTAAGCCTGTTCCGCCCGTTACAAGGATCATTTGATCAAAGGTACAATGTTTCTGTTACACCTCAATTTTTAAGATGGATTAATAGGTGAAATTATATTCTGAAAATTGAGGGCACCTGCGCGATTAAAGGAGTTAAAATGAACGACGAAAGATTACTCAAAAGAACGTTTCTTGAGGAGGATTAAGGTTGACCGAGTTCCGTAGCAGGGTCCCAAAACAATTCCTTGAAATGAAGGACTTGATCATTTTTGACATCAATTCCTTCTTCCTCCAATCGTTTCTGCATATCGCCGGGGGGTGAAAAATGCATTTTACCTGAAAGGAGCCCATTTCTGTTGACGACTCTATGTGCCGGAATTCCGGGTATTTTATGGGAAGC
>JAJTDX010000139.1 GCA_021298235.1 Cryomorphaceae bacterium | reverse complement strand
TTTGGCAAAGTCAGCGTAGGTATGGGCAAAGGGGATTTTTAAATTGTTAAAAACCATGGAAATGAACAAAAGGTAGGCTTGGTTCAGAAAGTCATCCTGTGTTTTTTTGTTCCAGGTCGTCCTGTCTTGAGGTCTGACAGGGGGGGAAGAACAGGGGGTGGTCTTAACAGCCTTTTGGGGTTCAAGGGGCTTCCTTGCTTCAGGAAGAGGCTCTGGCGTTGAGGTTTCTTCCGTTTCCTTCATGGCATTTTCCTCTTGAGGCGGGAAAGGTGTTTCAGAAAGGGGGGAGGCTGGAGCTGTAGCGTCTTCTTCCTGATCTAATTTTGTTACAAAAATTTCCTTTTCATTGCCATATAAAACGCGTGCGTGCGCGGAAGAAAGGGAAATTTCTTTAAGATTAACATCTTTAACTACTCTATCTATAGATGAAATGGACAACTTGTCCGTTTGCTCTTGTGAGGCGCATCGTTCCTTGTTTTTTTGCTGAAGCAGGGCAGCGTAAAGAGAAGGGTAATACACGCGGTGTTCTTCAATGAGATGGAAGAATTTTTCCGTGGGGGTAATCCGCATTTTCTTCTGACCTCCCCGTGTTAAAAACCACCGCGTGGTAAAGAGATCAAAAGAGGAAAGCGTCTCAAAATAACGGGAAAGGCTTTTCTTGCTTCTTTTGAGTCTTTCAGAGAGCCAGTCATAGTCAACAATGATAGTGGGTCTGCCTTTCAGCAGGGACTTTTCCATCAGGAAGGTCAGGGCGCTAAACAGGCCTGCCGTTCCTTCCTTGTTGTACTGTTGGTTTTGACGACAGCGCTGCAGAAGGACAGCGCTGCGGCGAATGATCAGGTGTTCTGACGATTGTTGGAAAGAGGGAATAGAATCATTTGTTTTCTGAAATGGATGATCAATATTGAGATAAAAAAGCTGATGTTGAGGGGGAGAGGTCGGTATCACAAAGAGAGATGAGGGTAAGAGGCTGTTCTGGTTGTGGTCTGTGTTGATCATCTTTATTTCTGCTCCTTTTTGAAGAAAGAAGCCTTTACAAATGGATCAAAGAATGTGATAAACTCAGACTTGTCACGGTCGAGAGAATATCTATTCTTTCTACAAAAAAATATTAAAAAGAGTCTTTAATATTCAGGTGTTGGAATGTTTTTCATCTTTTGATGGTTTCATTCTTTGATCTGTTTGTTAAGGGCTTTTTTTATGTTCCTTTTTTTATTTAAACTTATCCCACAATGGGTAATCAGGAAGCAGATCATATCTTGTAATTTTTCCTTCTACTGCTTCCTCTATTTTGATGCAGCTTAAAGGACTAGGAGTTTTTCTACCAGCCTTCCACTCCACGATAGATGCTTCAGAAACTCCTGTTTTTTGAGAAAACTTTCTGTTTCCTCCACACATTTCAATCGCTTTACGAATTGCTTCCAAATTTCCTTTTAATTTCACCATTAAAAATCCTAACTTTTATAACCTATATTTTTTCTAAATAGTTTGTCAATACCAGCTTGGTTTTTTAATTGACATCTGCAAACAAGGTTGTTTAACATAAGGGCATGGCAGTGGAAGCGGCTCAAACGCTTCCAAGCCACTAAACACCATTAACTCGATAAAGGAGTTTATAATGTCTGATGCGTTGTCCCATTTTTTTTCAGAAATTTCAATTTTAAATAAAACATTTGATCGATCTTACAGCTTTTTGACGTCAGAGGGGATAAAAATATCGTCACCCCCTTCTCTTATTGCAGCTGATGAGAGTCTATTAAATGGCTTGAATAAGGGATTGCAGGTTCTTTTCTCAACTTTGGATAGCCGCGCTCAGTAAAAAATCCGTAAGGATTCGGCGCTATCCTTCTCAGAGAGAGGATCAGAAATGTCTTTTTTTGAACAGATGGGATCATCAGAGGTGTGGGATAGAAGCGGCGCTTTCAAGCGCTGCTTCCTATCACCTTCTTTTTTCTCTTCCCCATGGAGCAGGTTTGTTGCTTGTTCTTTTCTGGCTCAGATTTCCCAGAACGCTGCGGCAACCTATGGGCAATATCCAGGGTTAAACAAGCGTTCTGCTCAAGAGAACTCATCTCAGGATGATTTCCGTAATGTCCGTAATGTTTTGATTAAGCCAATTATCAGGATAGAGAAGCTCAAAACTTCCCCCTATGGTTTGAAGAAGCACGCACAACGCGTTTTAAACATTGGGGAAAATATTTGATGAACAACGATATCGCTGATGTTTCAAGGGAAATCACCCTATGTGTGAATTGGCGTTGAATAATGACCCCTTTAGAGGGGAAATTGGCGTTGAAAATTGACCCCTCTGAAACACGAGATACTTTGAGACAGGATTAACCTGTTAAGGAGTATTTGGAGGGATGTTAATTATGGAAAGTATTGCGAAGATTCGTCGCTTACATCATGTACAGGGCAAAGGCTTTAAAACCATTGCCAGAGAGCTTAAAATATCGAAGAACACAGTTAAACGGATTATCCGTTCAGATAAAACCGCCTCTGAGTATCAACGTCGCGAGGAACACTATCGTGTTCTTGAGTTTTACAAGCAGTCGTTAATTGAACGTCTGATTCACGATTGCGGAGAACCTGTTCGCCGCCGTCGTAGGTCCCGGAAGCTTTACCTTGAGCTTCAAGATGAAGGTTATGCCGGGAGTTATGAGGCGGTGAATACGTTTGCGGTGAATTGGCGCAGACAACACTCTCATGGTAAGTCCAAGGCTTTTATCCCGTTATCGTTTGCTCCTGGAGAAGCCTTTCAATTTGACTGGAGTGAAGAAGAAATAGAGCTTTGTGGAGCAATAAAGCGCATTAAGGTCGCCCATATCCGCTTATGCTACAGTCGGTATTTTTTGATGATTGCCTATCCGAATGAGCAATTAGAAATGGTTCTGGATGCCCATGATCAGGCTTTCAAATTCTTTGGTGGGTCTTGTCATAAAGGTATTTACGATAATATGAAGACGGCTGTTCAGACCATTTTACGGGGTAAGAACAGGCACTATAATCCACGATTTGTACAAATGTGTTCCCATCATCTTTTTGAGCCTGTTGCCTGTACGCGCGCATCAGGATGGGAAAAGGGTCAAGTGGAGAATCAGGTGGGGACAGGCCGATGCAACTTTTTCACACCCCTGATCAAAGTGTCTTCTTTTGAAGAACTCAATCTCCAGCTTGAAGCTTGGTGTTTATCCTGGGCTGAAAAGGCGTTTCATCCAGAACAAAAAACAAGAACAGTATGGGACGTTTTTCAGGACGAACGTTCTTCCTTAATACCTTATCGCGGGTGTTTTGACAGCTATAAGGCTTTACCTGAAGTGGTCTCTCCCTGTAGTCTAGTGACCTTTGATACCAACCGTTACAGCGTTCCTGTCGCGTATGTAGGTCAGCCTGTGAATGTTTTGATCTATGCCAGGAAAATAGGGGTTCAACATAAGGGCAAAACCATTGCTCTTCATGAGCGTTCTTTCCATCGATATGCTCATATTTATGATGCCTGGCATTATGTTCCCTTGCTGGAACGCAAGCCTGGCGCTTTGCGTAATGGGGCGCCTTTTAAAAATATGGAGCTTCCTGATTCTCTGCAAGCCGTACGTCAAAAGCTTTCTCATTATTCTGATGGAGATCGACGCTTTGTCCGCATTTTGCTTCAGGTAGAGCCTTATGGAATGAAAGCTGTGGAGCAAGCCTGTACTCTGGCTCTTTCTCATGGGGGATGCAATGACACTGTTGTGATGAATTATCTGAAACCGCCTTTGAGGGAAAATAAGGAAGAGGAATATCCCCTGCTCTTATCTAGCTCTCCGAAAGAAGAGTGTGAGGTCTACAACCATGCTTATCTGTCACAGGAGATTATTTTAGGGGAGACCGCTTATGTCTTATGACACGCTGCGCCCTCTGTTAGAAAAGCTGAACTTTAAGGGTATGTTGGCTCATCTGGATGAGCTTGTGGCACTTGATCAAATCAAGCCTATCTCCGATGTAGGCTTGTTCAAAAAGCTTTTGGAAATAGAAATAGCTCATCGTCAAACGCGATCCTTAGCCTATCGTCAGGAATTGGCGCGACTGCCTCATATCAAATCCCTGGAGAATTTTGACTGGTCTCATACGCCTCTTCACAAAGACAAAATAGACTATCTCATGGAGTGTCATTTTATTCATCAGAAAGAGAATTTGCTGTTGATAGGAGGATCGGGAACTGGAAAAACCCACATCTCCCTTGCCTTGGCACATCAAGCTTTACAAAAAGATTGCAGGGTAAAATTCTATTTCTTCAGCGATTTAGCAAGACACTTGATCTACGCCAGAGAGCGTAAATATGAACAAAACTTCATGGCAAGCTTACAAAGATTCCATCTGCTGATCATCGATGAATTGGGATATCTCCCCGTGGATCAACAGGCAGGAGCTTTACTCTTCGAACTCTTTTCCAAGCTCTATGAGAAAACGTCTCTCATCATTACAACCCATTTGACCTTTGATGAATGGACGCCCCTGTTTGGAAATGCAAAATCCAGTAAAGCCATGATTGATCGCATTACACATCATTGCACTATTCTGGAAACAGGACATAAAAGCTGGAGACTCAAGGAGGGGAAAATGATGCAGAAATAACAAAATCTAAAAAAGTTGGGAGATAACTTTAAGCTCTGTATGTCTGTTTTTTGAACAATGTGGAGGGGTCAATTTTCAACGCCAATAGGGGGTCATTATTCAACGCCAATTGACA
>JAJTDX010000042.1 GCA_021298235.1 Cryomorphaceae bacterium | reverse complement strand
CACTGGTGCACAAGACTTTATAAGCTCCAGGATAAAGCCAATCCGACTGAATGGTGCCATTGGAAGCACCGTCGGTAATCTTCCAAGAAGCCAGGTTAAAATACTTCGAACTTCGGTTAAAAATTTCTACATACTCAAATTCAGGCTGTCCTACGGATGGACTGGGGTCAGCCATAAATTCATTGATCACCACATCTCCGGGAAGTGGATTCTCAGCTACCAGATATGAGAAGTTCACCGACTGAACAGTTGAGGAATTCCCGGAAACATCTGCTACTCCATTGGTTGTAAGGGTGTATAACGATCCATTCATGAATGGTGTTGAAGGTGCTAAAACTCCGTGAACCAAGGACTGATTCACACCATCAACACTCAGCGACTGTATATTCAATCCTGAACTTAATGTGTAATTCGAAAGTGTCTGCGCCGATGGGATTCCCACAGGCTCATCGAACAATACATCAAACATTGTGGATGAAGTTGCTGTTGCTGATACAAGAACAGGAGGTGCAGTATCGTAAATGATCGGGCCAATATACAAGCTGTCGAGAAAATGTTTTTGAATAAAACTCGCCGTAGAATGAGTAATTGCAATACCAAAATAAGCACTGCTGGTCAACGTATTGTCTGTAATCTGACCCTGGGTCGAATAACTTGTTCCTGTGCCAGTATTGTCCGTCTTGAGAATCCATTCCCCAAGTGGAGAACAGGTAACTTTAATTTTGAGTTGATTGTTTGAAACATTGGTGAGCCCATCGATACCATCAATGATCTCGGTCGGAACACCCGACTGCATTCTGTACAAGCTTACCTCATCAGTCGTACCACCAATTCGAACGAAATATCCCGATAAAGATCCACTCAAAAGATTTGATTGGTTAGAGGTAAGATAAACATCGACATAATTCGCGCTCGAGGTATTGAACTGCAAATTCAAATAGAACTCCCATTGCGTGTCTGTTGCCAATAAAGATGGAGTGCTGAGATAATAACTTGAACTGGGAATAAGTTTGTTGGAGCGAAGGCGAAAATCCCCGGAAACACTGACCACGGTGAAAACACTGTCATCACCGATCCATGAGGGATTTGCAGTGAAATTTCCATCACTAAACTCTTCATTGACCTGACCGGTAACGACAAAAAGAAACAAGAAAAATACTGCAGTAAAAAAGTATTTCATTGTAAAATTTACTTGCTGATAAATATACTAATTTTGAAACTCGCCGATAAAACTAATTTACGATGAAAGTTGCAGTAGTAGGAGCCACAGGAATGGTGGGCAATGTTATGCTCAAAGTGTTAAGCGAACAGAATTTTCCGATTTCCGAACTAATTCCCGTTGCATCTGAACGATCTGTAGGCAGTTATGTGTCTTACGAAGGAAAATCCTACGCAGTTGTAGGACTAGCGACAGCTATTGAAATGCGGCCTGACCTTGCGATTTTCTCTGCAGGAGGAGAGACCTCTCTCGAATGGGCTCCAAAATTCGCTGAAGTGGGAACGACTGTTATAGATAATTCATCTGCATGGCGAATGGACCCTTCCAAAAAACTTGTTGTTCCAGAAATCAACGGAGAAGTTTTAACTGCGGAAGATAAGATCATTGCCAATCCCAATTGCAGCACAATACAGCTGCTTCTTGCTCTAGCTCCTTTGCATCGGGCATACACAATCAAGAGGGTAATCGTTTCAACCTATCAATCCATTACAGGAACCGGTGTGAAGGCAGTGCAGCAAATGGAAAATGAGCGCAACGGCATCGAAGGAGAAATGGCTTACCATTATCCGATCGACAAAAATTGCATTCCTCAATGCGATTCGTTTCTGGAGAACGGCTATACCAAAGAAGAAATGAAGCTCACCAATGAAACCAAAAAGATTTTGAATCCAAATATTAAGGTTACTGCGACAGCTGTCCGCGTACCTGTGGTTGGAGGGCATTCCGAGGCTGTGAATGTGGAATTCGAAAAAGAATTTGATCTTTCGGAAGTACGCACCTTACTTACAGAACAAAAAGGCATCACGCTACAAGACAATACTTCGGCATTCGAATATCCTATGCCGAAATACGCCGAAGGAAAAGACGATGTGTTTGTTGGGCGCATCCGCAGAGACGAAACACAACCGAACACCTTAAACATGTGGATCGTTGCGGATAATTTGAGAAAAGGTGCAGCCACCAACGCCGTACAAATTGCTCAATTGCTTTTAGCAAAGGGATTTTTGAAGGGGTAGGGTGGTTTTTTAGAAATGAGTGAGAAATATAGTATAGGAAAAAGAAAAAGCAACCTCACTTTCTCAATTGCGCTTTTCTTCATTATGGTGGGGATGTCCCGAAAATTCAAACCTTATTTTCGAAGCTTAAATAAACTTACCTCACTACATGTATAAATCCATGAAGTAAATTGTTTGCAGAAGTTTTGAGTTTGTACGTGTAAACCCCATCCGAAAGCAATTTACCCGACTTATCTCGTCCATCCCAGTTGTTCTGATAGCTGTCAGAATAGAATACCTCTAAACCCCACCGATTCAGAATTATAAGTTCGGTTTTTACGGGTAGATTGTCAATTTTAAACAAATCATTGATTCCGTCTTGATTGGGTGAAATGACATTTGGGATCACTAAATCGAAACATTCCTCGGTATTTATTGCCTCAAGCCCTGCATTATCCAACACAAAATAGGGTTCAAAGGTCTCACCATTTGCTTCTGTGAATGTAAAATCATCAGGTGGCACACACGGACCACCAATCATGACTGATTGAATTGATTGTAAAGCGGTGAATTGTATGTTGAGTGTTTGCCAGGTTCCATCTGCCTGAAAGGAGGCATGACCAAGTTCAACCCAATCTGCAGAGACAGTAGGACAAGAAGCAGTTTGAACAGCCGATTGCGTGCAAATAGAGCTGCCGAAAAGGGTAATATCTACTGGTCCAAACCAAATGTTGGATAGCGCATTTCCAAATGATGACATTCCTATTCCAATCAAGTTCAATTGTAGGTTATATGAATTTCCGGGTTGTAAGGGTTGAGTCAAACAAGTTTTCAAATATTCCATATAAATGCCGTCAAGTATGTTCCCATCAAAACCAATAACATCGGGGTTGTTGATAACGAAAAACCCGGCAGCCGCATTTCCATCACTCAAAGGTGTTGGTATATTTGGCCAAAAAGCACCCGGCAAATTGATAAAATAATCTGATGAACCTAAGGTCCCTGCCTGCCAACCATCCGTACAAAAAATCCCATCCGTTCCCAGAGCCAACTGCGTAAAATCAGTGGGCAGACAACTGTATTCTTCAAAGGACGGATTGGGTAGAAAAGAATTCTCAAACGTTTCTGCTGTAATGTTACTGCAATGGCAATCTATATGATCGTTAAAATCCACCAATCCATCGTTATCATCGTCCAACATATTTGTGCAGTTTTCTTGAGCTGAAGCATGAAGGGATAGATAAAGAATGACGAAAAGTTGCAATAACAGATTGTTGAAATTCACTTGCATCATATTTGACAATCAAATATAGGTGAATATGCCAAAAAGTCGTTTAGTTTTAAAAACGGATCTGATTTATCCAAACCGGATTTCGTTTTAGTTTACCAAGAAAAATCATAGTTGTCATTTTAAAAGAAAAGCGCACATTCATCGCGTGTGTGTTGGAGAGCTAGTTTTGAGGAAAAAAGGGGGATTAACAAGGAAAACAGTTTTGCCTCTTCGGGATTCTTTATCACTCACACACTTCACACTCACACAAAGAAAAGCGCATTGTTTTAGAGTTTGAGTTGGAGAGTGGGTTTTGAGGGAAAAAGAAAAAGCGCCATTACTTTCGTAACTGAGCTTTTCTTTTTTTGTAGCGGGGACACGAATATCCTTCATTTCATTTCGGATGGACGCAAATGGGGGCTTAACAAGGAAAAGCTCAGACCGCTTCGCGTTCCTGCTTTTTACATTCCCATTCGCTTTTGAAAGTAAACTTTCAACGCTTCAGGAAATGCAAAAAGCCAGTCAAATTTTGACTGGCTTTTCCTTGTAGCGGGGACACGACTCGAACGTGCGACCTTCGGGTTATGAGCCCGACGAGCTACCAACTGCTCCACCCCGCAGTATATCTTTACTGCTTTATTTCAATTTGTTCGGATTATTCTCCCGACGAGCTACTCCGCCGTGGCGGATTCCACCCCGCACTCTGTTCAAACGAATAGTGTATGAATTCGAATGCAATGCAAAGATAGCAAGAGTTGCCGCATTCACAAACTATTTAATTTAAAAAAGTGTTAATCTTAGTGAAATCTGTCCTTTTTCTTTTCGATTCTGATGAGGAGATCTTGTTACTTTTGCCAGGTAATTCATTTTAGAGAAAATTACACGCCATGAAAACAGTTCGATTTCTACCCTTCCTTATTGCTTTGACAGTGCTTGCTTCGTGCGGTGAAAAATCCACAGCCGAAGAAAAAGTAACGATTCCGAAAAATTCGAATGCCCTAGAAGACAAAATGGCCGCTATAGAGAATAATCCCTCATGGAAACAATTTAATAGTCTGGCGTATAACAACAATGCTGGCTCTAAGGAAGAAGTCATTGCCTACCTCAACGATAAAGAAGAAGCAGTGAAACTGGAAGAGCGTTTTACGGAAGTGGAAACCGGAACCTACGGCATACGTTTTTTCTACTTCAGCGGAGGTAAAAAATTTGCCTCGCGAGAAGTAATTTTTGATAATTCATTGAAAAAGCCTGCCTTCGTAGAGCGACTTACTTTTTACGATAAAAAAGAACAAGCATTGTACATGCGTGAACGGTCTGCTGAATTTGAACAGGATTTGGAAAATCAATCTTTTGCGGTGAAACCTCCAATAGAAATTTCGGTGGATCGCGCCATGCAGGTTATCAACCAAGAAGGTCCTTTCGTGACTACATTTCAAGGGTTTGCGCAAGGTGGAGGCCTAACCTATGTGCTTGTCGGAGAAAATACACCTGACGGTTTTGCCAGCTCACTTGCTATTCAATATGAAAGTGAAGACATCAAAAAATTGCGCATGAACGAACTCGGAATGATCGGAACACCACTGCATGTGGAACACCAAACCATGATGAATGATCAGGGCTTGAAATTTCAGGCGCTCCTATCGCTTCGAATCAATTCCTGACCTTTTTAATCCTTTGAGCCTGCGCCTTTGCCGTTTGACATTTTTCAGGTGGCCGATTGCTTCGAATTACATAAACTTGTAAACTCGAAATAATCGTATGAATTTGACTAAACGATTCGCACTGCTCGTCAGCCTTTTTCTGGGTCTGAATTCTTTCGGACAGGAAATGAAAGTAACAGGAACTGTTCTTGACAGTACCGGAACCGCACCCTTGCACCAAGCCATGATTATGGCAGTTCGTGTGAAAGATTCGGTTTTACTCGGATTTACACGAACCGGAAAAGATGGGAAATTTGTACTCACAGGCTTCCCTGTAGACACTTTTTCTATGGTTATCGCTCATCCGAGGTACGATGACAAAACCGTTTATATCTTCGGAAGCAAGGAAGAAAAAGAGATTGACATTCAAAATGTAAAAATGCCTGTTCAATCAAAGGAATTGAAAGAGGTACTGATCTACGCAAACAAGAATCCGATCTACTACAAAGGCGATACGCTAGTGTATGTGGCAGACTCTTTTAAAGTCGAAGAAGGTGCGGTAGTAGAGGACCTGCTTAAAAAACTTCCGGGGTTGAAGATTGATAAAGATGGGAAAATTACCTCACAGGGACAAGAAATTAAAAAGGTATTGGTCGACGGTGATGAATTCTTCGGTTCAGACCCCACTGTAGCTACTAAAAATCTTGGTGCCGATGGTATTGAGACTGTTCAGATCTATGAGAAAACGGATAATGAAACCATTGGTGGATCCGATGAAAAGATCAGAGTACTTGACCTAAAATTAAAGGAAGAAGCGAAAAAAGGATATTTCGGGCGAGTATCAGCAGCATCCGACTTTGCTATGACTCCCATGGAGAATTATTATGGCAGCCGACCATTCTATGAAGGTGAACTGTTGTTCAATAAATTCAATTCGAAACAAAAAATATCTGTTTTTGCGCTTAGTTCGAATACTCCTCGATCCAGTTTCGGAAGAGGTGACTTGAATAAATTCGGACTCTCAAATGAGAATGGTGCCAACAGAAACTTTTGGGAACCAAACAACACCAATAATACCAGCGGTATTCCGCAGACACTAAAAGCTGGGATCTATTATTCTGATAAATTCGGAGAAAAAAAGAATACCGAACTCCTGTTTAATTACTCATATTACAATGATCGTCTCGATGCCCGTTCTTCGAGCCGGTCACAATATTTTCTTCCTGATACGACATTCTTCACCAGTGACTCAACAAGAGAATACGCTGAAAATGAAGCACACAAGATCAATATACAAGTGCAAAGTCAACTGGACTCATTGACACTTTTAGAAATTAAACCGTCCATCAGTTTAGAGAAAGGACTGAATAATACATCCAGAATCAATAGTTTTTCAGGAGAAACAGGAATAGAGTCCCTTTTGACGGACATTGGAAACACGAATAACTCACGCGGTCTTTCTACTAATTCCACCATGCGCGTGTATCGAAAGTTTAAAAAGAAACGCCGTGAATTAGAAGTGCGCTACGATCTTATCACTTCTTCGAACAAAAACGATGGCTACCTAAGGACTACTTCTGATTTTAAAACGTTTGGTTATGTGGACACCATTGATCAAAGCAAGGTGAACAACAACAGTTCGCAAAGCCACTATGGCACCTTCAGTTACTTTGAACCGCTTTCTAAAAAATGGAAGGTCAATGTAAATTATCTCTATGAGTACGGCATGTCGGAACAATTGAAAGAAACGTACGACAGAGTTAATGGCCAATACACCGGTTACAGAACTGAGTTCTCCAACAACTTTGAAAACACGAGAGTACAGAACCGTGCAGGAACAGAATTAATCTACGAAACAGGAAAACATTACTTGTCAGGGGGATTGTTCTTTAGAAATATTCGTATTGACAACCACAACTTGATCACGGACTCAATCATAAATCAGGACATCAATAATTACCTCCCGAAATTCAAGTACGAGTACAAACCTTCCATGAGCAAGCGATTCAGTGTAAATTATAATACAAGTTCGCAGCAACCACAGATTTCGGATCTACAGCCCGTGCTTGATAATAGTAACCCGAACCGCATTCAGATTGGTAATCCAGACCTAAAACCTAATTACGTTCACACTGTGATGGTTAACTTCAACACCTGGAATGCTTTGTCCGGAAAATATATTTGGTCGGGTGGTTCGTTCAACTTGACGCAGAATGCCTTCAGCACAGAAACAATCTTCAAAGAATTCGGGCAAACGGAATCAAAAACAATCAATGTGGACGGCAACATGAATGCCAGTGTCTGGGCCGCAGGAGGCTACCCTATCCTTGACCGTAAGATCGAATTTCAACCCTCTCTTACAGCCTCTTTCAATAGATTTAAAAGTTTGGTTGGTGGCCAGGAGAATATCACCGATAACTATGCAATTACTCCGGAGTTTGACATTGACTTCGAATGGGATTCCTTAGAAATTAGTTTGAAATCAAGTTATTCCTATAACAATCCTATCAGCTCATTGAGTTCGGTTTCCAACACGCCATTTAGTATTCGTAAGTTGTCTCTTGGTCTGAATTGGAAATTCCCGAACGGAGTAAGTGTTAAAGTGGATGGAGACTACACTCAGAATGACCAACCAGGAAGAGGTTTTTATGACACACAATTCTTCATTTTCGATGCGGAGATCAGTAAAAAATTCCTCAAAACACAAAATCTAGTTGTCTCACTCATGGGGAATGACATTCTCAACCAAAACATTAATGCACGTCGTGTCGTGAATGGAAATGGAGTCACGGACTTCAGAACAACGATCATATCCAGGTATTTCCTACTGAAGATGAACTACCGTTTCAATAACCGTAAAACAAAAGAAGATGATTTCAAAGGTTGGCACTAGTGTTTGGATCATAATGCTTTTTCTTGCATTTCAGTCGAATGCACAGATGAATTCAGGAAGAATTGTCTTCGAACGCAAGACAAACCTGAAAAAGCGTTACGGGGATAACCCGCGGATGAAGAATTTCATCACGGAGGAGAACAAATACCGAATTGAAAATTTTGAATTACTGTTCAATGATTCGATGTGCGTATTCAGACCGCTTCCGGAGGACGAAGCATCAACGCAACAGGGATTTATGAAGTTCCTAACCAACAAGAACACCGTGCATCAAAATATTAAAACGCGGGAAAAATTCATCATCATGGACCTTTGGGGAAACAACGCCTACATCCGTGATACAATGGACCTGCGTACTTGGAAGATCACAGAAAGTACCCGCAACATCAGCGGATACAACTGTCGCAAAGCCATTTGGTCAATGAACGATTCGACAAGAATCTATGCCTGGTTTTCAGTAGACATTGTACCCTCCATCGGTCCGGAAGGATTTCAGGGCCTGCCAGGAGCGATTCTCGGAATGGCAACAGAAGACGGTGGTGTGATCTACTTTGCAAAAGAGGTAAAACCTATGGATCCCCCAATGACGGCGTTGAAATACGATGATAAAGGCAAGGATATCTACAACGAAGAACAATTGAAGAAAATGCTCATGGAACGGATGAGCCAATGGGTGAAACCCAAGGATCTTGAGGCGATGTTTGCCTGGTTGTAATTAAACGGTTTCCGCAACTACCTCTTTTACCTCAGGGAGATGCGACTTTAACAGATTTTCGATTCCTCCTTTAAGGGTGGCTGTTGAAGACGGACATCCAGCACAAGAACCGCGCATGGCTACCGTAACAGTGCCATTGTCATAGCCCAAAAACTCAATTGCACCACCATCATTTTCAACGGCTGGACGAACATACTCATCCAAAAGATTTCGAATTACATCGTCAAATTCGGAAGGTGAATATATTTTCTGTTCCCCTGTCTCCTCGGTCTGAGGTTTAGGCGCAGGCATTTGGATCAGCACATCCTTTCCCGATGCAATCCATTCCTTCACGAACTCGCGTAGCTCCATTGTAATGAAGTCCCAGGGAACATTGTCCGTTTTAGTGATCGTTACAAAATTGGCCGCAATGAACACATTTTTGACAAAAGGAAAACGTAAGAGTTCCTCCGCCATTGGCGAGTAGCCTTTCGCATCGGCAGAAGAGGAAAACTCAACCGAATCTCCAGTAATGAGCAAATATTTATTTGCAACAAATTTCATGGTGGACGGATTAGGCGTCATTTCAGCATATACGGTAACAGGAACGTTCATCGTTTTTATTTTTGATTGAATACAAAATTACTTAAAGTTCCAAGAATGCCTCGAGAAATGATTTTTGTTTAGCGGAAGACTTGAACTATCTTTGTACAATGATTCCTGCTACAAGGATATGTTCTCTTTTACTCGCCCTGTTCACCCTAGTCGGATCCGCAGGAATCCCTGTGTTTATTCACCAATGCAAAGAGGATGGGGTCTTTAGATCGTTTTTTGTCCGTCAAGCCATGCACTGTGAGCTGGAAAAGGCCAATGAGCTGCCTCCGTGCTGTGCCAGGAAAGAATTAAATTCAAAACACGAGAAAGCAGATTCACATTGTTGTGATGAACGAACAGATTTTTTCAAAGTTAAATTTGAAAGCAAGCAGGACTGTTCTATTCATCTAAAACAGGGTTACCTGCCCTCAAGTTTTAAAAATTACACTGTAGTTCTTGAGCCGACATATTCTTACGAATCGAGATTAGCGGGTTGGATAAACAGGCCCCCGCCCAAACCCACCGGTCAAGAACTTCTCATTTTGTATCAGAATTTTCGCATTTAGGCCTTGAATAACAATGAGTTATTCACTAAAGATCTTTATGTTATGAAAATTATATTTACGGGATCGTTCCTCTTTATTACGTTATTCACATTCGCCCAAATCAAAGGCGTCGTGGTCGGAGCGAATGGAGGCAACAGAACTCCCATTTACGGAGCAAAAATAAAATTATTAAAAAACGGTTCATCAGCGACAAGCAATGAAGATGGAACCTTTGAGCTCGTTCTCCCGAAAGAGCTACCGGACACACTTATTGTTAAAGCGATGGGTTACTATTCTGATACAATACCTGTTACAAAGGAAGATCGTTTCATCGCCATGCAAATTACGCTCTATTCAGAAAAGCTCCTTCCTGAGATTGTGGTCGGAATTCGCAGAGAAACACATTCAGTTTCGCGCATGAAAACTCTGCATGTTGAGGAATTGACCTCGGGGGAATTGCGAAAGGCGGCCTGCTGTAATTTATCCGAATCCTTTGAAACCAATGCCTCAGTGGATGTGAACATCACCGATGCAGTATCAGGGGCAAAGAAAATTCAAATGATGGGACTCGATGGTGTGTACACGCAGATTCAAATGGAAAACATCCCGTATTTGAGAGGATTGGAAAGTTCTTTCGGACTAAATTCCATTTCCGGCACCTGGATAGAATCGATCCAGATTACTAAAGGCACAGGCAATGTAGTGAATGGATTTGAATCCATGGCGGGTTTGATCAACGTAGAATTGAAAAAACCATCCGAAATGGAACGTTTTTATGCCAATGGATATGGAAACATGTTCGGTCGGGCAGAATTGAATCTAAATTCAGGGAAAATTATCAACGAACGCTGGAGCACCGGATGGCTTGCGCATGCTTCTGGAGTTTTTGCTGAAATGGATAAAAACAGGGACGGATTTCGCGATCTTCCCATGGGTCAAGCAGCAGCGTTGCTCAATCGATGGGCATTTCAGGGGAAGAAAATGGAATCCCAATTTGGGATAAACACCTATATTGATCAAAAATATGGCGGTCAGATTGGTCAAGCAGTGGCAAATCAAAGTTTAAGGTATGCTGTAAATATTGATTCCAAACACATCGATGCTTTTGCCAAGACAGGTTTCTTTCTGAAAAAACCTTACAATTCCATAGGTGTCGTATACAATCTTAAATATCAAAATGTAGAAGCACTCTTTGGACAACGCAATTTTGAAGGAGAAGAAAAAAGAGGTTATATCAATGCGATCTTTGACGGAATCATTGGCACCACCGATCACAAGATCAAACTTGGAATGAGTGGTGTCTACACGGATATCACGCAACACCTTCAAGATACGCTCAGTTCAGATCGCACTGAAATCATCCCCGGAGTTTTTTCTGAATACACCTATACTGGAATGCGCTTCACAGCTGTTGCCGGGATAAGAGCCGATTACCACAATGAATTCGGTTTTCAGGCATCGCCAAGGCTTCATACCAAATACATCCTAACAGAGCATACAGATCTTCGGTTTACCGCAGGGAAAGGTTGGCGTGTGCCCAATTACATCATAGACAACATTTCCTTACTCGCAACGTCCGCACCTTGGATCTTGCTTGAGGAACTGAAGCCTGAAATCTCATGGAATCTCGGTGGATCAATCGTTCACGAATTCAAAATTTTGAAACGTAACACGACCTTTTCGATGGATTTTTACCATACGCTGTTCGAAAATCAGTTGATTGTCGACCGGGATAATTATTTCATCCGTTTCAATAATCAGCAGGGCACCTCCTATTCAAATAGTTTTCAGACGGAAGCAAGTTTAAAGCCAACAAAAACATTAGAGCTGAGATTTGCCTATAAATTTCTGGATGTTAAAGCAGAATATGCGAATGAGTTGAGGGAGCAAGTTATGATTCCAAGACACAGAGGATTTTTTAATGCTGGCTACCTCAGCAGAAACAAGCGCTGGGAATACGACCTCACGGTGTCGGTCTTTGGAAAATCTCGCTTGCCGGGAGTAAGCTCTTCCGATGAAGTTTCCTACACAAACATCTATCCAATAGTAAACACACAGCTCACTCATGTATACAAGAAATGGGATTTTTATCTCGGTGTAGAAAATCTAACCAACTTCAGACAATCAAACCCAATCATGGATGCAGCAAATCCCTTTGGCAGCCTTTTTGATGCGACACAGATCTGGGGACCAGTTATGGGAACAATGATCTACACGGGTTTCCGTTACGCTATTAAAAGAGAAAAGAAAAAAGAATAACTAATTTTAGAACTATGAAACATATATTGAGCCTATTGATGATTATTTTATCTGTGAATCTTTCGCTTTCACAGGAAAAGAAATCCAAATTTCAAACTGTGATTATTCAAACCTCAGCAGAATGTGGAGATTGTAAAGAGAGAATTGAAAACGGACTGAATTATACAAAGGGAATTTCATTTGCAGAACTTGATCTAGAAACAAAAAAGGTCACAGTTAAATACAATGGAACCAAGGTGAGTTTGGATCAGATTCGCACAAATATCAATTCGATCGGTTATGATGCAGATAGCAGCAAAGCGGATCCTGAAGCTGTGAAAAAATTGCCCTTGTGTTGCCAGCCGGGCGGAATGAAAAAACAGTAACTTTTTCCATCTGTCGATAAGGTAGTAAAGAGTTTTCCTAGGAGTTAGTTTTTTCGTACCTTGTACGTTTAAAACTGCTCCTATGAAAAACGTTCTCTGGTCTGTTCTTTTGATTTTCTGTGGGTATACCTCTGCTCAAATCACTGTAACAGGGGGATTCACTGCTCAGCAGCTCGCCGAAATTCTTTCCGGATCCAATATTAATATTTCAAACGCTGTAATCTCAGGTCCAACCTCAGGATACGGTTCTTTTGCCTCAGGAGGAACGTTCGCCTTCCCATCTGGTGTGATTCTCTCCAATGGATTCATTACCAATGCTCCGGGACCCAATAATGACCCCAACACGAGTGATAATCTTGGTGGAGCCGGCACACAGCAAATGACAGACCTTGGTGGAGCCAACTCGTCCGATGTAGTTACCCTCGAATTCGATTTCGTGGTGCAATCGGCCTCCGTACAATTTCAATACATATTTGCTTCGGAGGAATACCCGGAATTTGCTCCACCCAATCAACCTTCGTTCAATGATGTTTTTGCTTTTTATATAAGTGGGCCCGGAATCACTGGAGAGGAGAACATCGCACTAATTCCCGGAACAACCAATCCCGTGCGCATTGACAACGTAAATGCGGTTACCAATGCGCAGTACTATGTCGATAATATCGGTGGAACTGAAATCCAATTTGACGGATATACCACCGATCTCACGGCAGTACGCTCAGGATTGACTCCCTGTCAAACCTATCATTTAAAATTAGTTATTGCCGACATTCAAACTGCCAACAGAAACTCGGCGGTCTTCTTAAAAGAAAACAGTTTTGTGCAGGAGAATGTGCTAGGAGCCGAAACTCAAACGATCAATGCAGACGGTGTTGCTTTGGAAGGATGTGTACGGGGAAGTTTTGCATTCCAATACGGTGAAACCAGCACCCAAGATCGAACAATTAATTTTACAATCGGCGGTTCAGCGGTGAACGGAGTTGATTACGCATTTCTTGACAATTATATAACGATACCTGCAGGTGAAACATCCGGAACCGTTTACATCGATGCTTTTTCAGACGGACTTACTGAAGGTCCAGAAACTATTGAGTTGATCTACACCAGCGGAGTATGTGGTGGCTTGGATACCGTATTGCTTACCATTAATGATGCTCAGCCCATCGACTTCTCTTTAACCGAAACAAATCTTTCGTGTTTCGGAGACAATAGTGGTGAAATTCTAGTTGATGCCACGGGAGGTTTCCCTCCTTACACATATTATGTTACCTATCCGGATGGAAATCTGGTTACCACAACATCCAATCCAATTACCGGACTTCCTGCGGGACAATATTCAGTCCAAGTACATGATACCTATGGCTGTAAAGCCGATGCCTTAGTGGTTGGAGGTCAATTCAACGCTGGTGTCACCTTCCTTCCTGACGGCAGTGGAGTGACTTATGAGGCACCACTAGAAATCACCGGATTCAATCCGGGTCAGACCATTACCACTGTTGATCAGATCCAACAGATCTGTCTGACTATGGAACACTCGTATCTTGGAGACCTCTGGATCAGAGTTGAGTCGATGGGCAAGGAAGCTCGGACACCACTCCTGGTACAGGTTATGAATATTGTTTCAATGCCAATCCAACCTATGGAACGATGGTCAACGAATCCAATTCCTTCACCCGAAACTATACGGATGCAGTTGGAAACACCTACTCAGATACCTATCTGCCGGCAGGTTCTTACACCTCTTCGGGCAATTTCTCGGCCTTAGTAGGTTCACCGATGAATGGAACCTGGAAAGTAATGGTTACAGACCAGTTTGGCTTGGACAATGGCTACATTTTTAACTGGTACATAAGTTTAATTGGAGATATGCCAGATACAACGGTAGTTCTAACCCAACCAAATGAGATGACCATAACAGGCTTGGCAACGAATGCCACCTGCGGTTCCTCAAATGGATCTGTCAACGTGAGTGTATTAAATGGAGTTGCACCTGTCACCTTCAGCTGGTCCAATGGTTCGACAACAGAAGATCTTGCAAGTATCGGTGCAGGACAATATATCCTTACTGCAACGGATACTAACGGGTGCACGGCTACCGGAACTTTTCTAGTGAACAACACCGGAAGTTTGGCACTCGCGGAAAACGTTACCAATGTTACATGTTTTGGTGGTTCCAATGGTGCGATAGATGTCACTCCAAGTGGAGGTGCACTACCTTATTCTGTCAGTTGGTCCAACGGTTTGACTGGAACCAACATTTCCGGATTGATGGCAGGTCAATACACCGCGACGTTATCTGATGCCAATGGATGTCAGTATGCTAAGATCATTACCGTAGGACAAAATTCGGCAATAGTGCCTGCTCTTGTTTCTTCGTCAGATGAATTGTGCAACACAAACAACGGTTCAATTAATATTGGAGTTTCAGGGGGAAATGGTTCCTACGCTTATCAATGGTCGAATGGTGCTAACACAGAGGATATTTCCGGACTCAACGGAGGCTCCTATACGGTTCAGATCAATGATGGTTTAGGCTGCTCTGGATCAGGCTCGTTCACCATCGTTAATAACCTCACAGGCTGTAGTAATTATTGTTTTCTTTCAGCGTCTACTGAACTCATTACACCTTCACAGTGTGGCTCTGCCAACGGTACCATAAACTTATCAGTACTTAATGCCGAACAACCCTACACGCTCACCTGGAGTAACGGAGCAACTACAGAAGATCTTAGTGGTTTACTTCCCGGAGATTATACTATTTCCATTACGGATGTAAATAATTGCAGTTACTCTGCAGTCTATACAGTTGGAAATAACTCAGGGAGCTTAAACTTTGGTCAATCTGCGATTCAGAATGAATCTTGCGGAAATTCGAACGGATCATTGAATATCAGTGTCAGCGGTGGTGTTGCGCCTTATTCGTATGTGTGGTCCAATGGCTCAACTTCTGAGGATTTAACAGGGCTTTCTGAAGGCACATACAACGTTACGGTAACAGATGCCTTGGGCTGCGAGATCAGTTCCTCCTACTCTATTCTAAATGGTTCGGGGGCCTTGAATGTTAGTGGCCAATCTTCTTCGGCTTTGTGTTCAAACGCTAACGGATCGATCACTCAGACCATCCTAGATTCCAATGGTCCTGTGCAATTTTCATGGAATACCGGAGCAACAACTCAAAACATCAACGGCCTGTTGCCTGGAACCTATTCTTGTACCATAACCGACGCTTCATGATGCCAAATTATAAATGCGTATTCCGTTGGACAAGTCAATGGTGACTTGAGTGTTTCAGGTATTCTTGTTACAAATGAGTCTTGTGGCAACGCCAATGGAGCCATAAACATTACAACCACCGGAAACAACCTTTCTTATGCTTGGTCTAACGGACAAACATCCGAGGACCTTACGGCCATTCCAGTAGGCAACTATACCTGCACGATCTCGAATGCACAGGGATGTTCTGTGAGCACGGGAGCAATCACTGTGATCAATAACGCGGGTGGAATGGTTGTCAGCAACCAAGCGATTGTCAATGCGACATGCAATCAGTCGAATGGATCTATCGATGTGGGCGTATTCGGTGGCCAGTCGCCTTACAATTATTCTTGGTCGAATGGTGGTTCTGTTGAGGACATTTCAGGACTACCTGCGGGGGTATACACCCTTCAGATCTCAGATGCCAATGGGTGCTCACTAGCTCATTCTGTAGAAATCTTGAGTACATCAGGTAACTTGAACATTTCCAATGCTCTACTCACACAGCCTTCTTGTAATCCTTTGAACACCTTTGGCGCTATTGATGTAACTGTAACGGGTGAAAATGCTCCATATGCCTACATTTGGTCTAACGGACAAACGAGTCAGGATGTAAGTGCATTGTCTCCTGGAACCTATCAGGTTATAGTCAGCTCGACAAACGGTTGTTCTATTACGGGAACGTATACCATTCAATCCAACGGAACAACGATTGCCATCAGTGGTATCTCCATTAGCAATGAAATTTGTCAATCTTCATCAGGGGCCATTGACATCACCATGTCTTCAGATGCTGGACCGTATTCATACTCCTGGTCGAACGGGGCACTGTCGGAAGATTTGAGTACCCTTTTAGCGGGCACTTATTCCGTTACAGTAACTAACACTTTTGGTTGCAGTGTGACCGAAAACATTCAGATACAATCAGATGCCGGAACACTTTCTGTTGACGCCACGGTGGTTGATGAAACATGCGGCGCGGCAAATGGAAGCATCGACCTTTTGGTATCCGGAGGGACCCAACCACTCACGTACGTTTGGAACAACGGAACGAACTCACAAGATCAGTTAAATGTTTCTGCGGGATCATTCGAGGTAAGTGTCACAGATCTTTATGGATGCCGAGCAGATTGGTCAGGTTTTGTTGCAAACATAACAAACGGACTAACCCTAGACATATTATCAGTAGTTTCGGACACATGCTCAAACCAATTTGGTGCAATTGATATTGCTGCTACGGCCAACGGACCGGTTTCATTTTCGTGGAGTAATGGATCTTCGACCGAGGATCTAATCGGAGTTGCTGGTGGAATTTATTCCATTACGGTTACGGATGATCAGGGATGTTCACTCACGCAGTCCATTACTGTTCCAAATCAAACAGGTTCACTTGGAATTTCCTTTACAAACATTTCCAATGAGGTTTGTTCTAACGGACAAGGATTTATTGATATTGAAGTAAACGGTACCGGTCCATTCACTTATGCTTGGTCGAATGGAAGTAGCACACAGGATTTAATCAATACAGGAGCCGGTTCGTATTCTGTTCAAATTACTGATGGTTCAGGGTGTGCTTTGATACAAACATTTGTAATTGGCAATACTAATTTATCCCAAACTACTGTCTCTTCGATTGTGACAGATGCTTATTGTTCTGCTGCCAATGGAGCACTAGACCTTAGTGTAACAGCAGGAATTTCACCATTTACATTTGATTGGTCAAACGGGCAAACTACAGAAGATTTGGTTGACATTTCTTCCGGTAATTATACCGTAATTATAACGGACGGTGTAGGTTGTCAGACCTCCGCAACAGTTACCGTAGGAAGTCAAAACTCTGGTCTTGGGTTTACAGGTTTAGATATCAACAATGCTTTCTGCGGGCAGAATAATGGAGATGTAACCTTCTTTACAGGAGGAACGGCAGACAACTACTATTTGGATGGAGTAGATCTGGGAACATGGCAAGCAAATAATCTCGCTGCCGGCACATACACGGTGGCTATTTCGGATAATTTCGGATGCTATGCTGATTCCGTCATCACTATCGGTAATAACGCCTTTTTTAACTTGAATGCGAATGTGACGGATGCGACCTGTGCTCAAAGTAATGGTGCGGTAAATCTAAGTGTCACCGGTGGTGGTGGCGGTACCACCTATACCTATCTCTGGTCGAATGGAGCAACTACTCAAGACATCTCAAATGTTCCAGCAGGGACCTACACTGTAACTGTTACCGGCACCGGTGGCGGAGGTGGCGGAGGTCAGCCGTGTGTGGATGAATTAACGGTTGTTGTGGGTGACAATGTTGATTTTGTAATTACTGGTTCTAGCACTTCCGATTATTGTGGTCAGGGAACAGGAAGCATAGATCAAACCATCGTTTCCGGTTCGGGACTGTCCTTCCTTTGGTCGAATGGTGCTTCGACGGAAGATGTTTCGGGATTAACCTTCGGCAGTTACACATGTAACGTTAGTTTCGCTGGCGGATGTACACAAGAATACGTGTATGAGGTAGGAAATCAGTCCAACGGCGCTCAGGTTTCGGGAGTGATTACAAACGAAAATTGCCAAAACAGTTCAGGAGCAATTGATATTACAGTAAATGGAGGATCAGGGGCATTTACGTATTCATGGTCAAACTCATCTGCGAATGAAGACTTAAGTGGACTTAATCAAGGGACCTATACAGTTACGATCACGGACGGCACAGATGCTTGTGTTTTTGCTCAGGACTTTGTGGTTGATAATGTGAATACACTTACTTCTGCGAATGGAGTGGTTACCTACGCTACTTGCGCTACTTGTCTAGACGGAGCAATTAACGTAACCATTACGGGCACCTCTTCAGCCTATACATATCAGTGGAGTAATGGCGCCACAACACAAGATATCAGTGGACTTAATCCGGGATCGTACTCAGTAACGATTACCTCAGCTGAAGGGTGCGAAATCATCTTAAACTTTACCATTTTGAGTTCAGCCTCAATTGGTGAGATCGCTTCAAGTTCATTGGAAATGAATGTACAGCCGAACCCTGCGACCAATGAGTTTACGATTCTTCTGACTCTACCTGATGGATCAATTGCTGACCTTGAACTCACGGATGCAGTTGGAAAAATCATCCTAAGTCGAACAGTTTCTGCAAGTACTGAATTGCTTTTTGACTCGAGAGGACTTGCAGAAGGCATATACATGTTACGATGTGCAGATGGAAAAACGGTGAAGACAGAACGAATTCTTATTTCAAAAGGCAAATAACCCTGACTCCAAGTAATAAGTTTTATTAACCGTTCATCGCTCTTGTCACATTTGTTTTTTACTAATTTTGTACGACTAAAATCAATTTTTCAATAAGATGTCTTATTTGTTTACATCAGAGTCCGTTTCAGAAGGACACCCAGATAAAGTATCAGACCAGATTTCTGATGCCTTGATCGATCATTTCATGGCTTTTGACCCAACATCAAAAGTTGCGTGTGAAACATTAGTTACCACTGGTCAGGTTGTCCTTGCTGGTGAAATTAAAACAAATACGTATCTTGATGCTCAGGCCATTGCACGTGACACCATTCGAAAAATAGGATATACTAAGTCGGAATATATGTTTGATGCAAGCTCATGTGGGATTCTCTCCGCGCTGCACGAACAATCTTCTGACATCAACCAAGGAGTTGAAAGATCTAATCCTGAAGATCAGGGAGCCGGAGATCAAGGAATGATGTTCGGTTATGCAACCCGAGAAACTGAAAATTATATGCCCTTGGCATTGGATCTTGCTCACAAAATCCTTCAGGAGCTCTCACACATTCGTAACAATGAACCTTCTTTGATCGGATATCTTCGACCTGATGCGAAATCACAAGTTACAATTGAATACTCTGATGACAATGTTCCACAGCGCATTGATACGATCGTAGTTTCAACACAGCACGACGACTTTGATGCCGAAGAAGCTATGCTTGCTAAAATCAAAGACGACATCATTAATATTGTCATTCCGCGTGTTAAGGCGAAATTGAAGCCTGAGCTTCAGCAGTTGTTCACGAACAACATTACGTATCACATTAATCCAACTGGAAAGTTTGTAATCGGAGGACCTCACGGGGACACCGGATTGACGGGAAGAAAAATCATTGTTGACACATATGGAGGAAAAGGAGCACACGGAGGTGGTGCATTTTCTGGAAAAGATCCTTCCAAGGTGGACCGTTCTGCGGCCTATGCGACACGTCACATTGCTGTAAATATGGTTGCAGCAGGATTGTGTGATGAGGTGCTTGTTCAGGTTTCATATGCAATCGGAGTTGCAAAACCATGTGGTCTCTTCATAAATACATATGGTACGTCTAAAGTCAACATGACGGACGGAGAAATTGCGCGCAAGATCGAAGAGATTTTTGACATGCGTCCATATTTCATTGAGCAACGCTTGAAGTTGAGAAATCCAATGTATTCAGAAACTGCTGCTTATGGACACATGGGACGTAAGAACGAAGTCGTTAAGAAAACTTTTTCCGCTCCTGATGGCTCTTTCAAAGTGATGGACGTCGAATTATTTACATGGGAAAAATTAGATTACGTAGACCAGGTCAAACAGGCCTTCGGTATTTAACCCAAGTAGTTTGTTATTATATTTCCAATCCCATCGTTCGGTGGGATTTTTTTGTTTAAAAAGTTCATTTTTTCCAATTTAAATTCTTCTCTAACCGCTCATCATACTTTTATCAAAAAACATTAATTCAATTGTATCTTAGAAAAAAAATTATCTATGAGAATTACTGTCTTGTTTATCGCTTTTATCGGTCTATGTTTTATGAGTTACGCTCAAACTGCAGATGAAATCATTGAAAAATACATTCAAAATCTTGGTGGTGTGGAAAAATTGAATTCAATCACAAGTTTTGAAATGAAAGCCAAAGTAGATTATGGAGGGATGACCATACCTGTAGATATGATCTCATTAAAAGATGGTCGGACGATTACCAAAATTTCATTTCAGGGTCAGGAAATGATTCAGGGAGCATTCGACGGAACGACCTCATGGGGTACAAACTTCATGACTATGAAGCCCGAGAAAAGTGATGCAGAAACCACAGAGAATGTTAAGAGAACCGCTGGAGCTGATTTTATGACTCCGATGCTCGATTACAAGAATAAAGGGTATACGATTGAAATGCTTCCGAACGAAACGATAGAAGGAGTGGAATGTTTTAAAATGAAGGTGACTAAAAAACCACAGCTTGTTGAGGGAGTAGATGTTCCAAATGTTGAGTTTTACTATTTCGACAAGGAAAACTATGTTCCCATCGTTGTAGAAGCTGAAATTCCATCCGGACAAATGAAAGGACAAATATCACAAACAGTTTTTTCAGATTATCAAGAAGTTAAAGGGATATACTTTCCGTTTTCAATGACAAATAAACTCAAGAATGGGGAAGGACAAACAATTGTTTTCGAATCTATTGAGCTAAACAAAACTTACGAAGATTCCCTATTTAAATTTCCCGGAGAATAATTCAAAATTTATAACCTGATTGAAATGAAAAACATCCTTTCGTTCCTAAGTATCTCATGCTTCATTTTTGCTAATTTTTCACAGGAGCAGCTTGCTCTTCAAGGAAAGGAACTATTTGGCGACTTGAAAGCCCGACAGATTGGTCCTGCACTGATGAGTGGTCGGGTAAGTGATATCGAGGGTCATCCTTCAAATTCTCGTGTAATATACATTGGTACAGCAGGTGGAGGAGTTTGGAAATCTCAAGATGGAGGAGTACAATTCTATTCAGTTTTTGATGACCAGCCGCAATCGATTGGTGCCTTAGCCGTGGACCCCTCTGATCCGGACAATACTGTATGGGTAGGAACAGGAGAAGTTTGGACAAGAAACAGCGTTTCTGTAGGAAATGGAATCTACAGAACATCTGACGGAGGAAAGAATTGGGTACACCTCGGTCTTGAAAAAACAGAACGCATCGCATCAGTGGAGGTTCATCCAAAAGACAAAAACACTGTTTACGTAGCAGCCTTGGGAGCTCTTTGGGGTGACAGTGAAGATCGTGGCGTTTATAAGACAACCGATGGAGGGAAAACCTGGAACAAGATTTTATTCATCAACGCGAGCACCGGTTGTTCTGATCTAGTTATGGATCCGAATGATCCAAATATTCTTTACGCATCTTTTTGGGAGTTTAGGCGTACCGCATGGTCCTTTAATTCCGGTGGTTTAAACAGTTCATTGTACAAAAGCACGGACGGTGGGAAAACCTGGAATAAGATCCACAATGGTTTTCCTCAAGGTAAATTGGGCCGTATTGCTGTAACTGTGGCACCCTCTGATTCAAAGATTCTTTATGCGGTTGTGGAAGCCGAAAAAGCCGAGCAGAGAGGATTATATCGCTCAGATGACGCAGGAGCAACCTGGAAGCATTTGAATAGTGATTTTGAATTGACCGTTCGTCCATTCTATTTCTCCCGAATCGTTGTTGACCCACGCGATCCGCAGACAGTTGTCAAAGCAGGATTATCCGGTTCGATTAGCCATGACGGTGGAAAGACCTTTAAGGGACTTGGTTTTATGCACTCCGACATCCACGATATTTGGTTTGATGTGAAAGATTCAGACCGTATGCTTGTGGCGACAGACGGAGGTTTGTATCGTTCGTTAAATGGAGGAACCACCATGGAGATTGTGGAAAATCTTCCAATTTGCATGTTTTATCATGTCAGTGTCGATAATCAATCCCCGTACAATATATACGGCGGGTTACAGGACAATGGTTCTTGGTTTGGCCCATCGGCGAGCCCGGGCGGAATTGAAGCGCGTGACTGGGAATCGATCGGAATGGGAGATGGATTCAGAGTCTACCCACATCCAACAAATCCAAAGATAATGTATTCGGAAATGCAGGGTGCAGAGGCAGTTTGGCGTTATGATATAGAGAAGAAACAAACGAAGGTGGTAAAGCCGTTTCCGGTACAAGGCTATCCCAAGCTACGCTTCAACTGGAATGCCGCCATAACCACTAGTAAGCATGCCCCTGACCGGTTGTACATGGGAAGTCAGTTTCTCCACCGATCAGATGATATGGGAAATAATTGGACGAAGATCTCTCCTGATCTGACCACCAATGACCCAATGAAACAAAATCAGGTAGAATCGGGGGGATTGTCTGCAGATAATTCAGGGGCGGAGAACCATTGTACGATTTTTACGATTGCAGAATCGCCGATTGATCAAAATGTGATCTGGATTGGTACGGATGATGGCAATATTCAACTTACAAAAGATGGGGGTAAAACGTGGACCAACCTTACGGCAAACATCAAAGGTGTACCCTCTAAAACATGGTGTTACCACATAGAGGCTAGTTCGTTTGATAAGGGTACAGCCTACGCAGTATTCGATGGACATACAAGAAACGACAAGGCTGTTTATGTTCTGAAAACCACAGATTTTGGAGTGAATTGGACATCGATAGTAAGTGCCAATGTAGATGGATTTGCCCGTAATATCCAGGAAGATCTGAAGAATCCTAACCTACTCTATCTGGGAACAGAATTTGGACTGTATATTACAATTGATGGTGGCAAAAACTGGTCAAAATTCACTAACGGCGTGCCTGCAGCAGCGGTACATTACATTGAGCAACATCCCAAGACGAACGATCTTGTATTGGGCACCCATGGAAGGGGAATTATTATCGTCGATGACATTAGTCCTCTTCGTGAATTGACGCCCGAAGTGCTTACCAAGTCGCTTCATTTCTTTGCCAGTAAACCCATTGAAATGAATGAGTCCAGTACCTTTGGAGGTTCCAGTAGTGAAACTCAATTTGTCGGTGCGAATCCTTCCAGTTCGGCCAAGATAATATATTACCTGTCTAAACGTCACACATTCGGAAAAATGACCTTGGATATCTATGACGAACAGAATACATGGATTACCAATATCGCTCCGGGTAAACAGAAAGGAATCAATATCGTTGAATGGGGGTATACGTCTATGGCGCCGAAAGTGGCCTCAGGAAAAACCATCGACGGTGCCGCTATGTTTTCACCGCGCGTTGCCGCCGGTAAATACAAGGTAGTCATCACCAAGGGATCAGAAAAATTTGAAACCTGGATCGAACTGAAATACCCTGAAAAAACCGTTTTTACTTTGGAAGAGCGCAAGTTGCAGCAGGAAACGACCAAGACCTTATACTCCATGACAGAGGAATTAGCCTACATGGTGTATGAGATCGATGAGTTAATCGCACACAGCGACAGAGTGATGAAGGAAAATGCTTCTTTGAAAAAACAAGCGACTAAACTCAATATGGATCTCAATAAATTGAAGGATATTCTGGTGATTACGAAGGGCGACAATTATGTTGGAGCTGGAGAAAAGCAATTGAGAGAAAAGATAGGAGATCTTTATAGCACTATAGGTTCATATTATGGCGCTCCGTCACAATCTCAATTGGAAACCCTGAAAATGCTTCAATCCAAATTGAATGATGGAAAAGCAACCATGAAATCAATCAAGGAACAGCAAGTAGTGAAATATAAAACAGCCACCGAAAAGGCCGGAATTAAATTCATAGAACTGAAACCATTCGATGAGTTTGTGAGAAAGAATTGACATACCAAGTCATTTAAATACTAATTCCAATCACACATATATCGTCGACTTGAGATTGGCGGCCTTTCCAGTTTTGATATGAAAAAATCAATTCCTTCTTCTGTTTGGCCATTGGCATTTCACTTATGGAAGTAAGAAGATTTCTGAAGCGGTTCCGATTAAATTTCTTAACGTTCTCCCCCCCGAACTGGTCCGTGTAACCATCGGAGAACAAGTAAAACTGATCACCTTCATTTAAATCGAATGCTTCTGTCACAAACTCCTTCGGGCCATCTGCGGTATACCCGATACTGTGAGTGCCTTTTTTGAATTCAATGAGTTGACCATCTCTAACCAAGACCAATGGCCTGCCTGCTGCACAGAAGGATCCCTTCATCTGTTTGAGATTGAATTTACAGAAGATGATGTCCATTCCATCTCGGGTCATTCCCTCCGTTAAATGTTCGTTGAACAGACTGACCAACTCATTATCCAGCATTTGAATGATCAAAGCCGGATCAGAGACTCCTTCCAAACGGATGATTTGCCTGAGCAATGTGTTCCCAGCGATATTCACCAAAGCTCCAGGTACACCATGGCCTGTACAATCACCTACAGCGAAATAGACCTCATCTTGGTGCTGAAAGATCCAGTAAAAATCGCCGCTTACGATGTCTTTTGGTTGGAAAAGGATAAATGCATCTTTAAAAACAGTTTGAAAAATACGCTCATTAGGTAGGATGGAGCGCTGAAGACTACCCGCATAGCGAATACTTTCCTCCATTTCATGAGCGCGTTCTTCAAGGTAACTCAAACGCTCTAGCAGATCGGTACCAAGAGCCGAACTAGATTTAACATCATCTACAGATAAGGTTAATGTTTCCACGGTTAAAAGAAAATTGAAATAAAAATGGATTGTTTTGCTGTTTTACAGAGTTCAGCTACTCATTATTTTTGCTTAGCGGCAAATGGAATTTACCGGCCAGCACATGCAAAGCTGCATGGGGCAACACATGGAAAAAGAAAATGAATGGGTCGTTTTCACAGCAGCAAAAGTACTCAAGATTTTCTATTTTACAGAAATCAACATAAAAATTGCCCGAAGAAAAACAGAAAATCTATCTCAAATCCGTCATAAACTGATGACCTTCATAACCTTAGTTTCTGATTCTTTTTTCAAGTGTAAATAGAATATTCCTTTGGAAGCCACACGGATTATCGTTTTGTCAGAAAGATCCAGGCGGTCATAGGGCACTAAATTTCCATACAAATCATAGAGTTCAAAAGTCGCACTGGGAGTATCCAACACAAAAGTTCCAGTAAGAGTTGGATTGGGATAAAATGATCCTTCACTCAATTCATCTTCATTGAGCCCAAGAGCACTTATAGTTCCCCTTCGATAGACCACACTCCCTGTTGGAGAATCTTGGTATAAGACATGGATCTGCCCGTCGGCGTAAAGGATATCCGGGTTGGTTTGAGCACCAGTGGTTAAAACATTTACCATGTTCTTTGAATTCAACAGTTCATTTACATTACCTGTTGTTGTAAAGGAGGCAAAAATCTCATAGTTGGACGTTTCACTTTCTTGCCAGACCATCACGATGGTGTCATTTTGACCATCAATACGCGGATAGTTCTGAACCCCATTGGCATTGGTTGGCGGAGACATCATTGTACTTGAACTATAGTTTAACGTTGGATTGGTAGCAGTTTCACTCACATAAACCCGATAACTTCCGGAGGCACGGCTTGCATACACCGAAAGCAGATTTCCGTTGTTAAAAATTCCGTCTGGTCCTGTAGAGGGACAGGAAGTTATGTTCCAATTCAACTGATCAACATTTTCGAAGCTTGAATAACTCACTCCGTCATCATCCGAATATACCGCAAAGATATCTCTGATGTTGGATTCATTGTTTCGGAATAAAAGAGCATGTTGATTTCCCTGTATGACATATTCCGCCGGACAGCAGTCACAGGCCTCTTCGGGAATTGTGTTGGCAATGTTCATTTCGTTCTGAAAAGTCATTCCCTGATCCGAAGAATGGGAAACTACGTAACGTGGCAGCGACCAAACCGGATCATGGGCCATGTAGATAACCGAAGGATTCCCATTCTCGTCCATAGCTAAAGAAGGAAGCCAAACCACTCCTCCATTGTTATGACTATCAGCCCGAATTGTATCCGACCATGTGATGCCACCATCTGTCGACCTTACGGTAAGTATATGTCCCCCTTCCAATGGCATGGCCTTAAAAACAACCACCACTGTGTCCCCTTTCGCGTCGATGTCCGGACCAGTCCAGGAACTTAAATAGGATTCAACATTAAGTGGCAGAATACCAACTGGTATATCAAAAGCACTCCCATTCCATCTTGCAGTAAACAATTCGCTTGTGGACCCTTTGCCCCAGATTACTACAGGATTATTACCAGCCGTCAGGGCAATTCTTGGTCGAGTGTTGCCATAGCTTGATCCATTTGCAACAATGATCTCAGGTTCCCAATAGATGGCAGGTTGAGCATCTAAATTCCAAGTTTGAGAAATAATAACAATCAAAAATAAGCGAGGAATCATAGAATGACTTGACTAATTAGAAATCACAATGAGGATATGGTACGAGTATTCTGTCCGTTCCATCAAATTGCGGTGATTGGATGGAGATTACCTTTAACGGTTTCCTGGAAATGACGCGAGTTACAGCATGCCTTGTGCCCTTTGGAATATTCAGATAATCGCCTTTTTTTACCTTTTGTTTAACTCCATTGATCATCATTTCTGCCTTTCCCTCTAGCACATATATATTTTCCGTATGCGCCTCATGATAATGCTCGAGAACAGTCTTTTTTATCCAGATCACATAGGATGTTTGAAGACTGTCATCAGCAATCTTTTTGGAGTAAAGGTTGGACATTATTTCCGGAGCTTTTAAAGTATCTAACTCCAGAAAACTTTGCGACAGTACCTGGTTGCCCATCAACACCAAACATAAAACAAGTATGGGTTTCAAAAGGATTGGCCCCTTCAGCAAAAAATTAAACTGTAACATTCCTGTAACTCTCGACATTGGGACAAGAGCAAACTAGATTTCGGTCTCCAAATGCATTGTCCACGCGGCGAACAGAAACCCAGTACTTGAACTCCTTTAGGTAATCTGCCGGGTAAGCCGCTTCTTGCGGGGAATAAGGATAATTCCAATTCCTGTTGATGATGCAATCTGCCGTGTGAGGGGCATTTTTTAAAAGGTTATTTTCCTTATCTGCATGGCCATTTTCAATTTCAGCGATTTCCTTTCGTATGGTTTTCATTGCTGTGATAAAACGATCCAATTCCTCTTTGTCTTCTGATTCCGTGGGCTCAATCATTAATGTTCCGGCAACAGGAAATGATACTGTTGGAGCGTGGAACCCATAATCTATCAAACGTTTGGCAATATCTGCCACTTCAACGTCAGAGGTCTTTTTAATTTCCCTACAATCCAGGATCAATTCATGGGCAACAGTTCCATTCTTTCCGGTGTAAAGGATAGGGTAATGTCCCTTCAATTCAGCGGCGATATAGTTGGCATTAAGAATAGCTATTTCCGTTGATTCACGCAATCCTTTTGCGCCAAGCATCTTAATATATCCATAAGAGATCAAAAGGATCAAAGCACTGCCATACGGTGCCGCGGAGATGGCATGAATAGCCTTGTCTCCTCCTGCTTTCATAACCGGACTTCCCGGAATGAATGGTGCAAGGTGAGCAGCAACACCAATAGGACCCATTCCAGGGCCACCACCCCCGTGAGGGATAGCGAATGTTTTATGTAAATTCAAATGACAAACATCTGCACCAATATTTCCTGGATTGGTCAACCCTACCTGTGCATTCATGTTGGCACCATCCATATACACCTGGCCTCCCTGTTCATGAATGATTGAGGTAATCTCTTTGATTCCCTCTTCGTACACCCCATGTGTTGAAGGATACGTTACCATAAGTCCGGAAAGCGTATTGCCAAGTTCAGCAGCTACTTTTCTTAATTCTTCGATATCAATATTTCCGTTTTCGTCGCAACCGGTGACCACCACCTCCATGCCTGCCATCACAGCAGATGCTGGATTGGTTCCATGAGCTGAAGAAGGAATAATCATTTTTGTCCGCTGGAAATCGCCATTCGCTTCGTGATACGCCTTAATGACCATCAATCCTGCATATTCTCCCTGAGCACCAGAATTCGGCTGCAAAGACATTGCGGCAAAGCCCGTGCATTCACACAAGTCTTTCTCAAGCTGACGGAACATTTCGTGGTATCCCTCGGCCTGTTCCACCGGAGCAAACGGATGCATGTTGGCAAATTGCGGATGTTCGCAGCCATTCCTTCGCAAGCATCGTCTCCTTTGTTAAAGAGACTTCCGCTGCAGTTTTTTCCGATAACTTAGTAAAGATGTTCAAAATTGTCTGTACATCTTCTGGCGTATGTGGCTCTCCAAAACTAATGGTTAATTCATTTTCATTCAAGTAATTAAAGTTCATTTGGTATTGCTCTGCAAGCGTTTTCACAGCCTGAGTTGCTACCCCTTTAACCCAAATGGTATCAAAAAAGTTGTTATCGCCAATTTCTATTCCTAGTGCCACAAGCCCTTTAGCAGTCGTAGTTGCCAACGCATGACAATGCAGCGCAATGTTTCTCATTCCCGCAGGACCGTGATATACCGCATACATACTGGCCATAACAGCAAGTAGTGCCTGTGCAGTACAAATGTTGGAAGTTGCTTTATCGCGTTTGATATGTTGTTCACGAGTCTGAAGCGCCATTCTCAACGCAGTGTTGCCATCTGCATCGACAGAAACACCAATGATTCTTCCCGGGATGTTTCGTTTATACTCGTCTCGGACGGCAAAAAAAGCAGCATGCGGTCCTCCATAACCCATCGGTACTCCGAAACGCTGGGATGAACCCAGAACACAATCCGCCCCCAAAGAACCCGGAGATGTCAACACAACCAAAGATAAAATATCCGCAGCGATCGCTACTTGAACCCCTTTAGATTTAGCCTTCTGGATGAAGGTGGAAATATCGCTCACTCTCCCTTTATTGTCCGGATATTGAGTGAGCGCTCCAAAAAATGCAGCATCGAATGCAAACGTAGCGGGATCACCAACAGTCAAATCGATGCCCAGGTTTTTCGCACGGCCTGTAACTACATCAATGGTTTGCGGGAAGCAATCTTGGGAAATGAAAAATTTATTTTTTCCTTCTTTAACATCACTTCTAGAACGGGAATTCCAGAACATAATCATCGCCTCAGCGGCGGCAGTACCTTCATCAAGCAATGAGGCATTAGCGATCTCCATTCCTGTTAATTCCATCACCATGGTTTGGAAATTCAACAACGCCTCTAAACGACCTTGAGAAATTTCAGCCTGATAGGGTGTGTAAGCAGTATACCATCCCGGATTCTCAAGTACATTTCTCAAAATCACTGAGGGGACAATGGTTTCATTATAACCCATTCCGATGAAGGACTTGTAAACCTTGTTCTTCTTTCCGAGCTCAAGTACATGTTGAAGGTATTCTTGTTCAGAAAGTCCTTCGCTGATGTTAAGTTCTCCACCTAAACGTATGTGGGGAGGAATCGTTTTATCGATCAATTCCGTCACAGAAGAAACGCCGATTTTATCCAGCATTGCTTTCTTTTCGTTTACATTCGGGCCAATGTGTCTTGAGGAAAAAGTGCTCATTTTTCGTTGTTTGATTTTACGTGACAAATATACTATGAAGCAAAAGAAATATCGGAAATTGGAGATATTTTGATATCAACAATTGCTTAAACTCAAAAGTTCTAAAAATTTACAGAAAGGCAGATTTTGGGCACAATATTTTTCTTCCAGTTAGAATTCGTGTAAGCGCCATATCTGTAAAATCCACCGAGACCAAAGGAGGTAAAGCCGTTCACGAATAAACCGTTTAGGAATATTCCTGCCTCTGTATAACCTTTATCCATGCCGTTGATGGCAAAGGCGTGATTTATACTTCCGTTATTTGTGCCGTAACCGATAGCATGGTGCAAACCGAGCTGCGGCTCGTTCCATTTCGCTTTAGTTTTGAATGCATTGAAATTCATACGTACAAAAAGTGCTGCCTGACGTTGATTGTAAAAACTTGACGGAGCCATTGTTTCAAATGAATTTCCAACGGAGAGATTCCAGTTCAATCCTGTGGCCTGCGGAGTTTGAAGCAAAAACAAAGGAACTCGTCCGTTCGTAATGCCTCCGGATAACATCCAGGAAATTTTACCGAGACCACGGATCTGAATATCTTGCTGGACCTCGGCATTCAGGCGGCTGTAATTGAATTGTGCACTGTAAAACCCTTTCCATCCCTTGGAAACTTTGACTACGATCCGTGGCCATTTAGTTCCTTTCGAAATACGCTGAGTGCCGAGCTGCAGCACTTTTTCTGCGATGTTCCAAGAAAATTCAGCTCCCGTTTCTGCAAGGTCACAGCTTGAAATGAAGGTGGCGGGGGTTAGATCGCCCGATTTATTGTATTCATATCCTTCCGTGAAGGAGATCCTCTGAAAATTTCCAAAAAATGAAAATTTCATATTGGAACGCACATTAAACGAAAATGCGGCCTCGGCAAGTCTCTGTCGGTCCATATTTCGGATAAACAAATGCCTGTAGTACGAGGTAGAATTTAAAGAAAATCCATCTTTTTGAAAGCTGTATCCTCCACGTTCAGCAACATCCTGTTGGTATCGGAGGTCGAGCTTAACACCATACTTCTTGGCAATCCAAATCCTTGTATATCCGCCATATTTCGACTCCTTGTCGCGGGTTGACCAGGCATAATAGCCACCTATCGTCGCAAATTTCATGGCCTTTTTGGATGTTTCAAGTCCTGCTCCCCTGGTACTGGTCATAATACAGGATGCGGTTCAGATCGAGATTCACATACCCCAAGGGTAGCTTCCCTTCAGTCAGTGCAGTTAATGCCATAACACGTCTCTCAAGATGGTTGACTTTAGAAATACTGTCAATGGATGTGTAGGTATTCTTTTCTTTATCGGTTATGGAGAATACCCTTAGCGTATCCCAGGTATTGTCGCTTTGTTCGCCGGCATCGTCCTTCGTAGTCACGGTAATATTGTTGAAATCTCTCTTTCGAAGTCCCTCGGGATCAAAATCAACATCTTTGATGTAGGTACTTCCTTTTCCAACGATCTCCATTCCTTCCACCGATACGCTCGCGGGAAACCTAATTTCAGTACTTAATTTTTCCGGGAACCATTTTTTGCCATTCGTAAACTTGTATTCCTGAATTATCTGCAGTTTGATACCCGTAGTATCTTCATACGGAGAAGCCGTAACCTTCTCAATGGCAAAACCATTTGTATTAACGTACAAATGACCTGTCATTCCTTCAAAATTCCGACCTTTTCGGGGACGATAAAAAATGGTGAACGTCGTATCAGAGTTGGTTATGGTCGTGTCTTCCAAAATGAACAAATACCTCTTCGTGCCACCAAGCGCAATCGGATTAATGTAGGATTTACCCAGTAACTGAAATTGGTTTTCGTAGTAACTGAAAGATTGAATTTCATTGGCAAAAGTGGAAAATGCAGGATCTGTAAATCCCGAGACTTTGTATGCGGTGATCTCCTCCTTGTCCCGTGAAGGTGGAATAAACGTTCTGGTCGAAGCGCTTTCGAGCATGAAAAGATGTTGCTTGCCAAAGAATTCGCGAATTTTTATTTGCGTGGAATCCCTTGTTGTATCGGAGATATTGGCTAACGTTTCTGAATCTGCGGTAAAAATAAATTTGCTGTAGCTGTTGTATCTGAACGGATCATTTTCGGTTGGACTGTTCTTTTTGCGGTTTTCAATCGCTTTGTTAATGATCCGATGGGCGGGATTATCGCCGGCTACAACTTTGATTTCCATGATCTCAGCAACTAAAGGCGTCATGTGCAAGTTGTTGTTTTGAAGCTGACCAAGATAGATGGTTGTGTCTCTAAATCCGGATGATTTCAATAAGACATGTTCCGTGTTTTCGCGAAGCGAAATGATTCCATCAATATCTGCAAGCTTGGGCTCACCAACATTTGGAATTACTTTCACAAAGGGGATAACCTCCTCATTTTGGTCACGAACAACATACGTTTTTTGGCTAAACGAATACATCGGTAATACCATCAAAAGTATAGGAAAAAGGACGTTTTTCATTGTGCGAAAATACGATGCTGAGCGATTAAAACTTCAACTGATTGAAAATAGCTTAATTTTGACACATGTCAAAATGGAGAGACCTTTGGCAAATTGCACGCACCATTGGACGCGGAAGATTGATCAACCTCATTTTGCTGTGGTCTTCTTTTTACTTGTCCAAAATAAGCAAGCGACCCATTCTTTGGGGCGAGCCTTTTTCACTTTCTATTGAGCCAACGACAGCGTGTAACCTGGGATGTCCGGAATGCCCAAGTGGATTGAAACAATTCACACGTCCGACCGGCAAGCTTGATCTCAACCTACATTCTGAGATTCTTCAACACGTCAAGCGACATGTTTTTTACATCAATTATTATTTTCAAGGCGAGCCCTTTCTTCATCCTCAGTTTTTAGAACTTATAAAAGAGGCAAAGAAAATTGGCGTTTACACAGCAACGTCAACAAATGCTCACTTCATTGACCAACAAAAAGCCAAAGAAATCATTGAATCAGGATTAGATCGACTCATAATTTCCATTGATGGTCTGTCGCAAGAAACGTATGAAAATTACCGAATCCATGGATCTTTAAATAAAGTTCTTGAAGCTTCTAAACACCTTATTGCGGCAAAAAAAGCATCCTCATCCAAAACGCCTCATCTCATTTTCCAGTTTCTGGTTGTTCGTCAAAATGAACATGAAGTTCCGGCCGTTCTTGCCTTGGGAAAGGAATTGGGCATCGATGAAGTACGTATGAAAACAGCACAGTTTTACTCCTATGAAAACGGGAACGAGTTAATGCCGAAGAACACGGAATATTCGCGCTACAAACTTCAAAAAAACGGCAAATACAAGCTTAAATACAGCACCAAAAATGAATGCTGGCGAATGTGGTCATCCAGTGTGATAACATGGGACGGACGTGTGGTTCCCTGTTGTTTTGACAAAGATGCCACGCATCAGCTTGGACAGTTGGGAGAAACAGATTTTGCTGCTATCTGGCGAAGTAATGCATATCAATCTTTCAGGCGAAATATCCTAACCGGAAGAAATTCGATTGATATTTGTAAAAATTGTTCTGAAGGAGCAAAAGTGTGGGTCTAAAAATAAACTATGAGAAGACGAAATAACAGTAGAATCGTTTGGGTCATTTTCATCGTGCTGTGTATTGTTGCCTTTTTTCTTTGGAAACAAAGAGATAAACAGGAAGCCGCAAAAAAGAAAGATACGTTCGAAATTCCTGTAGATCCGGCTTTGCAGCGCAAAGAGACTAAAACTACTGAAAAACAAAGGGATTCGGTTATGGTACAGGGCAATCTGCCTTTGGAGTGGCCATCCTGCAATCCCTCAGGAGTGATTCGACACCGGGGATACGATTTATGGTACGACGATAACGCCGAGCAAGCATTATGGGTGGCATATCAGTTGACCGAAAAAGAAACTATAAAGCTATTTGGCAGAACTGACCGGTTTATTGAAGATCCGTATGTCAAAACGCGCAGTGCCGGAGACAGAGATTACAAGGGATCTGGTTACGACCGGGGACACCTGGCTCCTGCTGCAGATATGGGGTGGTCTCAACAGACCATGGAAGAATCCTTTTATTACAGTAATATGAGTCCTCAGCTTCCTGCATTCAATCGTGGAATATGGAAACGTTTGGAAGAACAAGTGCGCAGCTGGGCGGTAAGCCTTGACACCATCTACGTGGTTACGGGTCCTGTTCTCAAAGGTAAGATGACGTATATCGGACCGGAGAAGGTCGCCGTTCCAAACTATTACTATAAGGCGATTCTGAAATTGGATGGAAAGGATTCAAAAGCAATCGGTTTTATCATGGAAAACAAATCAGGCACAGGCAGTCTTGACAAGTATACCGTTTCTATCGACAGTCTAGAGAAATTTACCGGTCTCGATTTCTTTGTTTCGCTGAATAATCCGCTTGAAGCTAAAATTGAGAGTAAATTATGTGCTGCGTGCTGGGACTGGGAGAAGAATCAAAGTTCTTCGAGAAGCTCTTCAGGACAAAAATACACCGGTGGAGGCGAAAGCGTTCAATGTTCGGGAACTACCAAAGCAGGCAACAGATGTAAACGAATGACAAGAGATTCCAGCGGTAAATGCTATCAGCACCAATAAAAAAAGTGCCTTTCAGCACTTCATTATCTCTTTTAAGAAGAAACTAATATTATTCTTCCTCTTTTGTTTCAAAAATTCGTTTTGGGCGCAAACGCTCAAAAATATCGATTGTAATCCAGAAAGGGACAATAAACCCGAGTAAAAACAAAAGCATCCAGAATGCCATCCCGGCAATCAACAAGAAAAGTACAATACCAAAAACGCTCATTGTTTCTTAAAATTTGAATTCGATACTCAAAATTAGAAAAAATATTTTAGTGTGTATACCTCAAAACACTCAATTTTAGTTTTTACAGGTAAAGAAATCATTAAGGTTGTCCGAGTCTTGCTTGACATGGGAGATAAATCACTAAATTTGACACGATTGTCCGAAGCTTGGGAAAGACGAAAAAACATGTATTGACCTTTGAACAGACCTACGATTTTCAGATGATCGGGATCTGTTCACACCACAACGATTACCGGGTGGCATGGGCACTCAATGAGGGGTTGGGGATTTTTCTTTCCAAAGCGGAAGAAGAATATGTAATGGTCAACAAGAAAGGGGTAAAACTATCTCAACATTCTCTATACGAATACCGTGATACTGAAAACCTCATCGAATACTACCTCATAAAGAACAAGAGCTTGGGAAAACATCTGATTCCGGAAAAACCGGTGATCGATTATTTTCTCTTTCTTGTCGAGAATTACTTGTTTGAACCGGAGGAATTGATTGATAAGTTACGAACCATTCCAAGTGTTCTTGGTAGTTTTGTGTTTGACCCAGAAGAGTTCGAATCTACAGAGCTTATGGTTTTCAATTAGACAGTATGAAAAAAACTAAAATAGTAGCTACTCTTGGACCGGCATCCAGCGACAAAGAAATTCTTCGAAAGATGTTTGAGGCCGGATTGAATGTTTGCCGGCTGAATTTCAGTCATGGATCTTATGAAGATCACGCAGCAGTTGTGAAACAAATACGAGAGTTGAACGAAGAGACAGGATTCAACGTAGCGATTCTTGCAGATCTGCAAGGGCCAAAGATTCGCACACATGAAATGGAAAACAATGGTGTTGAACTTCTAAATGGCTCTGAAGTAGAGATTGTTACAGAGAAAGTACTAGGTACCTCAACAAAGTTTTCTATCAATTATCCCGATCTTCCTGCTGACGTAAATCCGGGTGAACGCATCCTACTCGACGATGGAAAACTTGCGCTTGAAGTTCTTTCGACGGACGGCAAGTCCAGTATCAAAGTAAAGGTGGTACACGGGGGTATCTTATCATCCAAGAAAGGAGTCAACTTCCCGAACACTAAAATTTCAATGCCTTGTTTGACCCCGAAAGATCATCTGGACCTTCAGTTTGCAATGGAGCAAGATGTTGATTGGATCGGATTGTCTTTTGTTCGTTCGGCAAGAGACATCATCGAGCTGAAGCACATTATTTCCAACGAAAAGAAGAAGGCAAAAGTGATTGCAAAAATCGAAAAGCCCGAAGCGATTGAGGATATAGATGAAATCATAAAAGAAGCGGACGGGTTGATGGTAGCCAGAGGAGATCTAGGAGTCGAAATCCCTTATCAAAATGTGCCTGTAATTCAGAAAATGCTGATCAAAAAAAGCGTGCGAAATGCGAAACCCATAATCGTTGCGACTCAAATGATGGAGAGTATGATCACCAACATCTCCCCTACTAGAGCCGAAGTGAATGACGTGGCGAATGCCGTTTTGGATGGGGCAGATGCAGTAATGCTATCAGGGGAAACCTCTGTGGGTAAACATCCGGTGGAGGTTATTCAGACTATGGCCAAGATCGTGGAGGAAATGGAAAAATTTGAAGGGATTTACAACAAAGAAGAAATTCCTCAAAAGGATCACACCCGTTTTATCACTGACAGCATCTGTTTCAATGCTTGCAGGCTTTCTCAACGTGTCGAGGCGAGTGCCATACTAACGATGTCATTTTCAGGATATACCGCTTACAAAGTCGCTTCGCAAAGACCGAAAGCACCCATTTTCGTCTTCACGAGCAATAAGAATATTCTTACTCAATTAAATCTTGTGTGGGGTGTCCACGCTTTTTATTACGACAAACATATCAGCACAGACCATACAATTGCAGATATTAAATATTTACTGAAACGAGAAGGACTCTTAAAAGAAGGTGACCTCGTAATCAATATCGCCTCGATTCCATTAGAAGACAGAGGAAGCTCAAACATGCTCAAATTGAGTTATGTGGAATAGATGCCTGAATCTGTTTTATCAGATTTTTCAAAATCGTTATCTTTAACAATCGATTGATTACCCAAAAAAGAAATTTAGCAGAATGAATAAGTTACACGTTACTCTTGCAGCCTTTTGTTTCACAGTCATAAATCTTGTAGTTGGCCAACAGCCGCAAGAATTATGGAAGCATCGTTTCAATGGAAGCGGTGATTTTTCGCAACAGTATTCCAAAGTAGTAGCAGCCAGAAATGGTGGATATTTTCTTGGAGGTACCAGTGTTTGCGGTGGAAACCAGAAGGACATGTTGTTGGTGCGCATAAATGAGGCAGGAGATACTTTGTGGAGAAAATTCTATAATGGTTCTGCAGGAAAAGATGATGCAATCACCGGGATGGTCTCAGATTCGTTGGACAATGTTATATTCTGCGGGTACAAAACAGAAAAAAACAATGGAAAAGATCTGTTCGTCGTAAAAGTGGCTTCAGATGGAAAACTAATCTGGTCCTATGCTTACAACAATGACAATGCTTCAGGTGATGATATTCCTGTAAGCCTGACAGTGGATGGAGCAGGAAATGTTTTTGTGACCGGTTCTACCGACAACGAACCCGGGCCGAAGACCAACATGAACATTGTTACTCAAAAGATTGACAAAAATGGTGTGCTTGTTTGGTCTAAGATCTACGACGGTTCCGGAGAATTTGATGATCTCGCTGTTGCCCTTGCTTTGAATGCTAAAGGTGAATTGTTTATTTGCGGAAATACCGACAATGGTTCGGATTTGGATATAGTAACACTGAAATACCGATCAAATGGCTCTTTGGAATGGATGAAGGCGCACAACAAAGGTAAAAACGATGTGGCCTCTGCAATCACGGTAGACAAAGGTTTTGTTTATGTTGCAGGAACAAGTGACAATGGCCGGGAAAATGATTTTGCTGTTTTGAAATATTCTTTTTCAGGTGCAGAAAATTGGGCAAATGGCGTTTATTTCAATGGTCCAGCGCTCGGAAATGACGCTGCTATTGGAATCATTACCGATCTTTCAGGAAATGTATATGTGGCAGGTATGTCCGATCAAGATGTCACGGCAAATGAAAATATGGATTTTTGTCTCATCAAGCTCAATATCAACGGAACTCAGCAATGGGTAAAAACTTGGGGAAATACCAAGGAACAAAGAGATACACCCTCGGCTTTATTTTTCGGGGCTGAGAAGGAAATCGTAGTTGCTGGAACAGCGCTCATTTCCGGAAATAAGGATTATCCGAGCGGTGATTTTCATGCAATGGCATACGCGGCTTCTGGAAACCTTCTGTGGGAACAAACGCATGAGGCTGAAGCAGGATACATGGTGTGCACAGATGCTACTTCGGATGCCTCCGGAAATATTATTTTAGTTGGAAAGGTCAGAGAAAAAGGAGGATATGATATGTGCAGTTTGGTAACTTTTTCCGGTGACGGAAAATTCAAATCTCACAAGTCGATTGAAAATCCGGGTGAGAATACCGATCGAGCACATAAAATGATCATGGATCAAACTGGAAACACCTATTTGTGTGGCTACACATTTGCGATGGATGGTCAACGAGATATGTTTGTAGAAAGATTAAGCCCTGAAGGGTACACCAATTGGAAGTATATCTATCAGAGCGAAACGGGAGAAAATGATGAAGCCACAGATTTGTGTATTGATGCCAATGGAAATGTATATGTTACAGGATATTCTACCGGTAAAAAGAAAGATTACGATGTTCAGACACTGAAGATAAGTCCGGATGGAATGCTTGAGTGGGCAGTGAATTATGATTATCTTACGGCTAAGGGAGATGACAAAGGTACGGCGGTTGTATTGGATGCCGAGGGGAATGTATATGTCGTCGGTGTCTCAGATGGTGACCCGGGATCGCGCAACGATCAAGACATCATCGTGATTAAATACAATCCAAAAGGAGTATTGGTTTGGAACCGTCGTTATACGGGCAAAGCTGCAGGTGATGATTATGCCGTGGGAGCAAAAGCACTTTCCGGAAATCGAATTGTGGTGGCTGGAAACACCTTTAATGGTATCGATGAAGATGTGGTTATAATGCTATTCAATGATGCAGGACTCATTCAATGGGAAAACACACACAACAGCAACATTGGGAATGATCATTGCGAAGGAATGACTCTAGATAATGGTGAAAAAATCACTCTTGTTGGGACATCATTCAATGGCAAAGACAACGACATGCTGACGCTACAGTATACGCCTGATGGGATCCTAAATTGGGTGAATCAATATGATGCTGGGAAAGATGAGTCAGGAGTGGCTGTTGCTGCTGATGCTTCGCGAAATATTTATGCAACCGGTAATTCTTTGAATGGGTCAAACTCCGATGTGATCGTTTTGAAATTAAGTGATAACGGAGTAAAAAACTGGGTAGACACTTATAATGGCGAGGATGATCTAAATGATGGCGCTGCAGATATTGCCGTCGATAATGGTGACTTCATCCTCGTTACAGGATATTCAGAGAAGACAAAAGCGAATCCGCAGGCTGATTTACTCATTCGTAAATACCATCCTAATTTCGGGGTTCCAGTATGGAATAAATTAATTGATGGAGGATTTCAACTTAAAGATTATGCTGAGTGTATCCTGATCGACAAAAACAGTAATATTCTTGTGGCTGGGTCTGGATTTTCAAAGGAGGGTCAGGAAGATATTGTAGTTTTCAAATACGATTCCCCGCTGAATTTGCATGAGATCACCTATCCTGGGACAGGTATCAATCTGTTTCCGAATCCATTCACAGACGAGATAACCATTGACCTTTTCAATGATAAAGGAATTATGAGCTTCATAGATATCTATTCACTAAATGGAAAAAAAGTGAAATCATTTAAAACAACGAAATCAGAAATGATCATTGATAAAAAGACTATTAAACCAGGTGTATACCTCTATAATGTGACTCAAAACTCTGAGGTTGTTCAGACAGGTAAGATTATCCTAAAGTAATTAACGAAGTAAGTTCACGTGACCGGTTAATATCTGCCAGTAATCGGGCTTATCGCAAGACACGTATTTAAGAATGTAGGCATACGTTCCCTCCTGCATTAATCTTCCGTTGTAACTTCCATCCCAACCGAAATTTGGATCATCTGTTAGATAGATCAATTCGCCCCATTTGTTGTAGATCGATAACTCCCAACCGAGAACCTCTAAGCCAAAAAGACCATTAAAATCATCGTTAAACTCGTTTCCATCCGGTGTAAATGTATTGGGCACATAGATGGAAAAAGGCTCAATAATTAATTTTTGGAAGCTCGTATCCGTGCAGCCAAATTCATTGATCGCCACTTGCATTGGATAGAGTGTTCCAGCAGACTGATACGTGTAAAGTGGATTTTGTTGCTCCGAAAAATAGGTCGAATCATCGAACCAATATATATAAGAAGTTGCTCCTTGCGATTGATCGGTAAACTGAATCGTTGCATTACAAATGTCGGTGACCTTCGGATTAAGATCGAACTGAGATGTCGGTGACGGGTGAACCGTGATCATATCTTGTTGCAAGAGGTAAAGCGTATCCACACAACCTTCCGTTGTAATCACCTCCAAACCAACACTGTAACTGCCCACTTCTGCATAAACATGCACCGGGTCTTCCTCCGTAGAGGCGGACCCATCTCCAAATGTCCAGGTGTAATACATCGGAGAATCTGCCTCACTCAAGTTTTGGAATTGTACCGTTGCCGGCACACATCGAGGACCGGGAATATCCGTGAAACCTATGGTTGGTACACGAAATATAAAAATTTGACTGGAAGCATATTCATAACAATTATCAAACCAAGCGGTAAGTGTAATCGGATGAATCCCCGCCTCATCGAACACAACATTAGAGACATCTAGATCGGAAGAACTAGTAGGGGTAGCGTTCGGACCAAAATTCCAGGCATACTGCGTTGATGCCGGACCGGTCATGGTGCCATCAAACCAGAAGCTGTTGTCTGTAAGACAAAGTGAATCATTGTGTGTAAAGGAAATTGTCAGTAATTCATTTACCGTAATGCTTACACTTGTAGTATCCGAACAGGTGCCATTGGAGCTTCCTATTAAGGTAACATCATACGTTCCACCTTGAGGAAACGTAAAGGTGGGCAATTGCTGTGAACTCGTATCAGCGGATGTGCCCGAAACACCAAAATCCCAGTCATAGACGCTGGTTCCAGTGGAAGAATTTCCGAAAGAAACCGTCAATCCTTCACATTCATACCCTTGTGGTAACACAATTCCGGCAATGGGTTCGGGATAGATATAAATGTTTTCCGTGTAAGTTGCTACACAATCACCATTGTCCGCTTCGATTGTTACAGGAATATTTCCGGAAGCAGAAAATGTCACATCGAAGACATTTTGAGTTGTTGCCGATGGTACAGAAGCATTGGGTCCAAACGTCCACTGGTAAGATTCCGGAGCTGATCCTGAGTACTCGCTGATGAAATCAAAACTATTTCCGACAATACAAATTGAATCAATGGTATTGAAGCCAATAGTAAACTCATTATTAACCGTGACGGTCATATAAGCCGTATCTGTGCAAGGTTCCCCCGGATTTACCACAAGAGTTGCCTCATAGGTGCCAGGAGCCGGATAGGTGTAGGAAGGCGCGTATTGCGAGCTCACATCTGTGGATATGCCAGTTACACCAAAATCCCATTGATAGACGGTCCCTCCATACGAGCTGTTTTCAAAATTAACGGTCAATCCCTGACAATACGATTCGAAGGAGGACAATTGCTCCTGAGAGGGCAAAATAGCCGAAAGCGTAATGTTACAGTTAAGTACCCGGAAAAGAAAATCCCGCACTGTCTGACCGATCAGAACACCATTCCGATATTCTTGAACACGAATTCCGACTACAAACAGTCCCATGAGCTGAGGAGTACATGTCAGCAAGCCCGTTGAAGAGTTGATGGTTGTTGATGACCCGGTACCCAGCGGAGTAGTTGCACTGAAGCCACCAGCCCAGCTAACTGGCGTATATGGAGGGGGAGGAGGAGGATTAGGTGCAGGTGTAACGCCATCCGCTCCGGCGAAAGGAGTGACTAAAGAATATACGAGTACGTCGCCATCTGGATCTGTCGCTGAATGATCAAAGACCAACTGATCATTATTGCACAAAAGTAATGGAGGATAATTTGTAAATCGAGGACTGCTGTTAACAAAACAACCCGTCTCCAATCCAGGAACCGTAGCCGTTAAAGTTAATCCGGTATTATCGGGAGAAATCAGATTAGTAATCGCTGGACCGCGACAACATCGCTGATATGTAATGGTGTATCCTCCGTTGATGGGAGGCAAGTTGATAACCACAGTGTAAATTGCTTTTTCAATGCAAATCCCACCCGGTGCCGTACCACAAGGGTTATTGAACGTTACCGGTAGTAGTTCACTTCCCGGAAATGGAACAGACAGCTCTTGAACAGGTATTGTGCTGCCTTGTGTGTAAACAGCAAGAGGAAGCGGATCATCAAACTCTGCTCCTGTTGAAGCGCAATCTCTGTAGAGAGTGATGTAAAAACGATAGTTGTTGCTTCCAAGATAATCGTAATATATATCTCCGCCAACGATGTGCGATGCCCTTAAAGGGGACAAGACAAGGGAAAAAAGTACGATTAATAAATAAAACCTCATGGCTTCAATGTAGACGTAAAATTACCTTAAATGTTGCGCCTTTTAATGATTTGTGTCTTTAGAATAAGTTTAAATACTCGTCAAATAATCAAAACAATGTTCCCGAGAAAAAAGTTTCCCATCAACTCGCTTTCCTTCGGTTTCAGAAGTTTCAAACAGAGGAGGATCAATTCCAAATTCAATTGCCTTTGCAGTATAATATTCTAGCCGCGATGGATGATTTGGGAAACAAATGTTGAATATCTTACCTGTTGCTTTTGCACTTATCACTCGTTCGATTGCACGAATAACGTCTTCTCTATGAACCAGATTCACACATTGTTGTCCATTGTCTGAAACTTTTCCAGAAAGGTATTTTACCGGATGTCGCTCGCCCCCTATCAATCCTGCCAATCTCAAAATAGTGTAGTTCAACCCTGAATTTTCCACCTCTGTTTCAGCCCTTCTTACAGGATGTTCCTCCAACACAGGACTCTCTTCATCGATACTTCCAAATCCTGCGTACACACCAGTTGAGCTCGTAAAAACAACGCTGGTATTTTGCGAAAATTGTTTGAGAAGAGAATGAATTTGTATTGCATAATCGACACTTTTGGAAGGAGGAAAATTGACAATTAAAACATCGGTATTACGAAATCTGACAGGGACACTTTCAATTTCAAAGCCATCATACAGAAATGCATCTACCCCTTTGTTTTTTAGTTCTCGTAATTTTTCCTCAGACCTTACCGAACCAGCTACCTCATGCCCTTTCCGAAGAAGTTCTACCGCAAGAGGCAATCCTAACCAACCACACCCAATGATTACATATTTCACAGTGCTAAATTACTTAAAAGCCCATTGAGTATGTATCTTTGTGTCATGAACTACTCCAAGGCTTTCATTCGGTTCAATTGGATCGCCCTCGTCTTTATTTACCTTGTGGTAGTGGCAGGAAGTTTTGTTCGAATATCAGGAGCCGGAATGGGTTGTCCTGACTGGCCAAAATGTTTTGGACAATGGGTGCCTCCAACAGAGGCAGGCGAATTGCCCTCTAATTACCGGGAGGTGTATCTCGAAAAACGAACAAAAAAGATCAAGAAATTTTGCAGGATACTGGAATCCATAGGATTGAAAAAGACTTCAAAAGCCATTTTGTCTGACCCTACCCTGCTCAAAGAGGAACCCTTTAATGCTCAAAAGACCTGGATCGAGTATATAAATCGTTTATTTGGTTTTGTAGCCGGGAATTTAATGCTCATCGGATTGTTCTGGATTATTTTAAAATACCGCAAAGAACGTATTCTTCTATTTTCAGCCATCAATTTAATTTTAATGGGAATAGAAGCCTGGTTTGGTTCAATCGTAGTGGCCTCAAATCTTGTTCCTTGGACTATCACCGTGCACATGCTCCTTGCGCTGGTAATTATAGCCATTCAAATCAACATTCTTCATCTGATTAGCCCAACTCAGAACCAACGGATTGAATTAAACGGCACCATGAAATGGTTGGTCGTACTGATTTTAGCCATCACTTTTTATCAGATGTTTCTGGGGACTCAGGTTCGGGAATACATTGATGAGCTTACAAAACAGGGGTATGGTAGGGAATCATGGACAGAACATTTGGGTTGGACCTTTTGGATCCACCGCAGTTTCTCTTGGCTAGTATTGATTCTTTTAACATACGTAGCATGGCGAAATGAGAAGGAGGGCAAGCTTTGGATTATCAGATCGTCATACCTTATACTCGCTCTTGAATTGATAGGCGGAGTTTTACTAGCTTATGCCGACATGCCTGGATTGGTTCAAACATCCCATTTAGTATTTGCCACTGTGCTTTTTGGAATTCTAACGATGCTGGTTTTTCGCATTCGACCTATTCTCTCCACTAAAATTCAACATGAAACTTGAATTTTCCCTATCGATCAGTATATTTGCAGTCCGCTTACATCAATTGTAGCGGCGAGGTCCTATAGCTTCCACCTCCGCTTCACTGCGGCGGACAGGCAACTTCGCTATAGGACAGTGAAATATTGAAATACTGTTGCAGTAATGCAACATGGTCCTATAGCTTCCTCCTCCGCTTCACTGCGTCGGACAGGCAACTTCGCCATAGGACAGTGAAATATTGAAATACTGTTGCAGAAATGCAACATGGTCCTATAGCTTCCTCCTCCGCTTCACTGCGGCGGACAGGCAACTTCGCTATAGGACAGTGAAATATTGAAATACTGTTGCAGAAATGCAACATGGTCCTATAGCTTCCTCCTCCGCTTCACTGCGGCTGACAGGCAACTTCGCTATAGGACAGTGAAATATTGAAATACTGTTGCAGAAATGCAACATGGTCCTATAGCTCAGTTGGTTAGAGCAACAGACTCATAATCTGTGGGTCCCTGGTTCGAGCCCAGGTGGGACCACCCTATGGGAAAGCACACCAAAATCGGTGTGCTTTTCTTTTTTACGCCCTCTGGAACCCTTGATATTGCTAAAGATTAGCTCAACAGCCGGATTCATCTCTACGGTTCGAACTGAATTTTTTTCGTAAACCAACTTATTGGGAAATATCGAACCGATTAATCTCCTCCTAACCTCTACATCTCCCTGTTTATAGATGTTTTCAAGGTTAGAAAGGGTTCGAACCATTTGGTCCAGTTTTTTATCGAGGTCAATTATTTCACTGTGTGATTTGTGATGCTCTACATTCAATCGCTGAAGGGTTTCATCGATCTCATTTTTCATCGTGCGGTACTCTTCCGAAGTGATTTCGCCATCAAGCATTAAGGCTCTCGCATTTTTAGCTCTTTGGTCGAGACGATCAATTTCTCGTTTAATAGCATCTATTTCCGCTCTGTTGGATCGGTTTTGATCTGCATACTTTTTCTTTAAAATTTCAGCAAGCAGATTGAGCGAACCTTCCTCAAACCCAAAAGATTTGAGAAGCTTTTCAAATGCGTGATTGATATCCTCCGCTTTGTGTCGTTCCGGACAACCTTTAAGGCAATGATAATAACTGAAATATCCGTTTCTTCCTTTGGAGGTTGAGGCGGTTAGTGATTTCTGACATTGTGGGCACATTAAAAAACCGCGCAGAGGAAACTCCTCTCTTATGGTTTTGAATTGAGGTGGAACTTTTCTTTTTCGCCCCTCGATAACATCCTGACATGCATAAAATACGCTTTCGTCAATTATACCTTCGTGGATTCCATCAACCCATTGGTCAGGTTCATTCTTGTATGCAGGAACCAATACTTTTCCAATGTAGGCTTTGTTGCGAAGCAAATTCCAAAACCCATTTTTACTGGTTTTCAGACCTAATTTATTGTACTTTTTTCTAAGTTCCTCCGTGCTGTACAATCCCGTCGAGAATTCTTGAAATGCTTTTTTAACAAGTTCTTCTTGAAGCCCACCTTCCGGAACAATAACAGGCTTGTTGAATTGATCTCTGGCGTTTCTGTAACCTAATGGCCGTGATCCCATCCAGCGACCTTCTTTTCTGGCACGGCGCATACCGTGAAATATGTTAAGTGCTCTCCTATCATTGTCAACTTCAGGAGTTGTGAGGTATATCGCCAACAGCACTTTTTGCTCTGGAATTTCAAGATTTAAAGGTTGTTCCATTGCTCTGGCCTCAACACCCAATTTATGCAGTTTGGAAAGTTCTGCGTATGCTTCAGGGGCATTTCTGGAAAAGCGATCCCACTTTAGGAAATAGATATAGTCGACTTTACCTTTGTTTGACTTCAGGAACTTCATGATCTTTTTCCACTCAGGTCGATCGAATGATTTACCACTCTCATCGTCATGATACACACCTACGACATTGATATCCTGATGCTCGCAATAACGAATCAATTTATCCTTTTGATCGGCTGGGCTATATCCATTATTCTGTTCATCCGTTGAAACTCTTGTATAAAGGATCGCATTCTTTTTCATGACAGTTGTTTTTTCTTCATTTCTAACATTAAATCGGCAAGTTGCTCCATCCATTCCCTTATCAAACGGATCTCTTCATCTGTTTTTCCAATAGCAATCTTTCCGAGTAATTTTCTGCATTTTTCAATTGTAAACATTTAAAAACCTAAACTAACCGTGAGCCCGTTCATGGGGTCTTGGTTTCTTTTTGACATGGAGCCGTTTCGCGGGTCTATAACCTTCGTGTATTTTTTAGATACAGGTGTTTGTCATTGCGGTATTTAATGTTAATCTCTTCGTACTCTTTCAATCCTAACATACGACGCACCTGTTTCGCTTTATCATCCATCAAGTCAGAATTAGTTGTTCCTTCAATTACCAGTGTTTCGTCAGGATTTATTTTTATCTGAATGGATTGAAAATCTTTGCTACGGATTGCTTCTAGAACCTTGGCTTCTTTAGGATTAATGAATCCCCAGTGAATTAGATTCGATACATTGTCTTTTTCCTCCATGAATTCAGCAATCAAAGTATCAATGGGTATGAGCAACGATGGTTGTTTTAAAAAGTCTTCGGTTAAATTCGGCACGAGATCGTACTTTTCAGAGTAACCGTTGAAATTATGAACGTAATTGTCCTCAACTTTTTTAAAAACGATCACCATATGCAGACCGTAAAAAAGTGTTTCGTGTATTATGGCACCAAACAATGAAATCAAGTGTAACTCACCATTTTCAATAATGTCGTCCATGTGCGCTTCTATAAAATCAATTACTTGCTTCACTTTTTGAATGTCCTCCTCAGACACTCCTAAAAAATCGCGTTGGTACCGGTAAAACCCTTCAGGATCTTTTTTGATTTCCGAAATGAAGTCAGTGAAAAGTTCATTTTTGAGATTACGAATGGCTTCAAGAGGCACTCCAAAATCTCTGGCAGCTTGTACAATCTTCACCCAAATAAAGTCGTAAATGTTGAGTCTTACCCATGATCTCTTTTCATCTTCGCTATCAGACTTCCAGTCTATGATTCCCTCTTCTTTCCAGTGGTAAAAATTTCGCTTCTTGACTCCACTTAATTTCAAGGACGCTTTGCGCTCAAATATTCTAGAGAACTCATTCTGAATCTTGTTAATCACTTCTGGATTAAAGGATGGAATTTGAAAATCTTGCATGATTATTTGTTTTATTGTTTCAAATGATATATGTTTGTCCAACAAATATACTAAAATATAACAAAGTGACATCATTAAGGACAAAAAAATATTTGATGCGTTGGGAAAAGAGAGGTGCCGACATTCCAATTGACCAAGAATCTCCATTGTATCGCATTTGCCCGCAGTGTATTGACGAATTCATGGCGGAAACAGAGCAAGACGTCTACTGTTGCACAAAATGCAAGGATGACTTCAATAATGCCAAAAAGGCGGCGAATAAACTTGTGCAGCAGTTGGAAGTGCTGCCTGCAGAACCGACACCTGATACTTCTTTACCAGAAGTTTTGAAGACTACCCTTGAGACGAACATTCAATTACTTGAACAGATCGTTAACGGTAAACCTGAAGGTGTGTACATGTCATTTGAAGAACTGGACAAACGAGGTCTTGACTTCAACTCCAATAATGGTCAAGGCCTTTTGTATAATACACCAGATTCTGACGAATGCACTTTTGTCGTTTACGGCCCATTCCGTCTTTACCGAATCACTTTTGATACCGTATTAATTGTTAAACCATAAATATATAAATCATGTTAAATTACAACGACATCAACAAACTTTTTGGAAAACCCCTTGGCAATGCACCTAGACCCAAGACACCATTTGAATTAAAATTGTGGCATGTAGTAGTGGTCGGAGCGTTAGGCTATTTTGCTTACAAAGGGATTGTATACTCAATTCAGGAAAACTCAATTCGAATTCGAAGAAAGGAAGATTGAGCTTTTAATCTTAGTGTTTTAAAAAATAGACAAAGTAGCTTCTCCTTGTATAAACAGTTGTTGATTCGAAATTAATCTCTACATATGTTTGAGGTTGCTTCGTGCTATAAACAATAGAAAAGTTTGAATTGGAAGTAGTGCAATTTTGTAACGAAGTGCTGGCTTAAATTGCGTTATATATCTCATTATAATTACACTTTTATAGAATATTATTTTGTACTTTTCACTCTCAATTTTTAGAAATCATGAATTGCATTAAGGAAGTATTGGAAAATCAAGGAAGATCGCAGCGTTGGTTGGCAGATAAACTTGGGAAAAGTTACAATATGGTGAATGCCTATGTGCAAAACAGGCAACAACCTCGGATTGAGATACTTTACGAAATAGCAGATTTGCTTGCGGTGGATGTGAAGGATTTATTGGTGTCAAATAAACTTGAAGTGAAATGAATTTGACTACCGGACAACGAATATCAACGAGAGGGGAAGATTTTTTAATCACGAATATTATCACCAATTCGGATGGTACGCATATTTTGCAAACGGAAGGAATTAGTGAATTGGTAAAAGGCAAACGATTTACGTTTGACACCAAAATTGACGACGACATTACACCCGTTGATCCAGTAAATACTGTTTTCATTGCTGATGAAGACAATGGGTATCGGAAAACGAAGTTGTACATTGAGACTCACATTCGAAATTCAACCATTTTTTCAGATAAAATTACGGTTGCTGATAAAGCAGCATTTAATCTTTCCGATTACCAATTAACACCAACACTAAAAGCATTACAATTGCCGAAACAACGCCTTTTGATCGCAGATGGTGTGGGTTTAGGAAAAACAATTGAAGTTGGAATTTTCCTTGCTGAAATGTTAAAACGCGGAAAGGGAAAACGTATTATGGTATTGGCCTTAAAGTCTATTTTAGGTCA
>JAJTDX010000041.1 GCA_021298235.1 Cryomorphaceae bacterium | reverse complement strand
TATTGTATAAAGTTGATGACAGTACATTTCCGGAGCAATGGGTCAATTCGGAGATCGATGCTCAGGTTGAGGAGATAGATAGTGCTGAGTTTGAAAAAAACAAAACTTTTATGGAAAAGGCACTTTCCAAGTATCCTCTTTCTGTATTGCGGAAACACCTAAATAGGGTCTATATTTTTCAAAATATGACTTTTTACGGATTGGGCTATGGGGGAACATACTATGAAAATACCGTTTATGTTGTCCTTAGTGAGTATGATGACTATTTTATTGAAGAATCATTTCATCACGAATTCTCAAGTGTATTACTGGAAAGCAATCCATCCTTTCTCAATAAAAAAGCATGGAAGGCCTGCAATGAACTCGATTATTGGGATGAATCGGGAGGTGTAAATGCGCTGAATGGCAGAAGCTCAGAAGAATTTGATGCTAGCTTACATGAAAAAGGATTTCTGCACGAATATGCTACAACAGATATGGAAAACGACTTGAATTCGTTTGCAGAGCACATGTTTTCGGGCACCAAAGAATTTTATGCAGTGTGTGAAAATTACCCGAAGCTGAAAAAGAAATTTAAGCTTGCTGTAGAGTTTTACTCCAAGCTAGACCCTGCCATGAATGAAGAATTTTTCCTGCGTTTTAGAAAGTAATTGAAAGCAATTATTGGCTTTCCACCACGAGCTTTATATTTCATCGAGTTTTGCGTATATCTTCCTATAATATAAAGGAATGATACATATTGATTGTTCAGATGCTCTTTTTGAAGGATTCAAAAGGAACGGTTGGAGGCAAAATCCGGGTTACGCTATTCGAAACAATCCAAGAGTTTTCGAAAGGGCTACAGAACGCATAGCAGTGGTCTTGCCTATTCGTGTGAATGTTCGAAATGGCATTCAAAATGAGTTGGATAAGTTCTTTAAATCGCTGGAAAAGATTATTTTGAAAAACGGGATTAGAGACATTTTCATTCAAGGCGGAGGCAGCTTTCCTATCCCTGAATTTTTTAAAGATTTTTGCAGGATTAATGGGGTAAATATCCATGTGTTCACCGAAGAAAATGTCTTTGAGTAAGACAACTGGAATCCATTTGGTTAAATAAAAATGGGAGGCGTGCCTCCCATTTCTTATATAGACAGTCTGTTTATTTCTTTTTGCGCAAGGCAGGGTAGACAATAGACCAATCAAGCGGTTGCCTGATAGGTTCAAAAGCCGACAAGAAAAATATCAGACCGATTGTGATCCCCGAAGGATATACGAGGACTCTTGATGCCCAAATAAGAGTCGTTCGAAAGTCCGCGTCTGTGGTTATGCTGCTCATATATCGGTAGGCCAATCCCATGATTAACATCGACCAGCAGATTCCGTATATCCTTTGGAGAAAATAAACCCAAGCTTTACTTCCCGGTTTCATCTGGATGGTTTTTTAAAGTTTCTATCACTTCTTCTGCATCACCAAGCGCAAGCTCAGGGTAAACGAGCTCCCAATTCGGTTCTTCATGAATGGGTTTAAAGGCGGAGAGGAAACAATAAACTGCGAAGCCGAGACCACCCGTTGTTAAAAAGAATGTTGCAAAGGGAAAGTGATCTACATAAAACACACCACCAATGAACATGAAACCGAGGCTAAATTGCCGCAGTTTTTGTAAGAAATGAAGGATTTGTCTTTTCATTTTATCTGAATTTAAACCAATAACGTCTGGTTTATTTTAAGATAACAAAATGAATGATAATAAGTATCACTTATCTCTCCTAAACGTATGAATATCATTGTGCTGTGCCTCGATCTTGTCTTTGACAGCTTTGATTGATTGCGTTAAAATGAACATATCTGCGGTCACATTTTTTGCCAGCCACTGCCAGGATTCTTGTTCATCTTCGATCGCCTGAGCCATATGATAAAGAATGTCAAACTGATGCACCTGCAACCACTTTTGCGCATTTTCGTTGCCTTCTGCGGCATTGATCATTGCCATTAGATGCGGATAGCCATTGTTCATGAGCCATTTGCGCGCTTCCTCCTTTAGCTCAATGGCATATACTGCCATAGTTAATTCAGGATACCCATTCTCATGAAGCCATAACCTCAAATCTTCGTTCCCTTCGATCGCTTTTGCCCATGCAAGAATGATCTTCGCAGAATAGTTGATGGGTTTGATCGCTACCTTTTCAGGCAAAACTGTTTTGCTGACTTCCGTATTTTTCTTTCGCTTAAATGGATTTCTCATGAGAAGTTAAAAAAACCAGAGTGCCACTCCAATTGCGGTAAGAACGCAGATCAAGTCTACAAGTAACATGGTGCCGAGCGTATATCGGGTATTCCTGATATTCACTGCTCCAAAGTAAACAGCAATCACATAGAAGGTGGTTTCGGCACTGCATTGGAAAATACAGCTCAACCTTCCTGTCAATGAATCTACCCCGTAGGTGTTCATGGCATCGATCATGAATCCACGCGATCCTCCCGAGCTGAATGGTCGAAGCATAGCAACAGGTAACGAATCAGTTATTTCTTTGCTTGCGCCCAAATAATAGAACCCTTGTGAAATCCAAGTACTGATTACTTCGAACAAACCACTGTTTCGAAAAACAGAGATGGCAACGAGCATTCCAAGGACGTATGGGAAGATTGTAACTCCCGTTTGCATTCCGTTCTTGGCTCCGCTGACAAATGAATCGAACACGGTGGTATCTTTTTCTTTGAATTTCTTTTCGTGAAGAAAAGCGAAGATGAGTGTGAATGCAATGATTCCGATCAATAGTAACCCTGAGAAATTGCCAGTAAAGTAATTCTTTCCAATTAAATCAAGACTGGAAACGTAGAACATTAAACCAATGATGGCAGCGATAACGGAAAAGATCGTTAGAAGCAAGGTGGCACTCTTAAAATTGACACGCTGACGAATCCCAACAATTATAAAGGCTGCAATTGTACCAATAAATGACGTAATGATACAGGGCAACATCACATCTGCTGGATTGGCCGCATCCTGAGCAGCTCGGTAACCAATGATTGATGTCGGTATCAAGGTTAGTCCCGCAGCATGCAAACACATGAACATAATTTGAGCATCACTTGCTTTGTCTTTTTCAGGGTTGATTTCCTGTAAGCTTTGCATTGCTTTGAGACCAAAGGGCGTAGCGGCTGAATCCAATCCAAGGAAGTTCGCGGAGAAATTCAAGGTCATGTACGAAATGGATTCGTGGCCTTTAGGAACCGATGGGAACACTTTTACGAAGAGGGGACTAAGCCTGTTGGCTAATTTCTCGGTTGCACCAGAGTCGATGAGTAATTGCATAATCCCACAGAAAAATGCCAGATAGGCGAGAAGCGGGAGAATGATGTCGAACAAGCTGTTTTTGCACGTTTGTAGTAATCCATCTGATTTTTGAACACCGCTGAAAACTTGTACTACTTTGTTTTTTATGGTGTATGTCGTATCTGGGTCCGAAGGGTTTACATTCAACACATATGATTGATCAGGAGAAGATTGGATACTATCTCTCAGCGGTGCAGGCAATGTATATGCATACGTTTCAGAAATTAATACCGGGTCGTCTTTTTTGCCATTGAGAATGTAATCAATGTTGTAATGCTTGTTCAGAAAAAGTCCTGCAACTATGAATAGCAAGGAGCTGATGAAAATGATTAACCAGAATCTGCTTAGTACCATGAGGCTAAATTGAGGAAATTAATGTTCGCTTCTATAGCGAAGCGCATGAAACTATCAACACTACTTACTTGATTAACTCGTTTACGCTTAAATTATGTATTTTCAACCACCGTTCTACCTGCGATGAAGGTTTATATTAGAAAAAATCAAGCGTATTCCAACATAGTGACCTATGTGCTCAAGTTAATTGAGAACAACGGAGCTTTTACTTTCATTGTCGCAGACAATCCACAAAATGCTCAGCTTATCTGGGATCATCAGCATGAAGGTTCGGAATTTATTGCTGTAGAATTTTACGAGGAGCTTCGCAATTCTCAAGTGTTTAAGATCCAGTTTGATCCAACCAAGGGAATAATCGATGGTGCAGGCAATAAAGATATGATCGCTTCAATTTTTTACATGGTGAATTGCCTTCAGGAATTGAACGCGCCAGCGAATGATTTCGATGCTATTGGACGCTATAAGTACGAGGCATCATTTCAAAATAAACATGGTGTAATTACTCAAAATCTCGTACAGAAAGAGATAGATGCGCTTTACGAAAAATGGCACATTATTCCGAAAAAGCAGAAGAGTGTTTTTTTTCTTTCGCACGACATTGATACCTTGTACGGTTCATTTCTTCAGGACGGATTTTGGGCCGTGAAAAATTTCAAACCGCTTGTGATTCTCAAGTTATTATTCATGGAATTGATGCGACGTCCTCACTGGAGAAATCTGGATCGAATAGTCCGACTGCACGATGAGCATGATGTTCGTTCTACCTTTTTTTGGCTGGTCAACAAGGGCAGAGGTGAATCAGGAATTATGAATGCGGATTATGACCTCTCAAAGGAAAAGTCGCTCATAGAGTTGGTCCAAACGTCAAACAACGCGAATGGTCTTCACAAATCCTGTTCTTCAATGGATATCGATGCTGAACTGGAGAAAAGCAAGCTCGAAACTGGATTCAATAGATATCATTTTTTGAATTTCAGAACACACAGCGACTGGAAGAACATTGAGGATTCGAAGCTTTCATTCGATGCCAGTCTGGGATTTGCGGAACACTTCGGATTTAGAAATTCGTATGGCAAAGCATTTCAACCTTATAACGTGGAGCAGGATAAACCGTTTAGTTTTGTCGAGGCACCACTTCATTTTATGGACGGGACCTTTCACAAATACATGCACTTCCCGGCAGAAAATATTGCTGAGACGATTATCGAAGAATACAGCCAAAACCCCTATAATTGTGATTTCTCAGTGTTGTGGCACAATACTTTTTTTACGGACTACAAGTATGGACAATATCTTACGCAATACAAGCGACTTTTGGAGTTTATTTCTGAAGAAAAAATTGATTGTCTGACGCCTGATGAAATAATTAAAAAAAGCAGTATTCAATGGTGACTTTTCGACTTGCTTCAGAGAACGATTATGAGAAAATAAATGATTTTCATAACCGAATTTATGGCAAATCTCGAACGATGGAACAGTTTCGATGGGAATTTCATGATGCACCGGATGGAAGTTCCGTATATGTGATTGCTGAAGATGGCGACAGAATTGTAGGCACCAATTGCGTTATTCCCATGGTATTGAAAAACGCTGATGGAGTGATCATTCGCTCCGGGAAAAGTGAGGATACGCTGGTTGATCCGGAATATCGTGGACAAAATATTTTCAATAGGATTTATGAATTCCTATTTGAAGAGTGCAAAAAACAAAATATCGCTGTTATTTGGGGGTTTACAGCGGCTAAAAAGCCGTTCATGAAGCTTGGTTTTGAAATTCCTTTCGACAATGGACAATCGCTTGCAGTGGGCAAGTTATTTCCGGCGTATTCGTTCCTGGTGTCTTTAAATCCAAAAAATACAATCAAAGAAAAAGTGAAAATTCTTGGATTGTGTGTGATGTCACGTTTTAAGGTTCTTTGGCACTCTGCCGGGTATGCTTCACTTGTTCGTGAGTTCGATTTAATTGAATCCAACGAACCGATAGATCTGAATGGCTTACTTGAAAGTATGAATCGAATCAAAGCATGTTTTATCAGTCAGGATTTTGATTTTCAGAAGTGGAGAATTTATGCGAATCCAAATTATTCCAATGTAAGAACCTTTAATTTCTTTAAAAAAGGAGAGCTACAGGCTTCGTTCATATACCATATTGACAAAAATGGAATTGCCTACTGTTGTCAATCGCTGCTCCATCCGTCACTAGACTTAAGTACTGGGGCGGGACTTATAAAAAAAGTTAGGAAAAAGTTGTTTCGGGAAGGCGTTAGTTTGGTTCGACATTGGTCTTTCGATCACACTTTTCCAAATAGGAACGAGCTTTCTGCGCTGTCTGCTGCCGGATTTATTTATTTAAAACGAGGAATAGGTTTCGTATGGAAACCTATGGATGTTGGTCTTCCGAGTCCAAATGAATTTTACCTGTCTCGTATTGCAGCACAGGGAGTTAATTAGATTTTATTTTTATTTTTATTTTTATTAAAAGTTTAGTCTATGAAAACATTTCCAAGTCAAATTATTGATGTAACTATTCCTATTAAGTTTAATTCAGCAGAAGAGCTTTTCCAATCGATTATCCCTGCTTTTCTTTATTTAGACGTTGCCAATACCAAGGATCTTTATTACGGAAATAATATTCCAGCTGACCATCTGTCAAAAGCTACTTGGATGAATGAACAAATAGAAGCAAATGAGATCATTATTTTGTATTCTGACGATGCTATGACCCCACTTGGCACTGGAGTTGAATGTACATTACTAACAAATAAACGGTTATTGAAAGTTTCGGGAGACCATTTCAATAGTTTGTTTTTTGCAGATGTAAAACAGGTGGGGTATACTGCTGATGATTCAAATGGGATAATTGATTCAGGCATGAGTTTATTATCCAAAGTTGGTGGAATGTTTGGAGGAAAAGAGGAGGATAAGCCTGCGGAAATTCTTCCAATAGATGGAGGACTGAATTTATTCTCAACAATTAATTCACACATTCAAAAAAGCGATGCAATAGAATATTTTGTAAATAATAATTCGCTGGATTTTTTCGAGAACAGGGTTGAGATTATTTACTTTCTCTATTATTTATCTAAGCATGAAAGTTTTAAACAGAATCTGATTGGATTAAAAATAGATGGGCACTTTAAAGGTCACGTAGACAAGCTGTTGAAGGATTATCCGGAAAGTATTAAGTTAGCGTACCTAAAAAATTTGGCTATTTTAATTCGAGCTGATGGAGAAATTAACTCGTTGGAGGTCTCCAATCTATACGAGCGATTTTATGAATTAGATTGTACTCCAGAAATGAGAACTGAGGTCACACAATACCTGACTGAGGAGACGGATGTTTCTTCAAATTTCGAAGAGTTTAAGACGAGTATTTCCTCTTATCACATAAGTGATCAACTGACTATTGTTCATGCTGTATTGACTGACTTTTATAAAATTTCCAAATCTCAGTTTGGGGTGATAAGTGAGCATGATCAATCCATTATTGCAAAGTACCGCGAAATAATGCACATCACACCAGTGAATGATAAAGCGTGCGAAGAATCAGTGGACTATCTAATTAAATTACAGAAAGGCGAAATTACACCTGACGAATTTAAGAAAAGGATGATGTCTATTTCTGGTACGCTTGCAGCAGGAGGAATCCCAATTATTGTATTGTCTTTTGCCGGAGTTGCAGGACTCAGCGCTGCTGGTATAACATCCGGTTTAGCCGCTCTTGGATCTTTAGTGGCGTTTATTCCTGGTATCAATGCTATGGTTGGTGGAATTTTGGTTTTGGCTGGACTTGCATATGGAATAAAAGTCGGTATTGATTATATGTCTGGTGCAGAGGAAAGAGAAATTAAAAATAAAAGAGAAGCCTTGATCCAAAAAATATTAATGAATCATCAAGAAAAAATCAATCTTCTCAGTCAAGACATGAATTTGCTCACGGAACGCTTAACAAATGCCTTAGTTGATGTCGAACAGAATTCAGAGTTGATTGCAAAAATTAAAACGCGCTTAGAATTATTTGAAAATGTTCTGAAGAATTCAAAAAAGAAGTTAGAGGCTGATCAATTGGAAGCGAAAAAATTACAAGAGGCTTAATTATGAAAAATGAGGATGAGGATAAAATTGAAAAAGTAGCATTATCGCAGAATCATCAATTGAATCAACTCGAACAAACAAAACTTGAGGCTGAAAACGCCATGAGTGATATCGAATTGAGGAATAATGAAGCCAAGGAGAATATTCAAGAACTTAATGCACAACTCGATACCTTAAATAGTTTTATTGGTGATCTTTCCTTGGATGAAATCGAAGCGTTGACTGAAATAAGTAGCGAGGAAATAAATGTCAACAGGGAGGAATTAAGTGCTTCTGTAAATAATCGATATACGTTTCCGAAATTGGATACCATACAATTTGAAGATTTTAAATCCTTAACAATTTCTTCAGAAAATTATCTCGCTTCCAATTCTATTTCAACCGAAGACGATCCTCTTTTTGTCATGCTGACGAACACTGAGGTTAAGGACGTTTTAAATGATTATAAGGAAAAATATGGTGACATAATTCCTGACGCGTACGATTATTGTGTCATCGGTATCAGCGGATTGGTTGGAATGATTTGCAATACGTTTTTCTCAAATAAAAATCAATATGGTGGTTCGCATTCTGAATTCGTAAAAGAAATAGCTTCTACAGTTTTATCTAATTCAAAATTCAAGGAAACCTTTATAGAGGATCTAAAAAAAATAAAGAATGTCTTCATTCAAAAAGTTGATTTTGGATTGTCTGAGGTAAAGGATAATAATCCTTTCATTGTGGCAATATTTGATTGTGTCATTCGGAAGCATTTAGACAAGTTCCATCAATCAAATTCTGTGGAATTTAGCTCGGATTTTGAGACAAAGATTTTGGAGTTAAACCCCATAAGTCCTTCAAGATTAATCAACTTATGTGTTGATGACGAAGATTTTCAAAGAGTTGTATCTCTCCTTGATGTTCAATCGTCGGAGATCTCAGAATATATTGACAATTTAAAATTAGAAGATGTTGATATTCGAAGTTTAATTGAAGTAATTCATAGTTCTACAGACATAACTCAACGCCTCGAGGAAACTACAGGGATTGATAGTTTGAGTGAGATTTTCGACGATATTCTGTCTATTTATGATTTGTTATCCTCATTTGATAAAGAGCTGGATAATGAAACTTACAGCCAGCTTCAGATGTTAATTTCGAAAATCATGAACAGTGGTTCAGAAAGTCTGAAACTTAAAAAAACTGTAGATTGGTTAAAAAATCAGATCAGTTTCGATTTAGCACAAATAGTTAAAACAATAGCTAATCAAATTGAAATCGCGGAAAACGAGTCAATAGTTGATCTCGACCACGAACTAATTCGAAAAACAATTGCCGCATCCTTTCATGGTGAGATCATTTCCAAAGACTTCAGTGTCTATATACTAGGAGAAAAAATATCTGTGTTTAATGACTTGGTCAAAGATGAGACTTTTGTTTTCGAACTCACTGATCTTATAATACGTTTACAATCGACCGAAATATCCTCTTCTGAAGAGGGATATTATGATGAGATTTTTCAGTGGGCTGTCAAGAGGGTTCCGTTAATTATTCAAAACAATCAATGTTTAAATTTGAAACTTGTTGGAGATTTAAGTTTGTTAGATTTTAAGATGCTCTTGGAGAAATTAAATGTTGACTTTTCGAAAATTAAGGAAATTGGGCTGGGTTATTTTTTAGTGGAGATTATCATCAATTTGTGGATTTCGATGAAAGATTTTAAATCAATTTCCGAAATTAAAAAAGAACCTTTTGCCGTAAAATCATCGTACATGCTATGTGGAGCACATTTGTTAAGTAATACAAAAGGTTTTATAGATCTTGCAGTTTCTAAAAATCCATCAAACATTAATTACAAAGCTTTAAAAAGTTCGATTCAATATTGGTATCAATATTACAAGGAGTCATTGCGAAGGGACAAACAAATTCAGATGGATTTTGATAATGCAGTAAATTCAATCTACACCAATTCTTTGTTATAATATTTAATCACACCAACTCTCCGGCTCCCTGTCGTATGATTTCAGGAGCACCTGTTGTACAGTCTACAATGGTCGATGCTTCCAGTTTTCCGTACCCTCCATCTATGATCAAAGGTACTTGTTCACCAAACGTTTCGTAGATGGAATAAGGGTCAGCAAAATATTCCTGAATATGATCATCCTCGTTGTGCAGGGATGTAACGGCAATAGGTTTGCCCAATGCGCTGGCCAATGCAAGTGTAATTGGATTGTCAGGAATTCGAATTCCGATTTCTTTTTTATTCGAATCAAACAATTTCGGAACCTCATTGGAAGCATTTAAAATAAAAGTAAACGGTCCCGGAAGATTTTGTTTGAGTAATTTAAAGATGGACCTGTCCAACTGTTTAACGTAGGATGAAAGATCACTCAGGTCGGGGCAGATAATTGAGAAGTTAGCTTTGCTCAATTTTATATTTTTAAATCGTGCCAACTCCTGAAGCCCTTTCTTGCTGAACAAGTCACATCCGATAGCATAAACGGTATCTGTAGGGAATATGATGATTGATCCTTTTCGAAGTTCGTCAACTGTTCGTGAGATGCTACGACGATCTATATTGTACGGGTTTATTTCTAACAGCATTTTATTTAGAATACTGACTTGTTTTCTTGGTCTTTACATCCTCAAGTATCAATATCCTCGAATTTAGCTGTTCTATTTTGAATTCCTGCATCACTGATTCCTCTTTTTCCATATGATTCAATGTAAGTATGCCATTCTTAAATGAATACTGTCCTTTGTACCTTTCCTGAATACTCGGAATTCCATTTTTTGAGATTTTCTCATCGGTGATCCTGTCAAGCATGAGGTAATAAGAATTCTTTTTAAAATCCAGTTGAGGAACAGTAGGTTTACCTGACCAGACTACGATACGTTCGCCCTCGAAAACCTCTTTATTCAGTGTCCATGTTCCAATTAATAGTTCTGTTGTGTCCGTAACATAAGACGTGTTTTGAACGGGCTTCTTGCGGTCATTATTCCCACATGAAAAGAATAGAAATGTCGCAAGGACAATTAGTAGTGCGTGTTTCATGGTTAATAGAGTGTGGGATAAAAATACCAAATTATTTTAAAGTGTCCCTATAAATACTGCATGAAACAGCCCTGTGGTCACTGTATGGTTCTTTTTGAATAGTGAAGCGTGCTACGTTCAATCCATCTGAGTAGAAGATGTAGTCAATTCTTCCCGCCGGAACTTTTCCAACGTAGGTAGAACCAATTCCAAAGGAGGTGGACCTGTAGGCATCATTTAGAAGCCTGCTAAATTGATTGTAGGTGTAGGAGAGGGGAGTATCGTTAAAATCTCCACAAACTATTGAAGGATAAGGACAAGTGGCAATGTGTTCACTAACTTTTCTGGCTTGATCAGCGCGTTTTGGGTAAGCCAGTCGAAGCTTATCTATCAGTAATCGAATCATAGATGGGGACTCTTTTTTTGAAAGGTTTTCTTTGTCGAACACAGAATAGTCTTCTTGCTGCAGCTTGATCGACTGCAAATGAACATTGTAGATTCGGAATGTATCGTTGTCTTTTAAAACATCTACATAAATGCAGTAGTTAAAATCGTTTTTATTTTGAGTATCAAAAATAATATCTCCCTTGGCTATCACTGGATATTTTGAGAGAATTGCAACACCAAAATTTTGTCTACCTCGCAGCTTGTGTGCGTACCGTTCATGGTATTCTTTGAAGCCAATTTCATCCATCAATTTATCACGAGTAGGAAAAGGTGTTGGTTTATCCTGATGGTAAAACTCCTGAAAGCATGCGACATCCGGATTAACCCGACGGATATAGCTGAAAATGGAATCTCTGTTTTTCATGCGCTCTTCTTTATCAAAAGAGTATAAGCCGAAAAGTCTCACATTGTAGCTCATCACCTTCAGACACGAAACATCAGCAGGGGCATCATCATTTTCAGACCCAACAGCAAGCATTCTGAAATGCAATTTACCTCCAATGAGCAATGAAGCGCCGATAATGAAAGCCATCCTTGAGCGTAGAATACCCCAAAGCAAGAGAAGCAGTAGAGTGAAGAGTAAAATAATTGGATATGCCAGCCCGAAAAAAGGCAATATCTTCAATGTGTTTGGATGAACGAAAGGAGCAAGGTAAGCCAATAGCAGACCGAAAATACAGACAAAAGAGATTGCTTTTAACCAATTTCTGAATCGAACGATATGCCGAAGAATGTTTCGCATTTAACGATTGCTCTGGTTAAATAGAAAGTCCTTTTCTTCCTTTGTGAGAGAATCATATCCTGACTTTGAGATTTTATCCAGAATAGCATCAATTTTTTCCTGACGTTGTTTCTTTTCCTGATTGTAGTCTTCGTCGCTTTTGAATTCTGGTCCTCTTGTTGCACCTCCTTTTTTAACTTTCAGTTTTGGCCCCCTTTTAAAACGGCTACGAAGATTTTCGACAAATGAAATTATCCGGGTGACAATGTTTCCTTTGGAATACAAACCTTGAATAGATAATGCTCCAAACAAAACCCCGCCAAGGTGTGCAAAGTGAGCGGTACCATCCGATTTTCCGAGAGAGAATATATCGCTCAGGATAAAGAAAGCAGCCAGAACGATCATTGGAACAGGCAGGATTCCAAAAAGATTAACTTTAAGCTTAGGCCGGTAAAATGCGAGGGCAGTGAATATGGCCATAATGGCTCCGGATGCACCAACGACTGATGCTTGAGAGACTGAAATTACTGGAAAGATCAGATGAGCCAATACCTCAAGGATACTTCCTGTCAGTCCTCCAAATATGTAGGTATACATCAAACGTTTGGAACCAAAGATGGATTCGAACATTTGTCCGGAAAAATAAAGGAACAACATGTTCATCAACAGGTGTATGAAGTCGAAATGGACAAAAATACTCGTGATTAATCCCCACGGCCTAATCAACAAATAATCAAGCTGTGGATGAAGCGAAACGAGATCAGATAGAAACAGGTGAATTCCTGCTTCATTCCCGGACAGCCTTGCTAGAACCTCAATTATTCCGAGAACTAGGAAAACAGCACAATTAATAATAATCAATCGAATTGTCGCACTGCCGTAACGCATTTGGTGTTTTAGGTCGTCAATAAATGTTCTATCCGTATTCATAGTTTACCAAAAATTATTTCGGTCTGTTTTTCTCCAAAAGAGGACAAGTATGATCCCAACAATAGCGCCACCCACATGTGCAAGGTGTGCGACATGGTCATTTACTGCGTAAAGGCTGTTGTAGATTTCAAAAAGTAAATAGGCACCAATAAGATATTTCGCTTTAATTGGAATTGGTGGGAATAACAACATAAGTTCCGTATTGGGGAACAATACAGCAAATCCAGCCATGATGCCAAAAAGTGCCCCTGAAGCGCCGGCCATAGTGCTAGTAGACAGGTCATAATACCTTTGTAGAACGACATGCTCATCCTCGGAGGAAAACATAATATGATTGACATAGCCTTCACGAATTTTGTGGTTGACTACTTCTACGTCAATTCCAAGCTGAAGCATTTCTTGTTTTAATTGGAAGATCTCGTACATACCGATCGAGTTGTAGAGTAAAAAGGCTCCGAACCCACATGCAAAATAAAACAGGAAATAGCGTTTTGGCCCCCAGATGCGTTCGAGATGGGAACCAAACATAACAAGGATAAGCATGTTGAAAAGGATATGTGTAAAATCATGCAAGCTGTGCATGAACATATAAGTAATAACCTGGAATGGTTTGAACAAGGGAGAATTCAGATAGTGAGTTCCGAGAACGGCGTAAACATCAATTCCCTTTCCTGAAAAAACAAGAGCTCCGATGTAGGTGAGCACATTCAGAATGAGGAGATTTTTGGTTACTTGTGGAATGTTGTTTAAAAAAGAGAACATGTCAGAATTTTTGAGAAATCTCGTCAAGAGAGATTGTATTAATTATCTTTTTACCTGATGGAGAATAGGCATGCTCTCCACATGAAAACAGCCTGTCAATAATGTCTTGAAGCGCATTTTCATTTTCAGAAGGCTTACAATTCTTTGAGTAGGAAACAGCAATTGAACGTACCAATTCATGCGCAATTTCTCCTTTGTCGATTTCTTTGAATGAAAGTGTTGAAATCAAGCTGTCCAGACAATCATCAATCGAATTTTCCTCGAGTATAGAGGGAACCGCCGAAATTTCAATGTGCGATTCTTGAATTGTACTCTCGAATCCAAGCCTATGTAAAAGTGTACTGTTCGTTGTCCAGCTCCTGAGCTCTTCTTTTGAGCAATCTCTACTTATTGGAAAAAGAAGTTTTTGAGAGTTTATTGGGTTGGAAATAAATTTATTAATTATCTCATCGTAAAGTATTCGTTCCATCGCTCTTGCAATGTGAATAACCATCAATCCTGATTTACAGGGGGTGAAAAGGTATGTGCCTTTAATGATTTTTGCTCCTTTCAAAGGTTCAGAATCTTCTTCAAGATCCAAGGTTCCGGTTTGGGAGACATCTTCTTCTTCAATGGTGTAAAAATTCCTCCAGTCATCCGTGCTTGGCGATTGATTTCCAAATCCTTGAGCTCTCAGCGCATCTGATTGACCGCTCTTTATTCCCGATCCCGTGTTTTTTGTGGTGCTTTGAAATGGGTTGTAAGTTGGGTCAAATGTCACGACTGGTTCGACAGCTGGTTTATCTTTCATTGAATGTGGCAGGTCGAATCCCATTTCCCGTTCGAAATCAAGTGTTGGTGAGATGTTATATTTTCCCAGACCTTGTTTTATTCCGCTCAACAGAATGGCATAGATCGAGCGATCTTCTTCAAACTTTATCTCAGTTTTAGTAGGGTGGACGTTTACATCAATTTTTGAGGGATCCAACTCGAGGTATAGGAAATAGGAAGGGAACATTTTAGGTTGAAGCAAGCCATCAAATGCCTTATTCACAGCACTGTTAAAGTAGGCATCCTTAAAAAACCGATTATTGACGAAGAAAAATTGTTCGCCTCTTGTTTTACGAGAGTATTCAGGTTTTCCAACATAACCAATAATACGCACAATGTCCGTCTCCACTTCAACGGGAACAAGTCGGTCGTTGCTGTTTTTTCCAAGAAGATCTACGATGCGTTTTCGAAGAACAGCAGGTAGGAGTTGAAATACCTCTTGATCATTGTGTTTAAGAACAAAAGACAACTCCGGATGAGCCAATGCAATTCGTTCGAATTCATCTTGAATGTGTCCGAATTCGATGCTGTCTGATTTAAGGAAGTTCCTGCGCGCAGGAACATTGTAAAACAAGTTTTTAACTTCAATTGACGTGCCATGGGGCGAAACAGATTCCTCGTTGGAAATTAATTTGCTCCCTTCCATGAGGATCCAAGTTCCGACTTCCGAAACTTTCGTTTTCGTTTTTAAGCTGACATGCGAAATAGATGCAATCGAGGCCAAAGCTTCTCCACGGAATCCTTTTGTTTTCAATGCGAACAAATCATCGGCTGTGCTCACTTTACTTGTAGCGTGACGCTCAAAACAAAGCAATGCATCAGACTTTTCCATGCCCTTGCCATTATCTATGACCTGGATAAGTGTTCTGCCGGCATCTTTAATAATTACATGAATCTTATCTGCTCCGGCATCAATGGCATTCTCTACCAGCTCTTTTACAACGGATGCTGGACGTTGAATAACTTCGCCTGCAGCAATCTGGTTTGCAATATGTTCAGGAAGAAGTTTTATGATTCCACTCATGCGGCAAATAACTGTTTACACAACAAAAATACTGTTTTCTCAGGGCCTTTTCTTCACTTCTTGTCAACAATTATTCCACACAAAAACTACTGACAAAATAACAGAAGTTTGTAGTTAGAGAATCTTGTTTAATCTTTGTAAGAGTTCTTCTGTATGCATGTTAGGTTGTCTGTAACTTACGATGAAAACATCCAGAGGATAGTCCTTGTACTTGGCAATCGAATGTTCCATGGCATCGATGACCCATTCGATCGGATTTCCAAATGCGCCTGCACCAACATAGGTGAGAAACAATTTATTCGACTTACCTTGAGAACAATTCTGCAATGCCGCTAAAAAAGTTGACTCATAGGTTGCTTTGAGTATTCCTTTGGCTAAAACCTCCCACAGATCATGTGAACATCTAGAGTAGCTTATTGGTACCGCTGAACAAAATATTTGAGTTACCAATTGAAGTTCTTTATTTAGAGTTACTTGTGTGTTTTTTTGAATTCCTACACGTAGTTTTGAAAATAGTTCATCGCATTCATTCATTGAAAGTTTGGATATTAGTTCATTAAATTGATGAAGACGCTTCTCGTCGGAGAGAATGTACCCATTTTTAAATTCCCAATAATTTTCCAAGCATTTCTCTATTTCTTCAAGGCAATTGAATTGACTTCTTTCTGTTTGACCAATTTGAGTACCCAAGTCCATAAAATAATTGCGGTAAATTGTTCCTGCGCCACAGGCAATGGCACACGCCGGACCTTGGGTGGGGTCATTTTCATATCGATCTACTCCCATTTCAGGGGAAATGTCAGGCGAGGACATTTCCAGCAAATTAAACTGCGAGGCTACCTGAAAAACAGCCCCCTCATTTTCAGAGCTGGATAGGAATTCCTGGATATTTCCGACAATTTCGGTTACACGTATGTGAGAAGAATCTCTTGCCGGTTTCAAGCAGGACCTGAGCTCAAAAAGAGTAGGTGTGATGAGCTGTCCAGCTACGAATTTCCCTCCATTTACTTTAGATATAAGAAATTCACCCTCATGATTTAAAAGGCTCCGGACTTGCTCTGGATTTTTTTCCTCAAAGCCGGTCAGTTTTTCAAACCACATTTACTTAGGAAACTGAAAGATTTTTTCTCCGTGAAAAAATTTCATCATGTCATGAAAGAGCTCTCCGGGCACATAGCTGTCATCATACGCTTTCCCATTGAAAACGTAGGTGTACTCATCTTGTATCGTTACTTTGTTTTTCATGTCAGGCGTAAGTTCATACAATCCAAGTGAATCGTCTTTGTGACTGTAGGTATACACGTAATAATCACCATCAAAATACCAACCAACAGTAATGACGCAATAAAAATCAATTTTCTCCTTTAAGGCGATTTTTTTGAATTTAGTTACGAATTCAGTCACTGAATTGAAGCTGTCAAAAGCAATGACAAGATCATTTTTTGTTTCAAATCTCTCATTGAAAATTTCTAGATTATTTTTCTCAATGTGCTTCTTCTTTATGGTTTCATGAAGTCTTTTCAAGGCTGATTCTTCTCCGTGAAATGAAAATGAATTGTTTATTTCTGACATATATTGAAATTTTTACACAAAAATAAACGAACTGAAGGAGCACAAATGAATTATTCAGGCAACAAAATGTGAAATTCGTTCTTAAGAAGTAGTTAACTTCGTATTATGAGACCATATGTTCTTATTCTGCTCGCTGCTTTGCCTTTGGCAGTTATGCTGGCCTTTGCTTTTTCAGATGGGCATGGTGAAGGAATAACTCTTAAGAAGGTAGAGAAAATTCAAAACAATGAAACTGATCCGTCAAGTTGGGCGAAGGTACAGCTGCAACACCTTTCTCTTGAAGAAAAGATTGCCCAGTTTTTCATGGTATCAGTCTATCCTGATCAGAGTGAAGAACAATTTGAGGCAACAAAGAAATTAGTACACGATTCTAAAGTTGGGGGAATAATTCTCTTTCAGGGAGATAAAAAAAGTTGTAAAAAAGCCATTCAATCTCTTAATGAAATTTCCGAAACACCTCTTCTCGTCGGTATGGATGCAGAGTGGGGAACAAATATGAGACTTTTCGATGGAGAACGTTTTCCGTATGCTTATACCCTTGGAGCGGCGAATGACACTGCCTGTACTGCAAACATAGCTCGTCTGATGGCTCAAGAGTGTCGAAACTTAGGGATTCATGTCTCTTTTTCCCCTGTGTCTGATGTTAACGCTGATCCAAAAAATCCTGTGATCGGATACCGTTCTTTTGGACAAAACCCAACTAAGGTGGCCGAACATGTCTCAGCATTTGTTCGAGCGACAGAAAAGGAAGGCATCTTGTCTTGCTTAAAGCATTTCCCGGGACATGGTGACACAGATAAGGATTCACACTTGGAGCTTCCTTCAGTAAGCCGTTCAATTACTGAGCTCGAAAAAAGTGATTTCGTTCCATTTAAGCTAGGAATTTCAGCCGGTGTAGGAAGCGTAATGGTTGCCCACTTGAATGTTCCGGCGATAGACGCGGAAAATACGCCAAGTAGCCTTTCTCAAAAAGTCATTAAGGACCTGTTAATCGGTCAATTGAAGTTTAATGGTCTTGTATTTTCAGATGCGTTGAACATGAAAGCAGTTTCGGAAACGTTCGGAAAAGATGAAGTGGCTGTTAAGGCCTTGTCGAAAACAATTTGCTTTGAATATTCTAATTCCGACTCCGAAGCTAAAGAAGTCTTGGGAGGCTTGATCACGTATCGAAACTTATGCTCCAAGACCTTCA
>JAJTDX010000040.1 GCA_021298235.1 Cryomorphaceae bacterium | reverse complement strand
CTCACATAGGCTGTTCCACCCGTAGGCTGGTCGTACCAAGTCAACGTGCCTGCGCTCGTCGCTGAAAGATCTGCAACAGTAGGCCCGTCTGACAAACAAAAGCTCTGTGAAGCACTGCCCGTTGGTGCAGGTGGAGGAGTACAAACGCAACCAGATACAGTCACAGTAATTGAGCAAGTAGCATCAGGACTATTCGGGCTTTGATCTGAGACAGTAAAAGTTATCACATGGCTTCCATTCGGCAAAAGTGTCCCTGATGCCGGGGATTGCACAATAGAGAAGCTACAATCATCAAAGGCCAAAAGCTCTGGTGTGTAATCCCCGATAGGCGAGCAATCCGTAATAGTCTGGTCAGTTGCGCAATTGAAGATTACAGGTGCTACAGACTCAGATGCACAATCCACAGTTGAACCACAGGGTGCAATATTTGAGGGATCTGCACAGACTGTATTTGGTCCAGAGAGGGAAGGATCCCATGTTTGCGGATTGGTATCGATCGCACTAAATGCAAGGCCGGTAAATGTCCATGAACTAGAATTAGTGATGATTACATCCCCGCCCTCAAGATCAAAATTGTAAATATTCACCTTGGCTCCACCATTTGCATTCGTGGATGCCCCAAATGAGCAATTCGAAATTGTTCCAGTCAATGTACCCTCATCCAAATAAAAATCCTGCCCTTTATCGAAGGCCGAGGTTGAGATATTGTCAAAGCTGCATTTATCGAAGGAAAATGTTCCATTTGCACCTCTGAATAAAACAGTGCCACCATCGCAAGAAGAGTTTTGGTCACCGTTACGGCTAACTTTATTTCCTGTAAAAGAGCAATTTGTAAAGGAACATGAAGATCCAGCAGGGGCATTAGAATAGTAGGCACCCCCACCATTACTTGGGTCACTCAGATCACCGGCAGTAAAATTATCTGTGAAACAGCTACCTGAAACAATTAATGTTCCACTTCCTTGATAAATGGCTCCACCTCTCCTAGCGCTACAATTATCGAAGGTTGAGTTGATAATTGTAACAATAACAGATGATTGCATTTCGATGGCACCTCCATTTCCAGAAATTGCGAAATTTCTAACCTCCTTAAACACACATCTTTCGATATCTAGTGTTCCACCTGTTGAACGTATCGTTCCACCTCCATCCGCATTCCATCCTGAACAGCTGAAAACACATGCAAAAAAGGTTACATTAGAATTTGTTAGATCAAAATTAACCCCTGACGCAGCGGAACCTTGATTGTCTTTAATGGTTACATTTTCAAACAAAATACCCGTTCTGCCTGTCATAGTGATTACCTGGCCATTGGCGTTTAGGTAATAATTACGAAGTGTTAGATTTTTAATTTTGACGTTGTCAGCTGTGATAGAAGCAAACCGATTTACAGAGGCATTGCCGGTGAAAACAGTATTTCCAGGACCTGCCCCTATAATAACGAGTGATTTGTTGATGGTGAGGTTGACTTCGTTGAAATTTCCCTTATCCACATACACCGTGTCTCCATTTACAACCCCTGCAAGCGCAATGATCGAACTCAATGAAGCTTTTGGTGAAGAGGGCAAACTGCCTGAATTACCTGCTGATCCAACGGAAGTACAATAAATGTCCCCTAGGAGCGAATTGTCATTCACGTACCAACTGGCGGCAAAAAGATTAGAAAAAATTAAAATCAGGAAACCGGATAAAAGTATACTATTCCTCAACCTAATGTTGAACTTATCAAAACTTGATCCGTTTGAGCGATCGCGAGACTTCACGTGTATAGTTTTTTGATTGACAATATACAAAGTTAAGTCACAATAAAACTATATACAGAACAATATTGGCTTATGTTAACCGAATGTTGCCATTTGTTTAATTCCTTGGTCAATGGTTAAACTTTAGCCGTTAATGGTTAAAGAACGACTACCTTTTTTGAAACGATTTGTTTTTTATGAATAAAAGTGACTACAAAAACTCCTTGTTCGGAAAGAGTTATCTCCATGCTTTCACTCTGATTATTCGTTAAATCTACTATCCTCTCACCCATCAAATTGCTCACCCGGATGAATTCTACTTGATTTGGGTAACGAACTACAAATTTTCCATTTGCCGGATTCGGATACAAACTAATGTCTTCACCATTGAGCTCAAAGTTTGAAGGATCATTCTTGCTTAAGGCATTGAATGCATTGATTCTTCCATTTCCATAAAAATCATCCTTTCCGATACTATCCTCTGAAGTTTTTCCAATCTGATCCTCTGAAGTCTGCTCAATCAACTGTTTTATTTGGGCATTTGAATACTCAGGCAATTGTGCTTTAAGCAAAGAGGCCAAGCCTGAAACGTAGGCAGTTGCCTGCGAAGTACCGGAATAATACGTGTTAAAATCTGATTCATCCTTGTAACTCACTCCGAAAATATAGCTCCCAGGCGCCACAACAGATATATGTTCCCCATAATTGCTACCTGCATTTGGACTCCAGTTGAACACTTCACTGCGATTGTCGTCGGGATCTGTGGATCCAACTGCAATCACACCCGGCACATTTGAAGGATATGAAATTTTATTCGTATTGCCATTCCCCATAGAAACCACCACAATAACATTATGAGAAAGTGCATAATTCACAGCATTGATCAATTCTTGAGACTCAACGTCGCCTCCCAGAGACATGTTCAGAACGTGCGCTCCATTATCTACGGCATAATAGATAGCTTCGATCCACCATGAGTAAAATGCATTTTCATTCATCACTTTTAAATTCATCAACTTACAATTCCAATCCATACCGGCAAACCCAATTGAATTGTTTGGATTGGCACCTACGATCGATGCAATGTTGGTTCCATGTCCATTCATGTCTGTTGGGTTGTTATCGAGGTCAGCGAAATCCCATCCTTGAACATCGTCAACATATCCATTCGAATCGTCATCCAGTCCGTTATTTGGTATTTCAGCGTGATTTGTCCAAATCCGTCCGTTGAATTCAGGATGGTCCCATTTCACTCCGGTGTCGATTATTGCCACTACCACACTTGAATCTCCTTGTTCAATGGCCCATGCCTTTTCCATTTCAATATCAGCACCCACTTTTGAGGGCGCAAATGGAATATTTCCGCTGTTTTCAAACGCCCATTGCTTATAGTAATGAGGATCTTCAGGATGAATGCTTGTTTGTTCCCCATTTAATTCTGCTCGATAATCTATTTCAACATGTTCGACATTCGAATTTGACCTCAACTTCTCGATGAAGTCACTTGATTTTTCTGCATCCAGGGTCAACCTATAAAGGGAACCATCTTTTGATGGAATAAAATGAAATTCCTTACATTCAGAAAACACAGCCCGGTGATCGACGGATTTACCTGCCTGATCTTTTTTCAAACGAACAATTAAATACTGATCATTTGATTGCGCCACTAGGTTAAAAGTGAACATCAAAACAACCCATGTTTTGATTAGTCCTGATATATTTCGTGCTGCTTTCATAGAACAAAGCAACAGAATCAGTAACCTAAAAAGAAATAAAAGTTGGAAGCCTTTCGTAAATTAAAGGATAGCCTTCAAGTAAGTTTAAGTGAAATTTGTTGAATAAATACGTAGTCTTACTTAATTACAGATTTAATCGCCTCCATACATCATTAGAAAAGCCTTTAAAAACTCTCCAATATCACCATCCATTACAGCATCCACATTTCCTGTTTCATGTCCGGTCCTGACGTCTTTGACTAACTTGTAAGGATGCATGACATAATTACGTATCTGTGAACCCCATTCTATTTTTTTCTTGCCCGCTTCAATCTCACTTCGTTTTTCCATTCGGGCTCTCAATTCTAGTTCGTAGAGCTGTGAACGCAACAATTGCATGGCCTTTTCCTTATTCGCCAACTGTGAACGAGACTCGGAGTTTTCTATAATTATCCCGGAGGGAGCATGCTTTAAACGAACTGCTGTCTCCACCTTATTGACATTTTGACCTCCGGCACCGCCTGATCGGAAGGTGTCCCAGGAAATATCTGCAGGATTGATATTAATTTCAATGTTATCATCAACCAAAGGGTATACATAGACTGAAACAAAAGAGGTGTGGCGTTTGGCATTGGAGTCAAAGGGCGAAATTCGAACGAGTCGATGAACTCCGTTTTCTCCTTTCAAATATCCGAACGCAAATTCTCCTTCAAATTCTAGCGTTACTGTCTTTACCCCTGCTACATCACCTTCCTGAAAATTCAATTCCTTGATCTTGTAGCCATTCTTCTGCCCCCACATCATGTACATGCGCATGAGCATGGATGCCCAGTCACAACTCTCCGTGCCTCCAGCGCCTGCAGTAATCTGTAATACCGTACTCAAGGCATCCTCTTCACCGGAAAGCATATTTTTAAGTTCGAGTTCTTCTACATCGTTCAACAAAAGCTTGTGTGCCTCATCCACCTCTGATTCGTCTGCCGCACCCTCTTTAACAAATTCAATGAGTACTTCAAGATCATCATACGAATTCTTAAGTTTATCGTAGGCTTCGATCCAAAATTTAAGCGTACGGATCGACTTCATTTGAGCCTCTGCTGTTTTTGGATCATCCCAAAAAGAGGGATCTTGGGTTTTAAGCTCCTCCTCTTTCAGTTGTACTCGTTTCTCAGTAATCTTCAAATAAGCTGCAATGGCCTCTATTCTCCCTAAAATTTCCTTGAGTTGCTCCTGATTTACCATAGGATACAAATTTAGTAAAAGAGTTGTGTTGTTGATGTTTATTCATGTTTACACAATATTTGGCATCACAAAGTGTGCAGAATAATAATGATCTGGTTGCAGTGAACCATCGAAAAAATTTTACATTTGTTCTAAATAAGATTAGCATGAACGTTCCAGGAAACTTAAAGTACACAAAAGATCACGAGTGGGTGCGCGTCGAAGGCGACGTTGCCATTGTTGGAATCACTGATTTCGCACAAGGAGAATTAGGAGATATTGTCTATGTAGAAATTGAAACCGAAGGCGAAACCCTTGATCAGGAGGAAGTTTTTGGTTCTGTTGAAGCAGTAAAGACTGTCTCTGATCTTTTTATGCCTTTGAGTGGAGAAATCGTAGAATTCAACGCGAACCTTGAAGCAAATCCGGAGTTGGTGAATTCAGACCCTTATGGAGAGGGATGGATGATCAAAGTTAGAATGTCTGACCCTTCTCAAGTAGAAAACCTGCTTGACGCGTCAGTCTACAGTGATTTGATAGGATAATTTAACTGGTATATACATCAGAAATCCTCGGAAACATATTCCGGGGATTTTTTATATTGTAAAATAGTTCATCATGCGATTAGTTCTTTTCTTTTTCGTTGTGTTTTGTGCACTCAAAAGTTTTTCTCAAGAGGACACAGTCATCTATGAGAATCCCGAGCCCGAAGCTGAATTTCCAGGAGGCTTTGATTCCATGATGGTATGGATACAACAGGACCTATTGATCAACGAAGAGATCTATGCCGAATTGGGATCCCATTGCTTTACCCATGTCTTTCTGGATTTCGTAGTTGAGAAAGATGGCAGCCTAAGCAATATTAAAGCGCACAACAAATGCAGTACGGACCTCAGTTACTACGTAGACTTGCTTAAGAGAAGCCCAAGATGGACACCCGGGAAATACAAAGGTCAGGTTGTCAGAAGCCGCTACAGGCTGCCTTTAACGATCGATCTTAACTAACTATCAATAAGAGGAGGTTGCGCCACCTATATTCTCGATAGGGTGCCAGGTCGTTTTAACCTCTTGCAGATCGGCAATCATATACAAGTCCTGAGCAGCCGCATCCATCCATGTTTTGTCGTAAGAAAAGACTCTTTTCACATTTAAGACTGATTGCTCTTTCAGTTTTGTAATTACCTCTGGATCTTTTCCTGAATAACTGACGGCATTGATGTCCATGTGCGTCGCAAATGTTTCGAGCAGTTCGTTAACTGTACCCGTAAGTATATTGACCACGCCCCCCGGTAAGTCAGAAGAATTTAATAATTCGGCAAACGTTATGGAACATAACGGTAAATTTTCTGAGGCAAGGACTACGCACGCATTTCCCCCAGCAATAGCTGGCAAGACGACGGATACCAATCCGATAAGAGAACTGTCTTGCGGTGATAGCACTCCAATTACACCCGTGGGTTCCAGAACAGAAAAGTTGAAATGGGAGGTAGAAACCGGGTTTACAGAGCTTAATACCTGCTGGAATTTATCACACCAACCTGCGTAGTATACTACCCTCTCAATCGCTAAATCCAATTCTTTGGAAGCCTCCGCTTTCGAGCTACCTTGAAGCATAAGTTCAGAAATGAACTGATCTCTTCTTCCTTCAAGCATTTCTGCGATTCGGTAAAGAATTTGACTTCGGTTAAAGGCGGAACGTTCTGCCCATGAACCAAATGCTTTACGTGCTGCCTGCACTGCATTGCGCACATCCTTTCTTGAAGAAAGACATATGTTAGCCAGCACCTTTCCATTTTTGTCTGTAAGAGGATAATACCTTCCCGACTCAGTTCTTGGAAACTGCCCACCGATATACAATTTGTATGTTTTTAAAATCTCCAATCTTGTCATGATCAACTCAATTTTACATATGCCTGTAATCCATGAAGTCCACCTTCACGCCCAAATCCACTTTCCTTGTATCCGCCAAATGGAGAGGTCGGATCAAACTTGTTGTAGGTATTGGCCCAAACTACACCAGCCCGCAATTTTGTGGTCAGATTAAAAATTCGGGATCCTTTGTCTGTCCAAACACCGGCTGCCAGACCATAGGGAGTATTGTTCGCTTTCTGAATGACCTCATCGACAGTTCTGAATGTTTGAATTGTTAGTACCGGACCAAAAATCTCCTCCTGAGCAATTACGCTGGATTGAGCCACATCCATGAAAATTGTAGGCGCACAGAAATAACCTTTCGAAGGAATAGTGCATGCTGGCTGGTACAAGTCTGCTCCTTCTTCCTTTCCTAGTTCTATGTAGCGTTGAATAGTTTGCAATTGTTCTTTCGAATTTATTGCCCCGATATCTGTATTCTTATCCAAAGGATCCCCAACATACAGTGAATCCATACGCTGTCGCAATTTGCGAATGACAAGCTCGGAAGTATTTTCCTGAACAAATAAACGGGAACCTGCGCAACATACATGTCCCTGATTGAAGAAAATACCGTTAATAATGCCCTCTACAGCTTGATCGATAGGCGCATCGTCAAAAATGATATTAGCAGATTTGCCACCAAGCTCCAGCGTAACTTTTTTAGTTGTGCCTGCAACGGCTTTTTGGATCAATTTTCCAACACCGGTTGAACCAGTGAATGCAATCTTGTCTACATCCGGATGATCTACCAAAGCTGCCCCGGTATCACCAAAACCAGTTACAATGTTGACCACTCCATGAGGTAACCCTGCATCTTCCATCAATTCTGCAAGTTTTAATGCTGTGAGAGGTGTTGTTTCTGCAGGTTTGAGTACAACCGTATTTCCGGTTGCCAGAGCAGGCGCAATCTTCCAGGCTGCCATGAGCAGTGGGAAATTCCATGGAATAATCTGTCCAGCTACACCAATCGAAGTTACCTTTCTATTCGGAAACGCGTATTCCAATTTATCGGCCCAACCAGCATAATAGAAAAAATGATTAGCTGCAAGGGGAACATCCACATCCCGTGACTCACGAATTGTCTTACCGGCATCCAATGTTTCAATTACGGCAAACTCTCTGGATCTTTCTTGAATTAATCGTGCAATTCGGTAAAGGTATTTTCCACGTTCCGAACCGGACAAATTACTCCATCCTTTGTACGCTTTTTTCGCAGCAGCGACGGCCTTATCAATGTCCTGCCGATTTCCATGGGCCACATTCGAAAGAACCGTTTCATTCGCTGGGTTTATTGTAACAAAGTATTTTCCTGAACTTGGTTTGACCCATTTACCATCTATGAAAAGATCGTAGTGCTCTTTGATTTTTATGTGAGAGGTGCTTTCCAGAGAGGGCGCATAATCCCAGGATGTTGTTTTGTTTGAACTTTTCTTAGCCATATCAGTCGATAGAAAAATAGTCAGGAGACTGGTAAATTCCTGATTCTGATTTAATTATTTGCATCAATACATCATTTGCAAGACTACTAGCACCAAATCGGAACCAATGATTGTCGAGCCATGCATCTCCAAGTAGCTCTTTGACCATTACCAGATTATGTAATGCCAATTTAGAGGTTGAGATGCCACCTGCCGGCTTCATGCCCACCATTTTTCCTGTTTTGTCAAAATGATCTCGAATTGCCATCAACATTGTGAAAGTAACTTGCATGGTCGCTGCAGGCTGAATCTTTCCAGTAGAGGTTTTGATAAAATCAGCTCCGGCATGAATCGCAAGGTCTGATGCCATGCGCACGTTATCCAAGGTAGCGAGCTCGCCAGTTTCAAGAATTACTTTCAAACGTGCCTGTCCACAAACATCTTTTATTCGTGCAATTTCATCAAACACATAGGAATATTCTCCTGAAAGAAATTTCCCTCTTGAAATAACCATGTCAACCTCATCCGCACCCTGATCAACCGCAAATTTAGTATCCATTATCTTGACATCCATAGGAGCCTGTCCAGCAGGAAAGGCAGTAGAAACTGAAGCTACTTTTATAGATGTTCCTTTTAAAGCATTTTTCGCGGTGCTTACCATTGAAGGATACACACAAACGGCTGCCACCGTCGGTAGTCCTTCGTGTTGATCATGCAAATGTGCTGCTTTGTAGCATAGTTGTCTAACCTTACCGGGCGTATCCTTTCCTTCAAGAGTGGTCAGGTCGATCATGCTCAGAACCATCTTAAGACCTTGTTTCTTGGAGTCACTTTTGATACTTCTGGACTGAAAACGTGCAACTCTTTCCTCAACACCAACCTTATCAACAGTAGGAGACTGAATATATTCAGATTTGAATTCAGGAAGTTTCGACATGAAAAAAGTGATTTTAATATTACACTAAAAATTCCAAAAAAAAGGCCGTCCTGATGGGACAGCCTCCTATAATTTACTAAATCCTATAATTGCCCATCGGAATGATACAAACCATTCTTGTAAACTTTAACCTTTAACAAGATGCCGTCGCGATCGTATTCATAAACTTTGCCATCCCAAAGCAATCCGTCCTTAAAATTACCATCTTGCCAAATTTCATCATTTGAATTGTACACTTTGTTGTATCCATTTGGCTGGAATTTTGCTCCTTTCGTTTTGGGAGAATTTACTTTTGGAGCAGTTTCTTTTGAAACACCTGGATCAACTACCTTAATTGCAGGATTCACCATTTCTTTCTGTTCACTTTTTTCAACAGTGCCTTCTGCGTTGTAGAAAATGATTTCCTTCACGTCACCGTTTTCATAGTAACGAACTGCTTTTCCTGATGGTTTTCCATCATTTGCCACATATTCAAACTCAACTTGACCATTCGGATAAAAGTATTTGACCGCTCCCTGTTCTTTTCCCTCTTCGTTGTACTTGGCAACATATTCTACCTTTCCGTTTTCATGAAATCTTTTCAATGAGTCCTGGTAAAGATTTCGAATAAAAGTACCCTGTTCTTTTACCTTTCCATTGGCGTAGTACTTTACATAGGTTCCTTGAGGTCTATTATTCACATATTCACCAATCAACTTAGGAGTTTCACCGTCGTTGTGATATTTCGTCCATTTACCTTCTTTTCTGTCGTCTTTGTAATCGCCCTCTTCGATTTTGCCCTCTGCAGGATACCCCTCTTGTGGCCTATCTTTTCCAAAATAAATCCATCGACCTTGTTTTCTGCCCTCGGTATCTTTTTTGTTTATGTCCCCGGGCTGACCAGCTTTGGCTGGGTACAACGGGCTTGAAAAGCCCGTATTTAGGGCAACAAAAGAAATAATGATAAGAATCAGACGAGCTGAAAACATGACAAAAGTTAAATTTGATTTCGAAATATAGTCATTTTTTACAATCAACCAATTTGAAAAGCATTTTTTTTTCGCTTAATAGATAATTTGTTTCGACGAAAAAATTTTCTTTCATCGAATTAAATTTTCGATGGATTCACATTTTCAAGCATGATTCTTACAATTTCAGACAAGCCAAACGCCGGAATCCAACCCCAATCTTTTCGTGCTTCGCTGTCATCAACCGACATAGGCCAACTATCTGCAATAGCCTGACGAAAATCCGGTTGGCAAGACAGATGAAAATCAGGCAAATGTTTTCTGATTTCTTCTGTCAACTCAGCAGGTGTAAAAGAACAACCAGCCAAATTGTAGGAAGATCTAATCTTAACATTTTCAATTTTTGCCTCCATCAACTCAATGGTAGCTCGAATAGCATCTTCCATGTACATCATTGGCAAAGCTGAATCTTCTCTCAAGAAACTTGTATATGATCCTTTTAGTTTCGCCTGATAAAATATATCTACTGCATAATCCGTTGTACCTCCCCCCGGAAGAGATGCATATGAAATCAACCCGGGATAACGTATACTCCGCACATCAACACCATATTTGGAATGATAATATTCACACCACCTTTCACCCGCTAATTTTGAGATGCCATAAATTGTTGTAGGCTCCGTAATGGTATATTGAGGCGTCATCACTCTTGGTGTGGTTGGGCCAAATACAGCTATCGAGCTTGGCCAGAAAACCTTTTTTATGTATCCTTCTTTCGCAAGATCCAACACTGTAAAAAGGCCCTCCATATTTAGTCTCCAGGCTAGATCTGGGTTTTTCTCTGCAGTGGCAGACAATAAAGCAGCCAAAAGGTAAACCTGATTAGGATTTGTCTCCGTAATGAAGATTCGCACCTCTGATCGGTTGAGCACATCTAATTTCTTGTAGGGTCCATTTTTCAGCGCTTCAGGACACTCTTCTCTTATGTCACATGCAATTACATTGGACAAACCATGAATTTTTCTTAATGCGAGTACCAATTCGGTTCCGATTTGACCGCATGCACCTAGAACTGCTATTTGTGCCATAGAATTTACTTAGTTGGCAAAGGTATAATTTGCCTCGCGATGACATGGTAAAGATGAAAAAAAAGTTGTGGTTGTCAAAACACTGACCTAAATCATTTTTGGAATGTGTAAAATGTCCCTAAATTTGCGTAGCTTTATTTTATGTGGAACAATTTGAACATCCTGCTCATGTTTCTTCTGAAACGCAATCCGGAATGAAAAATATCCGTTGAAGATCCATTCTATTGTTTCAATTATTTCAAAAAGTTATATGCCATTTTATCATAAATTAGGAAAAATCCCCCATAAAAGACACACTATTTTCCGTCAGGAAGACGGCGGCTTGTATCATGAGCAACTGTTCGGCACCATAGGATTTGACGGAATGTCTTCTTTGTTGTATCATGTAAAACCACCAACTATTGTGAAACATGTCGGGGCAACAAAGAACATTGCACCGGAAATAGCTATAGAGAAGAATATGACCATGAGAAGTCTTCAGGGGTATGAGGTCAAACCTCATAAAGATTACTTGGAAAGTCGTGTTCCAGTGCTTGTTAATAACGATTGTTACATCGAGCTTGCGGCACCTCAACATTCAATGAAAGATTATTTCTACAAAAATGCCGATGCCGATGAAGTCATTTTTATTCATAAAGGTTCGGGCAAGTTAAAGACTCAACTTGGAAATATTGATTTTTCATACGGAGATTATCTGGTAATCCCACGCGGGATGATTTATCAGATGCATTTCGACCAAGAAGACAATCGCCTGTTCATTGTTCAGTCATTTCATCCGGTATACACCCCTAAAAGGTATCGAAACTGGTTTGGGCAATTGTTGGAACATTCTCCTTATTGCGAACGTGATATCCGCCCTCCCCACGAATTGGAAACCCATCCCGAAACTGGGGATTTTCTTGTTAAAATAAAGAAACAAGATTTATTGTACGATTACACGTACGGAACACACCCTTTCGATGTGGTTGGCTGGGACGGCTTTAATTATCCCTACGCCTTTTCCATTCATGACTTTGAACCCATAACCGGCAGAGTACATTTGCCCCCACCAATTCATCAAACGTTTGAGACAAGTGCTTTTGTCATTTGTTCTTTTGTACCAAGATTATACGACTACCATCCACAATCTATTCCTGCGCCTTACAATCACAGCAATATAGATTCCGACGAAGTATTGTACTACGTAGACGGAGATTTCATGAGCAGGAATAACATTGAAAAGGGACAAATTACTTTGCACCCGGCAGGAATACCACATGGTCCTCATCCTGGGGCCTACGAGCGAAGTATTGGTCAAAAAGAAACACAGGAACTTGCGGTAATGGTAGACACTTTCAAACCTTTGAAATTGACTAAGCAAGCGCTACAAGTTGAAGTTAAAGATTACTTCCAATCTTGGTTGCATTAATGATTTAACATTTAAAAGAGAAAATAGTATGAGTAAAGAAATTAAAAATATCGATTATGGACTTGAGAAAATCTTCGATGGAGCACAAGATTTTCTTCCCTTGTTAGGAACAGATTACGTCGAGTTCTATGTTGGAAATGCCAAACAAGCAGCTCACTATTACAAAACAGCTTTCGGATTTCAGTCACATGCCTATGCCGGGCTTGAAACGGGTCTTAAAGATCGGGCATCATATGTTTTAAAACAAGACAAAATCCGGTTGGTACTTACAACAGCTCTGAAGAGCGATTCACCTATTGGAGAGCATGTCAAGAAACATGGTGACGGTGTAAAAGTAATTGCTCTTTGGGTGGATGATGCCAGAAAGTCTTGGGAGGAGACCACCTCGCGAGGTGCACGTTCATTCATGGAACCAACTGTTGAAAAAGATGCGCACGGAGAAGTAGTACGATCGGGAATTTACACGTATGGTGAAACTGTACATCTTTTCGTTGAACGCAAAAACTATACTGGTCCTTTTTTACCAGGCTATCAAAAATGGGAATCTGACTACAACCCGGCACCGGCAGGTTTGAAGTTTATTGACCATATGGTGGGAAATGTCGGTTGGGGTGAAATGAATACTTGGGTAAAATGGTATGAGGACGTGATGGGATTCGTGAACTTCCTTTCATTCGATGACAAACAAATTCATACGGAATACTCTGCACTGATGTCCAAGGTAATGAGCAACGGCAATGGACGAATCAAATTCCCTATCAACGAACCCGCTGAAGGAAAAAAACGATCACAGATAGAAGAATATTTGGATTTTTATGAGGGACCGGGGCCACAACACATCGCAGTAGCAACAGATAATATTTTAGAAACCGTCGCTCAGCTGCGTGCGCGCGGCGTTGAATTTCTCTCCTCTCCACCTCAGGCATACTATGACGAAATACCTGAACGTTTGGGAGAGCACATGTCGATTATGAAAGAACCCATTTCGGAAATCCAAAAGCTGGGAATTCTCGTTGATGCAGATGAAGAAGGGTACTTGCTTCAGATTTTTACTAAGCCCGTTGAAGACAGGCCAACGCTTTTCTTCGAGATCATCCAAAGGATGGGTGCTCGTGGCTTTGGTGCAGGAAATTTTAAAGCATTGTTCGAATCTATCGAAAGAGAACAGGAAAAAAGAGGCACACTCTAATAGCTTCTACAACAAACAAGAAAAGCGCGAAGAATCGCGCTTTTCTTGTTTTTATTTAAGCGGTTTTAATCTATTTTCTGAACCCTCGTTAGTACTGATTGTGCTTGAGAATTATAAACCCGAACGAGATATACGCCGGATCCCATTGTACTCAGATCCACTTCAACCTTGCTTGTTTGATTTGGCGAACTTAGAAGTACTTTTCCCTGCAGATCCAATAGTTCATACTTCACAATGTTATTGCTGTTCCAATTCAAAACCACCTTATTATTCGTAGGATTGGGAAAAACGAGCAATTCATTATCAACATTGGATTCAGCTACGGACAAACTATTCTGAACTGTAAACTGACCAGAAGAAACACAGCCCGAGGCATCTGTAACTGTCAGCACATAGATCCCGGGGATGAGCCCATCAATATCTTCTGTAAGAGAACCTTCTGACCATTCATAGTTGTAGGGTGACGTACCACCTGTTACCGTCGCATCGATTTGACCCGTATTGGTATTGGTTGACGTAACAACTGCATTAATAACCAATGGCATCTCCGGTTCAGTAACTGTAAAGCTTTGAAGTGCTTCGCATCCATTCTGATCCATTACCTGAAGAAGGTATTCACCTGCAGAAAGATCCTGAAGGTCCTGCACCTCGTCATCGGTTGACCAGAGATAAGAATTATTCCCTGCGCCACCAACTACAGTAACATCAATTGCTCCATTATTTCCTCCCGCACAAGCGACATTATAAATACTCGCTTCCAACTGCAGAGAGTCAGGCTCATAGACATATACAAAATGTACTGCAGCGCAATTATTTCCGTCTTTCACATAGACGGGATACATTGCACCCGACAAACCATTAAAAACACTTGAACTTTGGTAAGTCAGCCCTCCAAGGCTATATGTATAGTTTCCAACTCCGCCACTCGCATTGACGGAAATAGATCCATTCTGATCCCCATGACAAGAAACATTTAGTACACCTGTTGTAAAGAGAATACTTTCCGGTTCATTGATCGAAAAAATGATTGTGCCCGTACATGAAGCAATATCTCTTACCGTAACCTTGTAGATCCCCGCCATCAATCCGCTGAATGTATTGCTCGATTGATAAGTGTCACCATTGTCAATACTATATGCAAGTGTGCCAGATCCACCAGCGGCAAAAATAATTGCACTTCCATTTGTTCCACCATGGCAGGAAACATCTGTCGAAGTCTTAGTAATTATAAATGCATCCGGCTGAATTAACAACGCACTAGAAGTTCCGATACACCCATTCACATCCTTGACGAAAACGGTATATGATCCTGCCGTAAGATTGACAAATTGATTGGATGAATTCCAGTTTTGAGCATTTAAACTATAGGTCAACGTACCTGTTCCTCCAGAAACACTTGAAACTGTTATTGAACCGTCGTTGCCATCATGACAACCAACATCCGTTGAATTTAGCGTTTGAATAATTGGTCCATCAGCATCTGCTACTGATTCTGTAAAGTTTCTCTTGCACATCGAACCGTCTCTCACAGTGATAATATAAGTTCCAGCACTTAGACCATTGAACGATCCAGATGTATTGAAAGAAGTTCCGTCCAGACTATATTGATATCCTGACCCTGATCCACCACTTGCTACAGCTATGATTGCCCCATTATTCACCCCGCAGGTTGCAGTCGTTGCGCTCGTTGATGCCTGAATAATACCTGGTTGACCTACAATTACAGGTACTTGGACAGTACAATTATGTGCATCACGAACAGTTACTGTATATGCTCCCGAGGTAAGTCCACCAAACAAAGCATTCGCTTGGTATGTAGTTCCATTCAGACTGTATGTATACGGCGCTGTTCCTCCATTTGAGTTCACTAATACCATCCCATCAGAAAGACCATTGCAGGTTGCTGCAGTTGACGTTGTCGTAGCAACGACAGCAGGTGTAGAAGGTATTGTGAATTGAATATCTTTTTCGCATCCTGCAGCATCTTTCACATGAACCAAATAGGTCCCGGAGGACAAACTGGAAAATTCAGGAGAGGATTGATAGTTAATCCCATCAACACTGTACGAGAACGAACCAATTCCTCCAGTTGCAGAATGAACTGTTAGAAATGCATCGGTAGAATTAGCACACGACGGGGCTAAAAAAGAAGCATCGAAATCCAGAGGCAGGGCTTCATTGAGCTTTACCACAAATCCTTGTTTACACCCTGCGGCATCCTTCACTAAAACAGAGTAACTTCCTGCAGGCAGACCTGTGAATGTACCACTTGTTTGATAAGTCGTCCCACCATTGATACTAAATTGATGTGCACCTGTACCGCCGCTGGCTGCAAGTTGAATAGAACCATCTGAAGATCCATTACAGCTGATGTTTGTTTTACTCAACAAGGTTAACACAGGTGACCCAAAATTATTCACAACAATATTCTCTTGTTTCAAGCACGCATTGGCATCTTTAATGGTTACAACATAACTTCCAGATGACAAACCGGTAAAATTCCCCGAAGACTGAAATGTTCCACCATCGAGTTTATAGAGCAATGAACCACTTCCGCCTTGACCAATAGCCAAAATTGACCCATCATTCGATGAGCAATTTGCATTGGTTGAAGTCAACGAAGAAAAACCGAGTGCCGCCGGCTGAGTGATCAAATATGCCTCTGCAGAAATACATCCTAAAGCGTCTCTAACAGTCAATGTACCTGATCCGGCTGAAAGATTATTGAAAACATTTAAAGATTGAAATTGAATCCCATTGAGGCTGTATTGATAAGGTGAGCTTCCTCCTGTAACAGATCCGGTAATACTTCCTGTTGTTGCACCGTTGCAGCCAACATTTAAGATATTTGACACGCCTGCATTTAAACCAACTGAGACCGGAAAGGTATGTGTATTCGTACATGTACCCTGCCAGCCTTCGACAGTAACTGTTAGGGTTACATCATAAGTTCCAGCTGCAGTAAATGAATGGGATGGTGACATAGAATGTGAAACAGCAGTGCCGTCGTCGAAATTCCATGTGTAAAGAAAATTTGAACCGCTGTAATCTGACATTGAAATTCTGTTGAACATACTGTCTTTGGTAAACGCACTTTGATTTTCAAACAACAATGCCTCTGAAACTTCCAGACAGCGTGTTTCCGCATTTATCAAGGCATTCAGATAATGAGACATTTCCGGTACCAGATAAAAATCGCCGTTTTTATTAAACGTAGTCATGGCGCTTGTCCAATTGTTGCCTGTCGAAGTTCCGGCAATAGAGGCAAGATCTTCACTTAATCCTTCTCCATCTCCGGTATATGACAGCTGAAATTCTGAACCCCAAGGCCACGCATTTAAAACGGTAACTCCTACGGCAAAATCATCTTCAACATATGTTCCTCCAAGTGGTAGGTTGACGGAAATATACCCTTGCGTATTGTCCGTTGACCAAAAAATTGCATCCACGGATGAAATTTCCAACTTAGGTCTTCCATTCGCATCGATTGAAAAAACTTGAATTCTCAATGGAACTCCACCGGTAGTTGCGGTTGTGCCATAAACCCGAACACGGTCAATTTTTCCGGGTCCAGAATAGTGATAAGTTTGTGCTGCTTTTTCCTGTTCCCCTACTTTGAGGTGAAAGTTGCCTACTTGTCCGATATTCTTTGAGGCCACATAGGTGACCCTGTCTGAACACGTACTCGGTTGGGCGTAAGCCGTTCCTGCGCAACCCAGGAAGACAGCCCATGCAATTTGAGTAATCCTTTTCATATACTTATGTTAAAATTCGTCCGAATCTATTATCGGAATGCTCCATAAAGCAAGAATATTCAGCGTACTGAAAAAAGCATTCAATCGACAGGTTATGGGTGCAGGCCGGCGTAACAATTTTACTACCTTTGAAAATAAAAATATTGAATGGCAGAAGTGGGTATCATTATGGGGAGTGCATCTGATCTACCAGTTATGGAGGATGCAGTAACAATACTTAAAGAATTTGGTATCTCCGTCGAAGTGGATATCGTCTCAGCACACAGAACACCTGAGAAGATGTTTGAATATGCCAAAACAGCTCACATGAGAGGAATAAAAGTTATAATCGCCGGTGCTGGAGGTGCAGCACACCTGCCCGGTATGACAGCCTCTCTGACACCACTACCAGTCATTGGAGTACCAGTGAAATCTTCAAATTCAATAGATGGTTGGGATAGTATCCTTTCTATTCTGCAAATGCCAAATGGAATACCTGTTGCCACTGTTGCTCTTAACGCCGCGAAAAATGCTGGAATTTTAGCCGCGAAGATTTTAGGCGCTTCAAACCCGGAGGTTTTGAAGCGTATGGAAACATATATGGAGGAATTAAAATCTCATGTTCTCGAGAGCGCAGCTAAATTGAAAAATCCTTAGTCGTATAACAAGTATTTTTGTCGGATTTTCTTGAACTCTTCAAGGCCGGGCTTCCATGTTTCACGGATTTCTTTTGCCGTCCATCCTGCATTGAGCTGATCTTTAAGTTTTGCAGTTCCGGCAAGTCGATTAAAGAAACTCACTTGATCAATGTATGCAATCGAGTCGCCCAACAGATCCTTTGCCTGAATAAGGTAATTTAAATTGAGCTCGTATTTTCTTTTATTGATTGTTCCATTCAAATTAACACCATAACATGTGCGGAACAAAACTAAAATTACCTATGGGAAACTTAGGGTGTCCAAAGACTTCAAAAGGTTGAGATGTACCTCTTCCAACGCTTACAGTAGTTGCCTCAAATAAACATAAGCTGGGATAAAGTGTAATGGATAATTCCGATCGCAGGTTAGGCGAAGGAGGAACAGGAAGAACATACCTAGATTTATGCGTGTAATTTCTACATGGAATGACCCACAGCTTGCATTTCATCTTATCGTCTAGCCAACCTTCACCGTTGATCATCATTGCGTATTCGCCAATGGTCATTCCATAGACAATTGGAACAGGGTGCATTCCAATAAATGAGCGGAACTCAGGTTCCCGAACTGGTCCATCCACATAGTGTCCGTTCGGATTAGGACGATCTAGGACGACCAATTGTTTTCCATTTTCTGCGCAAGCCTCCATTACATAATGCAACGTGGAGATATACGTATAAAAACGCACACCTACATCCTGAATATCATAAATTACTATATCAACATCCTCTAATTGTTCTTTTTGAGGTTTCTTATTGGTGCCATACAGAGAAATAATGGGCAGTCCTGTTTTCTCGTCTGTCACGGTGTGCACTTTCTCCCCTGCATCAATATCCCCACGAAAACCATGCTCTGGAGCGAAAACTTTAATGACATTTAACTTCAGTGCGAGCAGTGTATCGACTAAATGTTGTTTTCCAACCATGGATGTTTGATTACCAACAACAGCAATTTTTTTCCCATTCAGGGAATCCAGGAAAAGGTGAAGCCTGTCAATCCCAAGAAGTGGTTTTTGCAATGTATGGATATGAGCGACCTCATCCCGAGTCTCACTCTCCGTATTTATTATAGCCTCTTCCTTGATCTCAATAGGATCGTCCTTATGATTATTTCCTTTTCTGGGCAATGCACAAGATGACAAGATCAAAAGAAGAAAAACACTTTTGAACGAAAAATGCTTTATGTACCTTAGCGCTTCAAAAAAGTGCAGGTTGTCTTTCGAACGTTTCATATCCGGTAAACTCCTTAAGAGCGAGTTGCAAAATAAAAAGGTTTCCCGACCGATTGTCCGAATCTCAGTAATAAGTATTGCACTTGCCATTGTTGTTAACTTAATCACTGTCGCAGTAGCCACTGGGTTCCAAAAAGAAATCAGTGAAAAAGTATCGGGGTTCGGATCTCACATCATTGTCACAGCCTCCGGTGACCAGCGAATCTTTGAAAGCGATCCGATGCTAAAAGATCAGAAATTCGTTCCTAATCTCCTTAAGTCAGATGGCATCGCCTCAGTAAACCCAGTCGCATACAAACCGGTTATATTACAGTCTGAAAAAAGAGACCGTGTCCAGTCTTCATTTAAAGGAGATACAACCTACACGCAACAGGAAATTTCCGGTGCGGTGCTCAAAGGGGTGAACGCGACCTATGACCTTTCCTTTTTTAAAACCCATTTGATCTCGGGAAGACTTCCCAACCTTTGCTCTGCAACGATGTCAAACGAAATAATGGTTTCGGAGAAAATTGCCAAGGACCTCAATCTGAAAGTAGGGAATGTGGTAAAAGCATTCTTTGTAAAGTCCCAACCAGTTAAAAGGGAATTTTTCTTAAGTGGAATTTACCGAACGGGACTTGAGGAATTCGACAAGCGCATGGTACTCGGAGATATTCGATGTGTTCAACAACTCAATGACTGGGGTATACAAGCATCGATTGAGATTCCGGATACTCTATTCAACGGAGAACTTATAGTGAAAGGCAATGTCGTTGGAGGAAACGGAAATTATCTCTTTGATTGGGGAAAAGGTTTTGACTCATACCAGGGCTTTACGATCTGTCCTGACAAAGACACTGTCATACGACTTGTCGCAGCTGATTTTATCAAAGATGTGAATGGAAAAAATGTTATTCAATCTATCCCGGATACTTCGACGCTGAGCATTAAGTTAAATGGTAAAAGAACAGCCCCTTGTCTAATCCAGTCCAATCCTTCTGGAGAAATCACGAAACAAATTATCAATCAAACAGGTACAAAATTTAAGATCAATGCTGGAGAAAAAGAGCTAATCTTTGAACAAAAACAAGGAAAAGGAAGTTTTGAAAATTATGTGGGCGGATTTGAAATTCTTGTTTCAGATTGGGATAAGCTTGAAAAAATTGCTGGTCATGTTAAAAAGAAAGTTGCCCTCATACCGAATGAGCATAATGAATCACTGGCCGTTCGGAGTATTCAAGAAGACCAACAAGATATATTCGTTTGGCTAGGCTTTCTGGATATCAATGTCATAATTATCCTGAGCTTAATGATCCTTATAGGGGTCATCAATATGGGATCGGCACTGTTCGTATTGATTCTAGTGCGGAGCAATTTTATTGGAATCATGAAGGCTATGGGAGCATCCGATTGGTCTATTCGAAAAATTTTCCTTTACCAAGCAGGTTACCTCATGTTACGAGGAATGCTCTTGGGAAATATTATCGGCTTGTCATTTTGTGTTTTACAAAGCCACTTCGGGCTAATCAAACTGGATCAGGCGATATATTATATCGACAAAGTACCGGTGAATATTAATCTATGGCACATTCTGGGAATAAATGGGCTAACGCTTATAATCTGTTTAGGGACATTGGTTATTCCCAGTGTCATTATTTCCCGAATTAATCCGATCAAGACGATTAAATTCAA
>JAJTDX010000039.1 GCA_021298235.1 Cryomorphaceae bacterium | reverse complement strand
TGTATGAACAATGGGATTCCCTTTTTCGTCCTCTTCACGAAGATCAGTCAAGGTAATTGTAATTCCTTTATTCAAGAATGCAAGCTCCCTCATTCTGGCGGCGAGCGTATCGTAGTTGTATTCAGTGAACTCGAAAATGGAAGCATCCGGCTTGAACGTCACCTCAGTACCTGTTTCGTTAGATTCTCCAACAACGCGAACATCATATAGAGGTTTTCCAATGCTGTACTCCTGCTCGAACACTTTACCTTCTCTACGAACAGTGGCTTTCAAGTGTGTTGAAAGCGCGTTGACACAAGAAACCCCCACTCCATGAAGACCACCTGAAACTTTGTAGGTGTCCTTATCGAATTTTCCACCAGCATGCAAAACCGTCATAACAACTTCAAGTGCCGATTTCTTTTCTTTTGTGTGGATTGCGGTAGGAATACCACGACCGTTGTCCCTAACTGTAATTGAATTGTCTTGATTGATCCATACCCCGATGGTGTCACAATGACCGGCAAGTGCCTCATCGATGGAATTATCTACTACCTCATAAACCAAGTGATGAAGTCCTTTGACACCCACATCACCGATGTACATGGCAGGACGTTTTCTTACCGCTTCGAGTCCTTCAAGGACCTGAATATTGTCTGCTGAATAATTGTCTTTCGCTAAATCTTCGCTCATAGTATTTTGGAGTTTTTTCTCAACTCACAAATTTAACCAAAGCGCAGGTTTTACAAGGCCTTGAGATACCCATCCAGCCCTTAACTTATCAACAATATATTAACGAAAGGTTATTTCGTGATCCACTTGATAATCTCAGGATCATTAGGCAGTGTACGAGGACCTATAACTTTTTCGAGTTTTCCTTCTTCGTTCAAAAGATACTTCTGAAAATTCCACTTTACCTCATTGTCTTCTAATCCATTTAGGGTCTTGGTAGTTAGAAATTTGTACACCTCATGCATGTCATCACCTTTCACCGAGATTTTACTCATCATCGGAAAACTTACCCCATAATTCTTTTGGCAGAATTCGGCAATTTCCTCATTCGTCCCGGGTTCCTGAGACATGAAGTTGTTTGCCGGAAAACCTACAATCACAAAATTGCTGTCCTTGTAGGTTTGATAAAGTTCTTCCAATTGCTCATACTGCGGAGTCAGACCACATTTCGAGGCTGTGTTCACCACCATCACCTTTTTCCCTTTAAGTGATGACAAGTTAAAATCATTCCCCGAGATGTCCTTCACGGTAAAGGTGTGGATACTTTGAGCACATGCAGTCATAACAAACAAGCTAGAAATAACATTTAAGATACTTTTCACGACGATTCTTTAAGAATTGAGACAAATATAAGCTTCCTTTGTTCATTACAATAATTGTTTTTTAGGAACATTTTTTGCGTTTTTCCGAATAATACTATCAAATGCGCTCATTAACGAAGATATTTTTTTCCTTGATTTTCTTTTTTCCAGTGATGTGTCAGTCCTCTTTAATTGGAATCTGGCAAGGAATTATGATCAAAGATGGTTCTACCATAGAGCAATCCAGTATTTTATTTGCTGACATTAAAGTAAGTAGTGAAGGTATTGAAGGAAAAACAAGAGATGAATTGTACAACACCGATCAGTACGCAGTGAAACGATTTAAAGGAACAGCCAATCAAAACTCGATAACATTCAAACAGAGTGTTATTGAACGTAAAAAAAGTTCATCCAAAACCAATTGGTGCCTAATTTCCGCAACACTTTTCTATTCAGACAGCTCCGGTTATCTAGAAGGGCGCTACACTAGTACAGATTGCAAAAGAAATACAGGGAAAATCATCTTGTATCGATCAACGGCTTCATTTTCAGAATCGGACACCTCTGCAATTTCACATGCATGGTTCAAACCGTTTATTTACAATTTCAAAAAGGGATATGCAGCACCCGAAAAACTGGAGCTCGAAAGAAAGAACTTTACCTTTCAGCCTGTCTATTTCGATCATGACAAAGCCGAGATCAGGTCAGAATATACCGATTTTTTAGTGCGAATGGTGAGAGTAGTTGATGGACATTCAGACTTAAGAATACGGGTAACAGGTCATACTGATTCCGACGGCAGTGATGCTTACAATGTGGAGTTATCAAAAAGACGAGCGAAGGCTCTGATAGACTTTTTTGTTGACCATGGGCTCAGTGAGGATCGCATTGAGATCGACTTTAGAGGCGAAAAAGATCCTGTAGACAACAATTCTACTCCGGAAGGCAAACAAAAAAACCGTCGCGTCGACTTCTCTTTTATTTAACCGACTTTTTCTTGGCAGTAAACTCGATGATGATTCCGATCGTAGGCTGAACAATTCCCGAGGTATTTTCCACTGTTTTTGTTAGGTAACGTGACGGGTCATTCGGATCTGTAAGCGGATTTCCATTCGCATCTTTCACCACAAGAAGGTACGGTGCAACAGGCGTTTTATGACCATACAGGTTTTGAATATCTAGATAGAAATTCATGGAGAATTTGTCCAAAAATATCTTTTTATCCACCCTAACATTTAATTGATGGTTTGCACCTTCTCTCAAGGTATTCAAACGACTGTAATCGAACAAGCCTTGACCTGTAACATCCCAAACCGGTTTAAGACTCGATGTTTCAACATCGTACGGAGTGTAGGGCGAACCGCCATTGAACAGCCATCGCATTCCGAGCTCCCATCCATTTTTGAATCGCTTACCTCCGGTAAGAGAAACGATATTTCTACTATCCCATGAACTTGGAATGTAAACACCATATCTGTCTATGAATTCTGAGCGAACGTACGTGTAAGCCACAATTCCATAAAATCCTTTCCAAAGCTTCTGTTGATATAAAAATTCAACCCCATAAGACCTTCCTTCAGAGCTAGATGTCACAGATTCATTCCCAACAACTCCAAAGTCTGACCCCAGGTTAGCTAATGAAATAGAATCCTTAATTGAGAATGGGTAATTGTGGTATTTTTTGAAGAATGTTTCTACAGAGAAACGGGAATTAAGCTCGGTCAGATAAGCTGCTCCAACAACGAAATGGTCTGCACTGATATATTTCAACTTATTGTTTTTGTTGACAAGTTCGCCTGCATTGTCACGGAATCCAAGAATGGTGTAGGCAGGCAATTGATGAAAGCGTGCCATATTACCATTAAGAGTTAATCGATTGTTGATTTTATACGTTAGTGAAAACATCGGTGAGAGCTGCTCCCTTGGATCACTCATCGAACTTGAGTAATTGTTGAAATCTGTTCGTAATCCAAATGAGAAATTCAAGCGTTCATCTGCCGAACCGTTCGATAACTGCGCAAACATAGAACCTTTGCTTAAAAAAAGATTTGATGTGTAATCGATGGTTACAGGCACACCTTGAATACTGATCCGATTAAAGGTGCTATTGTTATATCTTGCATATTCGTATCCAAAACCTGTATTGAATTTCCAGCCTTTCCAGTTTACCGTATGTTCGAACCTGAATTTATTTTCAGCTTCAAAAGATGAATAATCGAGAATTCTATTTTCAGCTGTCTCGATGTTTCCTGCATAACGAGTTGCAATATTTTTGAGCATGTTCCGACTTACTACAATATTTTGGTAGCTCCGCTTTGAGTAATGCAACCAGTTAATTCCTAACGTATAATTCCATTGATCCTGGGTGGGAATGTTATTTAGAATATAATCGTTAAATTCTTTTGTCGTCGAGTCAGTAACCTTATCATTGACTTTCGTGTTTAATTTGAAATCATCTAGGGCGCCCAATCCAATGAATGTGATTCTGTTCTTCTGATTTAACTTCAGATTAAGTTTATACTGAAAATCATTGTATGTTGGCAAAAATGGCAATTGCAATGCAGCGAACAAAAATTGCAGATAGGACCTTCTGGCTGAGAAAATAAAATCTGCTTTTTTACCAAGTGGACCGTCAAATGTTAGAGCAGCATCACTTGATCCGAGTGCGAAATTTGTAATCAAGCCATCCGAGTTTCCATCCTTTTGCTTGAATGAAATAACAGAGCTCAATCCATTTGCACGATTGGAGGGAAAAGCCCCGGAGTAAAAGTCTACCTCTCGGATGAAATTTACGTTCACGAATAACGATGTCATTGCGAAATGTTGCTCTGGAAGCTACTCCGGGCAGAGCCTGAAGAACTTTACTAACATCACGACCGGCACCAGGCTGTCGTTCGATCTCCGTTGCATTTAAGGTTCTAAGTGAAACCGGAGATTCAGACCTTGGAACGAAGGGCGAGGCCTTCACTACAATTTCTTTCTGCTCTTTCACAAATGGTTCCATCCCGAAATCGAGGTCTACTACCCTGGAAATGGTAACGGTAATATCGTTGATGATCAAATCTTGATAACCGCTCGAACTAGCTTTGAAGGAATACACTCCCGCTGGCAGACCTTCGATCAAATAGTTTCCATCGGCATCAGAAACAGCCCCAAATTGCTGACCAATGACCGATATTTTGACAAAAGGCAAGGCTTCATTATTGGTAGAATTGTAGACCTTTCCGGTTACTTTAGAAACTTGAGAGAAAGCTATTGAGGAAAGAAGAATTAAATGAAGAAGAAATAGATTTCGCATAATTTCATAAGCTTTTAATCAATAGACAAAATAAAGCTTAAATTGTTTTGAGATAAAAAAAGACCGCATGTGCGGCCTTCTTGAATTTATTTGTCTCAGTTACCCTTTTCCATTGTTGGGTACGAAAGAACGGACCGATATATCCCCGGACATTCAACCTATCTTTGTTGTCCTCATCCAAACACAAAGCAACAGAATATCTTTTTCCATTTTCAGGGTCGACAATTGTTCCACCTTTCCACTCATCTCCGTCCCATTTCAATCCACGAACAATTTGTAATCCAACCAACGGCTGATCCTTTCTGTCATCCGTACATTTGGTACACTTAGGATTGGGCCCCCTTCCCTCTCGCGGATACAAATAGGTAAATTTACCATACAGTTTGTCGTTGCTTTTGTACAATTCAACAATTGACTTTTGTTTCCCTGTTTCATCATCAATTGTTATCCATTTACCGACACAAGTTTGTGCATTTGATACAAGTGCAGTAAATACGAAGAGACTCAAAAAGATTGATTTCATACGCTTAATTTCCTGTTAACAAGTCCATTAAATGTATCGATTTAGCCCTGCGAAAGAAAGTTATTAAAGATTTTTTTTCCTTCTGATGTCAGAATTGATTCCGGATGAAACTGAACACCATAGATTCTTTTTTCATTATGTTCTATTGCCATGACAATATTTTCATCACTAATCGCGGTTATTTCATAACTTTTCAATGTTGTTCCATCAACGGCCCAACTGTGGTACAGACCAACCTCAAAATGTTCAGGCAGACTTTTAAGAAGTCTAGAACCGCCTGTTTTAGTTACTGCAGCACTCACCCCATGTCTGACTTGGTCTAGATTGTATAGTTGTGCGCCGTCATATTGCGCTATCGCCTGCATTCCGAGACAAATCCCCAACAGTGCAGTGTTTTTTGAAATGTTTTCAATGATTTCGAACATATTTTCCTTTTCTTGAGGAAGCCCGGGTCCCGGAGACAAAACAACATGTGTAAATCCTTTTAGAATGCTTAACTCTAGATTGTCATGCTGTACTACGACCACCTCAGCTCCTTCAGACCATAGATAATGATGGATGTTAAAAGTGAACGAATCGTAAAAATCTACAAGCAGAACTTTCAAAATATCTTTGTCGAATGATTAAACTTGCACAAAAATAGACAACACGTTCGAAAAGTACCCAAGACAATTTTGATGATGAAAAAACAAATTCAGATTTCAGGTGCTCCTGCCCCGGTCGGTCCATACAGTCAGGCGATAATGACAGAAAATACGCTGTATGTCAGCGGTCAAATTCCTCTTGTACCTTCCACCGGACAATTAATCACAGGATCCATTGAAGAGGCTACACATCAGGTAATGAAGAATATCATTGCACTTGTAGAGGAGGCTGGTCTTTCTGTAGAAAATATTGTAAAATGCAGTATTTTCCTTAAGAGCATGGATGATTTTTCGAAAATGAATGATGTCTATGCCAGTTATTTTTCAAATATACCTCCGGCAAGAGAAACTGTACAAGTTGCTAAATTGCCTTTGGATGTTTCTGTGGAGATTTCCTGCATTGCCGTAAAATTCTAACTTGAAGGACCAAGCGCTTCATAAAATTGCCATCATCATTGTGAATTACAATGTTGAGCATTTTCTTGAACAGTGTCTCAATTCTGTCAGAAAAGCGCTTCAAGACATTGACGCGGAGATCTTTGTGGTTGACAATCACTCCATAGACTCCTCTGTTGAAACAGTCAAGTCAAAATTCCCTGAAGTAAAAATAATTGCCAACAACTCAAATGTAGGATTTTCGCGAGCTAACAATCAGGCCATTTCAAATTCTACCTCAGAGTATGTTCTTTTATTGAACCCTGACACTGTTGTCGAAGAAGACACCTTTAAAAAGGTTATCGATTTTATGGACGAACATCCGGAGGCTGGTGGCTTGGGAGTGAGAATGGTAGACGGTAAAGGGCGCTTTCTTCCCGAGTCTAAACGTGGCCTGCCAACCCCCATGGTCGCTTTTTATAAAATCTTCGGTTTATCAAAATTGTTCCCTGGAAGCAAACTTTTCGGACAATACCATGCAGGTCATCTTGGAGAATTTGAAATCAATGAAATACACGTGCTGAGTGGCGCATTTATGCTCATGCGAAGTTCGGCTCTTGAAAAGGTTGGTCTACTTGATGAATCTTTTTTTATGTATGGTGAGGACATTGACCTCTCCTATCGCATCCTGAAAGGTGGCTATAAAAATTACTACTTTCCGAAAACAACTATTATTCATTACAAGGGTGAAAGCACAAAGAAAAGCTCTGTAAATTACGTTTTTGTATTCTACAAAGCGATGGCCATTTTTGCCCGCAAACATTTTTCGCAGAAAAATGCTCGAATTTTCTCGGTGCTCATTCACTTAGCCATCTATTTCAGGGCAACACTCGCCTTACTTGTTCGCTTTGTCAAAAAAGCAACTCTACCACTCATTGATTGTGCACTATTGTTATTGGGATTGTTTGCCATGACATTGCAATGGCAACGGCTTCAAATCGATTTTCCGGATTATGTTTTGAGTATCTCGATACCAGCTTATCTTGGTCTATGGATAGCAGGAATAGCTTTGTACGGCGGCTATGAGCATCCATTAAAGGTGAGTTCAGTGCTGCGAGGAACGTTCAATTCTACGCTTGTTATTCTGATATTTTACGCTTTGCTCCCAAAATCCTGGCAATTTTCAAGACTATTTATTTTAACGGGAGCGCTATGGGTTGTTGGATATTTTGTGATTTCTCGCATTTATCTTCATTTTTCAATCGGCAACCAATTTAAGCTCACAAAAGGAAATGGTAAACGATTTGCCATCGTTGGTGATCTTGAGGAAACGAAACGAGTTTCAGAGATCATCATACAAATGGGGGCTGAAACTCAACAAATTTTTAGGGTGGAGCCACTTGAACAACGGACTGAAAATACGATTGGTAATCTTTCCCAATTGGATCAAATAGTGTTTATTCACAACATTGATGAGCTAGTTTTTTGCGCAAAGAATGTTTCTGCAGGAACCATCATTTCATGGATGTGCAACCTTGGTTCTGATCAAATTGATTTTAAAATTGCACAACCAGATACACTTTCTCTGATCGGTAGCAACTCCATAGACACTGCCGGAGAACATTATGTATTGAACGTCAACTCAATTAGCAGTAAAGAGAACCACAGAAAGAAACGCTTTCTTGATTTTATTCTTGCAACATTACTGATTGCTTTGAGCCCTCTAACATTGTGGGTTTTTCATAAAAAATGGAATTATCTGAAAAATATTGCATCCGTTTGGTATGGGATGAAATCTTTCGTAGGATATAGCAACCGAGTAACACTTTCTTCGGGAAACTTGCCGAAGATCAAACCAGGAATTGTTTTTCCAAGCGATGAAACAGCACTTTCTGACTCTGAAACGAAAGATAAGCTGGATTTGATTTATGCAAGAGATTACAGCCTTCAGAAAGACCTGAAGATACTATACAAGGCTTGGAAAAAACTAGACCGATAAATCATGTGGTTCCATTTGCTACAATGGATTTTTAACGTACTTTTGTTCCCTGAAATTTAACAGAAACCGTCTCCTTATGGCACAAATTGAGATCAGACTACCTAAAATGGGTGAAAGTGTTACCGAAGCGACTATAACTAACTGGCTGAAGAACATCGGTGATAAAGTAGAGATTGACGAGCCCCTAGTTGAGGTTGCCACAGACAAAGTAGACAACGAATTACCATCTGAAGCCGGAGGTATTCTGGTAAAAAGGTTTTTTGAAAAAGACCAGGTTGCCAAAGTTGGCGAGGTAATCGCATTGATTTCAACAGATGGAGATGGCTTAGCCTCATCACAGCCTCAAAATGATGTAGCTGTTTCTGCAGAAGCAGTCAAAGAAATTACTGAATCCATAGCCACCGTAAAGGAGGTAGTAGCGCAAGTCGCATCCAATGCTCAATTGGACAAGAACGGACCATCCGGAAAATTTTATTCTCCACTTGTTAGAAGCATCGCTGAGAAAGAAGGCATCTCTATGGAAGAACTTGAACAAATCAGTGGTTCCGGTCAAGGAGGACGCGTCACAAAAAAGGACATGTTGGATCACATGAGCAAAAGATCAAATTCTGTAAATACATCTTCTACCTCATCCGCAGCTACTGAACCAAGCACTTCTGGAGTTGTCACAAGCAGCACGGGGAATGCAAGTTTCCTTTCTAACATAAAAGAACCGGTCGTCATTCCAAATCCTGGAGATGAAATCATTGAAATGGACCGCATGCGAAAGCTAATTGCGGAACATATGATTATGTCCAAGCATGTTTCTCCGCACGTTACTTCATATGTTGAGGCAGACGTGACAGAAATAGTTCAGTGGAGAGAAAAGATTAAAAAAGATTTCCTTAAACGAGAGGGAGAAAATATAACCTTCACTCCTATTTTGATTGAGGCGATTGTTAAAGCGATTAAGGACTTCCCAATGATCAATGTTTCGGTGAGCGGAACGAACATTATTAAAAGAAAAGACATCAATATCGGCATGGCAACAGCCTTACCATCCGGAAACTTGATCGTACCGGTGATCAAAAACGCTGACAGATTGAATCTGACAGGGTTAACAAAATCTGTAAATGAGCTAGCCAACAATGCAAGAAATAATAAGTTAAAGCCAGAAGACATTCAAGGCGGAACGTTTACAGTTACCAACGTTGGTTCATTTGGCAATGTAATGGGAACCCCCATTATTAATCAGCCACAGGTTGCAATTCTGGCTCTTGGTGCAATACGAAAAGTTCCAGCGGTAATCGAGACTCCACATGGAGATTTCATTGGTATCAGACATAAAATGTTCCTTTCGCATTCGTACGACCACCGCGTGGTAGATGGCGCCTTAGGAGGACAATTTGTTCGCCGCGTAGCTGATTATCTGGAGTCATTTGACCCGAATCGGGAACTTTAACTTGACAGTATGCGATCTTCGGTCATCATTCTGGTTACAGCTCTGCTTCCCTTTCTTGGGATTTGTCAATACACGGAATTTGATGTGAGACAAAAGGCCCGAACCGCTTCGGAAGACGACCTGGTTAAAGACAATTCCAGAATGCTGCAGGAAAATTATTTCTTCTTCGCGGAAATCGTTGTGGATAAGCTCCTTCAAATCAATTCACAGAGCAAATTGGATAAAGCGAAAGAGTTGTATACTCGTTTTATTACCGAATCAAACGCCAAATCTGAATTAGTCGAAAAGGCCAATTTGCGACTCACCCAATGTGACATTGCCAAACAATTAATTTCGGCTCCCAGAAGTGCAAAAATTAAAAATATTGGAAATACGATCAATACAGTTTACCCTGAATATTCACCGGTTGTTTCTTTTGATGGAAGTGCACTTTATTTTACCTCAAGAAGACAATGGGAAGACAACCTAACAGATGACTTCCGAGACCCGCTCCTCAATCAGTTTCCAGAAGACATTTATGTAAGTTACAAAGATTTTGATACGGATAAATGGCTCGAACCCACCAGACTTCAAATGTGTGAAGGGCAGCTGAATGAAGCAACTGTTAGTGTGAGCGCGGATGAACGGCTTATTTACACGTACGAGGACAGAACAGGAAATGGAGATATTTATTTCGCTGGTTTTCGGCTGAATAACTTTCGGGATTTAACGATTGTTCCGTACAGCAAATTCAACACGCCTTATTGGGAAACACATTGCTCTGTCACTCCCGACGGACAGCAAATATATTTTGTATCAGATCGCCCGGGAGGTCTTGGTGGACGCGATATTTACAGGATGGTAAAGCTACCGAATGGATATTGGAGTATCCCTATCAATCTGGGACCAACAATCAACACTCCGTTTGATGAAGACTCTCCATTTATCGCTCTTGACAACAAAACGCTATACTATTCGAGCAACGGCCCCAAGAGCATGGGGGAATTCGATATTTTCGTCAGCGTTCGAGACGAAGAAGATAAGTGGTCCGAACCAATTAACTTAGGGTATCCCATTAACTCACCCGGAGATGATGTCTTCTATACAACAACTGCCGATGGATCAAAAGGCTACCTTACCTCTTTTCGAAGAGATGGATTCGGTGAAAAGGATATTTATGAAATAGAGAATGATGTAACGAAGCAAAATGACCTTGCTATTTTAAAGGCTAGAGTTCGAACATCCGATGGATCTCCGCTGCCTGAACGAATTTGTGCCGTTGTAAAATGTACCAATTGCGACAATGTTGAATCAAAACTAATTCTTCCTCGTGTTCGAGACGGCATATTTCTCGACCAACTTCAGCCTTGTAGAGAATATACCATATCCTTCAAGCTCGACTCCGTTTCAGAATCGGTTTATTCCACTACATTCCGAACAGAATGTAAACATGGCTATCAGGAAGTATATGTGGAGGCTGTTCTAGATATTGAACGCAACACCATCGTTCAGGATTTGGATTATACCTTAGACGGAATGGTCACAGACAAAGCCACAGGTGCTAAGATTCAAAGTTCTTCTGTTCAAATTAAAGATGTTAAATCAGATAAAACAATTGAAAACCTCACTACAACAGAGCTTGGCACATTCATATCGAATGGACTGAAAGATGGTTTTCCTGGAAAGAAGATCCATTGGGAAATAACAATCAGTAAAGAGGACTACATAACGCAAACTTTTGAATGGAAAACCGAGTTGGATACCGTTACTGCCCTGCATCTGAACTATGCATTGGAAAAGGTCAACGTTGGAATTGACCTTGCCAAAACCCTTCAGTTGAATCCTATTTATTTCGATTTGGATAAATGGAATATCAGACCCGATGCAAAAATTGAATTGGATAAGATTGTTAAAGTTTTGAATGATAACCCTACTATATCGATTGAGCTTGGATCTCATACGGATTGCAGAAGCTCAGCTTCTTATAATCTCACACTCTCTGAGAAACGGGCTAAAGCTTCCGCAAATTACATTAAAGCTAAAATTTCCAATCCACAAAGAGTCAGTGCGAAAGGCTATGGTGAAACAATGCTTGTCAACGATTGCGCATGTGAAGGAAAAGTTAAATCAACATGTAGCGAGGCTGAACATCAGGCAAACAGACGCACTGAATTCAAAATCGTGAACTTCTAAAAATCCTCATGTCACTAAAACTGGAAAGGCCTTTGGCAGTTTTCGATCTAGAAACTACCGGTATCAATATTACGAAAGATAGAATCGTTGAAATTGCAATTATCAGATTGGAAGTCGACGGATCAGAAACGAGTTTTTGCAAACGCGTAAATCCCAGCATCCCTATACCATCAGAAATAACGGCGATCATTGGAATTACGGATGCTGATGTTGCCAACGAACCAAAATTCGAGGAGATAGCAGATGAAGTTGTTGCATTCATTGGCAATGCTGATTTGGCTGGATACAATTCAAATAAGTTTGATATCCCCGTTTTAGCTGAAGAACTGATGCGCGCAAATTCCTCGTTTGACATCTCTGCCAGACGATTTGTTGATGTTCAAAACATATTTCACCGCATGGAGCAACGCACACTCTCTGCTGCATACCAGTTTTATTGCAATCAGGAAGGGAGCAATTACAATCTTCTTGATTTTGCAGGTCGCCTAGCCATCAATGAGCATGGAGAATCGATCTATAATTTTGGAAAACACAAAGGCAAGACCATCAAAGAGGTAATGAATTTGGAACCCGGATACTATGGGTGGATGCTGGATGCAGATTTCCCTCTTTACACTAAACAATGCCTGCGTAAAGAGATGGAAAAGATCCGGGCTGAACGGGCTGAACAGAAAGAAAGTGACATGCAATCGAAATTAGACGCACTGAAAAACAAATTCAAAAACTCATGAAAATCATTTGTATCGGTAGAAATTATTCTGACCATGCGAAAGAGATGCAAGCAGAAGTACCAGCTGAACCTGTTTTCTTTCTGAAACCAGATACAGCGCTGCTCAAAGACGGACAAGATTTCTATTACCCTGATTTCACTCAAGATGTGCATTATGAATGTGAGCTTGTGGTTCGCATCGATAAAGTCGGCAAGAACATATCTGAAAAATTTGCACATAAATATTACAGTCAAATCGGCTTAGGACTTGATTTCACAGCGCGTGATCTACAACAAAAATGTAAAGAGAAAGGTCTTCCATGGGAGATTGGAAAAGCATTTGATCAGAGTGCTGCGCTGGGCAACATTTTTCTTGACAAGGAAACTTTGCCAATGGAATCATTGTCATTCGAGCTGAGAAAAAATGGCGACTTAGTTCAATCAGGAAATTCGTCTGACATGATCTTCAACATAGACAGAATAATCGCATACGTTTCTCAATACATTACGCTAAAGACAGGCGACTTGATCTACACCGGAACCCCAGCGGGTGTTGGACCAATAGCCATTGATGATTTGTTGGAAGGATTCATTGAAGGCGAAAAAATCTTCTCCTTTTCAGTAAAATAATTTTTACTTTCCTTTGCCTTTGAGAATGATCAACACAGTGTAGAGCATGATCTTAAAATCGAGTGCCAAGGTCTGATTTTTCAAATAAAGAAGATCGTATTTCATCCGTTGAAGCATCTGATCAACATTTTCTGCATACCCATATTTAACTTGTCCCCAGGAAGTAATCCCTGGCCGAATGCGCGTCAATTGGAGATATTGCGGTTCAATCGGAACAATCTGATCAATGTAAAATTGTCGCTCAGGTCTGGGACCGACAAGAGACATATCCCCAATTATCACATTGACAAACTGTGGAAACTCGTCCAAACGAGATTTACGCATAAATTTTCCAATTCCCGTGATACGTGGATCATTTGCGGAAGACAACTGAGGACCTGATTTTTCAGCGTCGACATACATCGTTCTGAACTTTATAATACGAAACACTCTTCCGTTCAAACCAATCCTTTCCTGAAGAAAAAATATTGGTCCCGGAGAAGATAATTTTACACCAACTGCTAAAATCAGATACAATGGTAAGAGCAAAATAACAGCCAATACAGATAATGTAACGTCCAAAAATCGCTTAATTGCCTGCTGCCATACAGGCATCGTCTCTTGATTCACCTCTATAAGCAGTGCACCAAAAATATTATTCATTTTAACAGAACCGGATAGAATATCATACATGTCCGGCAAGATTTTAATTCGAATATTCCCACCTTCAATGCGAGAAATAATAGATCTTAATTTATCGTGCTCCGTACTATCAAGCGCAATGATTACTTCTTCGATCTCGTGTTCACGGAATACTCGTTCGAGATCCTTTAAATGTCCCAAATAAGGCAATTTAGATTCCAGCTGTCTGTCGACACCATTAATATTGAGAAAACCAATAAATCGATGTATACTTTTGGGCAGATGTGTGAGATCATTGAAAAGTTCGACTGCCTTATCGCTGCCTCCAATAAGAAGGGTTGCAAATGCACCTTTTCCAGAATGTATTTTTCTGACCAGAACAGAAACATAAAGCATTCTAGGCAAAAGAAGGAATAGAAAATGGATCCCCGTTAGCAGAATGACAAGCGTGTAATACTGATGATACTCCGTAATTTGATCGTCCAAAAGAAACGTGAAAAAAATCACCATCGACCCTAAAATTGTTGCCTGAAATGTTAGTGCTAAAATTTTTATTCGATATAGACGCTTGATATCGTGATACGTCCCCTGAAGATAATAGAGGAGCAACCAAAAAAGAGGAATCACTATCGTTCCTAAGTAGAATGCTTCACTCACTTCAAATTCAACCTTCTCAACAAAGGTTTTTCTGAAATAAAAAAAGGTGCACCACGAAAGAAGCGAAAAAAACCAGTCAATCAAAATCAGAGAAAAAACAGCGGCTCTTCTTGACATTGCGTTTTAAAAATGAACGACCTTGATATTGTCCAGTATAATTATGCCTTCTGAATTCTCTTCATCTAGGGCAGCCTGTAAAGAGATTAGGAACGTGTTTGCTCCGGCTGAGTTCGATACAATCTCTCTAAGATCAATATACATCTTTTTCCAACGTACTTCACTTAGTTTTTGAGCATTCAGGCGCACATGGATATTATTTTGTGGAACACCACCAACTATTGCCAACACTCCTGTAACCATTGAATTCGTATTGTAATAGTCCAATTCGAGGTAGACTTCTTGTCCTTTTGGAAGGGCCAAACCTTCAGAGGTGTAGGCGATCCAAGTTGAATCAATCGCATTTAAAGTTGAGATCCCGTAGCGATTCCATTTCATTATGGCAGGATCCGTACCCACGAGCATCGTATCAGCTGAGTATTGATCTGTATTTATTTTAACCGCTGCGTCCTCAAAATCCTCAATCCAGAATTGAGTATTTGAATCATACATTGTTACCGGATCAATGGTAAAGGTGCTATTCGGAATCAGCTCAGCAGTGAGTTCGTAACGCTTCACGAACGGGTACATCTTTTTCGTTGAAGAGATTCCATTATTTCTTACCGCTGGGTAAATTTTAATGTTACAGGTTCCACTCTCTAAAACAGGGATTTTAACCGGCAGCTCAAACACCCCGATAATTTTATCATTTACATAGACCCAAGCATCCGAAAAATTTTGACTTAGCTCCCCTTCGACATTAACAAGATCAGGATTACCAACAAGTGTCCAAGGAGTTATTTTGAGCCAAACGGGATCAGGATTGTTCTTGACGCAACCCGACAATAGAAACAAAGACACTAGGAAACAAAGCAGTCCTTTCATAAGTTGCAAAGATAACGCTCTGCTCAATTAATTATTGTCTGCAATGACAGAAGACGAAAGTTTTAATTTTTCCATTATTAGTTGCGCAACCTCAAGTGCAAGTGCTCCATCCTCCAGGGAAACCAATGGGGTCCTGTCATCAACAATCGACTGGTAAAACGAATATAATTCCTCCCGAATCGCATTTACCTCCTCTATTTCAGGCTTGTCAAAATAAATTTTCTTTACAGGTTTACCATTTCCGGGATCAAAAACAATATCCAAAGGATTAGGTTGTCCTGCCACATCTTCCATTCGAACGACCTCCATTTCTTTGGTCAGAAAATCGACACTGATGTATGCATCTTTCTGAAAAAAGCGGGATTTCCTCATGTTTTTCATAGAGATTCTGGATGCAGTCAAATTCGCTACACATCCATTGTCAAATTCGATTCGGGCATTGGTAATATCTGGTGTATCACTCACTACAGCAACGCCTGATGCTGAAATTCGTTTTATACCTGATTTCACTACATTAAGGATCACGTCCAAATCATGAATCATTAGATCTAATACCACCGGAACGTCCGTGCCACGTGGATTAAATTGAGCCAACCGGTGGGTTTCAATAAACATCGTCTTATTGAAGTAAGGAAGTGCCGCACGGAAAGCTGGGTTAAATCGTTCTACGTGACCTACTTGAACCTTTACATTCGCCTCTCGAGCCAATTGCAATAACACCTTTGATTCCTCGACTGTTTCCGTCACAGGTTTTTCAATAAACACATGTTTGCTTGCCCTTAACGCAGCTGAAGCAATTTCAAAATGACTTACCGTTGGGGTCACAATATCTACACAATCTACGCATTCCAGAAGTTCTTTTACCGAATCGAAACGTCGAATACCAAATTCATTTCCTACAAGCTCCGCGACAGCATCGGAAGGGTCATAAAACCCAACGAGCTCAATATAAGCCGACAGTTCTTTCAGTTGACGAATATGGATTTTACCGAGGTGACCAGCCCCAAAAACACCGATTTTAAGCATAGATAATTTTCACTTTTAACAAAAGTAGAAATGTCTTAGGTGCTTTTAGCTGCACTGAGAATCTTTTATCAACATTGTAAAGACAATATCAATTAAGTTTGTTCAACTTATTGAGATCAATATCACCGTAATAATCGGTATTCTTTTGTGTAAGCCACTTTGTAAGCGTGGTAATTTGACCTGTGTGATACGAAAAATGCTCAATGACATGAATAATCATTGAAAATCCGGTCACCTCAAATCCTTGAATAGAGTGCTTTTCATGTATAAAACTACTTTCCATTTCGGACAGAGTCTGGCGAATGTTCACTTTTAAATTTTGCAACAAAAAGATCAACTCAGATTTTTTAATATTAGACTGCAGAACGAATTCCTGATCTCTGTCACGGTTGTCGGCTTTATTGCCTATTCCTGACAATATCCATTGACGTGCATTTCCACACAAATGCAAGAGCATGTTGCCTATCGGAGGGATATTCGGTGCGGGTGATCGCCATAAATCCTTTTCTTCGATCATTGAGAGACATTTGTAAATTCTTTCATAAGATTCTTCAAATACCCTTTTATCAAACTCAAGGATCAGCAATTGCTTTAGTGGCATTTTCGTAGATTATTGATTTGTACCTAAAATTAAAAAAAATCGTCAACCCAACGCTGAAAAGTGGAATTTATCTATATTTGCACCCATCAAAACGGAGGTTGTAGCTCAGTTGGTTAGAGCGTCGGATTGTGGTTCCGAAGGTCGCGGGTTCGAGACCCGTCTCCCTCCCAAAAAATAAAGGAATCCAAATGGATTCCTTTTTTAGTTCTTATTGAAATTGGAGAATGAAAAATTCAGAAGCCATTGAAAAACGCCGCACTTTCGGAATTATTGCTCACCCGGATGCGGGAAAAACTACCTTAACAGAGAAGTTGCTGCTTTTCGGAGGGGCTATTCAGACTGCAGGGGCAGTAAAGAACAATAAGATCAAGAAAACAGCCACATCCGATTTCATGGAGATCGAAAAGCAAAGAGGAATTTCCGTGGCAACTTCCGTCATGGCTTTCGAATACAGTGGAAAACAGATCAACATCCTAGATACGCCCGGTCACAAAGACTTTGCAGAAGACACCTACCGCACACTTACGGCCGTTGACAGTGTAATTCTTGTCATTGACTGCGCGAATGGTGTGGAATCTCAAACAGAGAAACTGATGGAGGTTTGTCGAATGCGCGACACTCCCGTGATCATTTTTGTCAATAAAATGGACCGAGAAGGAAAGGATGCCTTTTCACTTTTGGACGAAATCGAAGAAAAACTGAACATCAAGGTACGTCCTCTCACCTGGCCCATCGGAATGGGTGACCGATTTAAAGGTGTTTACAACATTTACGACAAAAACCTCAACCTATTTGAAGCAAATAAAACGAAAAAAGAGGAAGAAATCGTCTCCATACAAAACTTAAACGACCCTCTGCTTGCAGACATCGTCGGTGATCAATTTGCAAATGAATTAAGGGAGGAACTAGAAGTCATTGACGGGGTGTATGATGAATTCAAGCGCGAACCTTACCTGAGCGGAGAAGTTGCTCCTGTGTTCTTTGGATCTGCCGTGAATAATTTTGGTGTTCAGGAATTATTAGACACATTCATTCGAATTTCACCCTCTCCAATAGGAAGAGATTCGGATACACGTCGTGTAGAACCGGAAGACCCTAAATTCTCAGGTTTTGTTTTTAAAATACACGCGAACCTTGATCCAAAACACCGGGATAGAATTGCATTCTTACGTATTGTTTCCGGCAAGTTTGAACGCAATAAATTCTACCACCACGTAAGGCTTGACAAAAACTTCAAATTTCCGAATCCTACCTCTTTTATGGCACAGGATAAAAACGTGATAGATGAGGCATTCCCCGGGGATGTCGTCGGACTGTACGATACTGGAAACTTCAAAATTGGCGATACACTTACAGAAGGAGAAAACATGTTTTTCAAAGGGATTCCCTCATTTTCACCTGAGATCTTCATGGAACTAGAAAATCTGGACCCAATGAAATCAAAGCAGCTCGAAAAAGGAATACGACAATTGACCGATGAAGGAGTTGCACAGATGTTTACCGTTCAACCGGGGAACCGGAAGATTGTCGGTACCGTTGGTCAACTTCAGTTCGAAGTCATTCAATACCGATTGATCAATGAATATGGTGCGAATTGCCGATTTGTTTCCAAAAATTATTTTAAAGCCTGCTGGCTCACTACGGACAATAAATCACAGCTCGATTCCTTCATTAAAGCAAAAGGTCAGCATCTGGCAAAAGACAAAGACGATAACTTGGTATTCCTTGCAGAAACGCAGTTTTTATTAACCATGGCAGAACAAGATTATCCTGACATTACTTTTCACAAGACTTCTGAATTCAAGTTGGAAACAACGTAAGTAACTCCTCCCAGGAAAGAATTTTTTGATCCATCGTTAACTCGTCGTTTACACCGGTTTTCAGCATGCTAAAATGGTTCAAACCATTGCTTACCACTAAAATCTTTGCCTGAAGCGTAAAATCATATGCAGCAATCTGATGAAATGTTGTGTCATTCAGTGAAACTTCAGGTGCCTTGCATTCTACAATACAAAACGGAGCTCCTTGAAAATCAGTAACTAAAATATCACAGCGCTTCTGTCTGCCATTATATTTCAAAGAGTATTCAACCGCAATACTTCCTTTGGGATACCCTGCATGTGTTATCAAATAATTTAAAACATGCTGACGTACCCATTCTTCAGGAGTAAGGACAACCGACGAATTCCTGATAATGCAATGCACTTTTAGCTGACCACGGGAGTTGATCAGCTTAAGAGGAGCAACGGGTAAATTTAGTTTCGTAAGCATGTTAAACCCTTCCAAAGCCACAAAAATTGTTTGAATTAAAAGTAGTTAATTTGTGTTTTATTGAATTGCCACCTCGTGTATTATTCATGAACTTTATTTTTTTACATAGCTCAGAACAACTCAGCGAGTACGACTACCTGTTGAAAGAAGCACAGCTTGCCTATCAGGATGCATTCCCTGATTTTGAAGAACGTGAAGACTGGAAGGCGATCATCCATCGAATAGAAGGCTTACTAGCTTCAGGAGAGCCAAGTACTGTCATGTTTCTTACCGAAACAGAAAATCATTTCGCAGCATGCATCATTGCGGATTGGTATGAAGCATCTAATTTTTTACATGTAACCTATCTCTTTACCAATCCTTTGCATCAAAAAAAAGGGTTCGGAAGACAAATGATGGAAACACATATTTTTGATGGGATCCAACAGTTAAATAAACACTATCAAACTACCATTGAAGATATTATTCTAGAATCAAATATTCCATGGAAAACAGGAAAAGATTCTATGGATCCTTCTACTCGACTCAGATTTTTCGACTCACTCGGTGTTCAATGGATACCTCTTTCATATGTTCAACCTTCTCTGCACAAGGGTCAGGTGCACACAGAAAATTTATTTCTTCTTCACTATTCGAAATCGAAAAAAACCAAGGTACAATCCACAGAACTGAAAACGTTTTTACATTATTTTTACGTTGGACTTGGAGTTAGTGAACCGCTGAACGATCCTTTCTATGCGAAAATGATCCAACAAATCGAGTCCCAAGAATATTTGTTTATGAAACCTATACCCACCGAAGAAACAAACTTTCTCAAATTAACAAAGTGCTCTGTTTGTTATCATTTCATCGATGATACAACAGATACTGAAGAAGTCCAAGGTACAATCTGTCAGTTTTTAAATTCGTATGAACGTGACCTGCTTTCATACAAATACCAAAAAGCAACCCCTTTCCGCTCTTCCTTTGTAGCTAAAACGTCAATAAGAATTTATTTTCCTGAATATTACGAATATACATCCGAAGGCACACTTTACGTGAAGCATTCAGAGCGCAATGTTGTTTCAGGATTTGTTCATTTCAACAAGTCAATTTTACCGACAAACAAAACCGTTTGGAGCGTCATCATAAGCTGCGATTCTGAAGAAGGATTTTTTGAAAATGAATTCATCAAATTAATTCAATATTTTGGGAGTTCACAGGAAAATTCCAACGTCAAAGAGCAAATTAGATTTTCTGTCGACAAGGATGAAAACCTTCTTGAGATGGATCAACTCTTGCTTTTTTTGACAGGCCAGCAGTGTCAGCCCTGCTCTTCGGGGATTGTTCAGGTGGACGCCAATTTTATTCAGATGCGCTCTGGAGAAAACATTGAATCAACAGTATTACAACTCGTCAAGAATCTCAATAAACTCAATTCAGGAGAATCAAAACTGGTAGATGAATTTGAGATTGAATATTGCAAAGACGATGAATTCAGTTACCTCACAAATACATTCATAGGTTTTCTTCTCGGTATTTTTGACTACAACAGAATGGGATTTGATGAAATCCTTGACACATTTATTCCGATCAGGTCTTCTGAATCCTTTTTCATTGCATTGAACAGAGGAGTTTTGATTCAAATAAATCATGACAATGAGATGTATTTAGCTTCTTTGGAAAACACGGGTATTAGTGCTTACCTGATGGTTCCTCATATGGCATTAGTTTACAATGAACATTTAATCCAAAATGCAGCTGAACTTCTTTCCGGTACCCTCCAGAAAAATAATGATCAAGGAATTAACATTGCGAAACTAAGGGATGCTAGAAAGCAAGCGGAAAGATTAATCAACGACGATTTTTTGCCTGCAAGTTTATTTCAGTATCCTACCGAACAAAAGATATTCGAGCACACATTGAAGCAAAGAGGAATAAATGATACTATCGAAGAAGTAAAGAACAAAATGGAACTCATCGATTTAGCAATTCATGAAAAAGAAACAGAGCGGGAAACGAATCATGAACTCTTTATGACTATACTTCTTACGCTGATTTCATGTTTTCAGTTCGAAAGTATTTTTGAGAGCATTTCGGAAGGCAACAAACTAATGACCTGGATTTATACCATAGCATTTAGCTTTACAGTTACAGGAACAATTTACTATATCAATCGACTGAAACAAAAAAATTAAATTCCGAGAATCAGAAGTTCAATATTCTTATAATTCAAATCAAAGACTTTCCCGAGAACCTCACTCGTAAGGGTACCTTTGTACATATACACCCCATTTCTGAATCCCGGATCATTTTTTATGAGGTCTCTTGAGCCCCCTTGATCCCCCATATCGAGAAGTACAGGTAGAAATATATTTGACAGAGCAAAAGAAGCCGTTCTTGATACCCGAGAGGCTATGTTTGGAACACAATAATGGATTACCCCATGCTTAACAAATGTAGGATCCTTATGATTCGTCACATGTGAAGTCTCAAAGCATCCGCCCTGGTCAATACTCACATCTACTAAAACAGAACCTGCCTTCATCCCCTCAACCATTTCTTCACTTACCACACAAGGAGTCCTTCCCAAAGGTGCTCTGAGGGCGCCGATGACGACATCAGCACGACGTAATGCTTTTGCGAGAACATTTGGGTTAATGACAGATGTATATATACGATGTCCGAGATCATTTTGCAAGCGACGCAATCGAGAGAGCGAATTGTCAAATACCTTTACCGACGCACCTAAGCCAAGAGCAGAACGAGTAGCAAATTCACCTACTGTTCCTGCGCCTATGACCACCACTTCGGTAGGCGTAACACCTGCAATCCCACCTAGCATTACACCTTTTCCATCCGAAAAAGAAGAAAGCAACTCGCCCGCAATAAGTACAGAGGTCGTTCCAGCAATTTCACCCATCGTTCGTACAACAGGAAAAACACCCGAATCATCCCGAATGTAGTCCCATGCTATAGCCGTTACCTTTTTGTGCATGAGCTTCTGCAACAAACTCTTGGGCTGAACGGAAAGCTGTAAAGCAGAAATCAGCGTCTGGTTTCCGGTCATCATCTCTACCTCATCTTCAGTAGGCGGTGCGACTTTAAAAATAATGTCACATTCAAAAATTTGCTTTGGATCGTGACAAATCTCTGCGCCTGCTTCACTGTAATCAGAATCCGAAAAACTTGCAAGTTCACCACTTTTGGACTCAACCCTCACACGGTGTCCATTGGCAACCAAAACGGCTACAGCAACAGGAACCAAAGCGACACGTCTCTCCTGAAAGGAAATCTCTTTAGGAATTCCAATGAACAATTGCCCCCTTTTTCTTGAAACCTCAAGCATTTCCTCTTTGGGCAACAGCCCACCCTGGCTCATTAATTTCTTTAAAATTTCAGGATCTGTAATCATGCTTCACAATTTATGGTTCGAGATTGATCTTCCAAAACCGTCACGGAGACAGTTAGTGTGTTTTCAGGCAACAAGGACTCTATTTTTTCGGGCCATTCGATGAAGGATATTCCTCCACCGTAAAGTACCTCTTCGATGCCGATGTCATAAGTTTCTGAGATGTCCTTGAGGCGGTATAGATCGAGATGATACACTTTACCAAACATTGAACTCTCGTAAGTATTGACCAGAGAATACGTTGGTGATCCATCGGGATCCTGTATGCCCATAGCTTTCAAAACCGATAGAATAAATGTTGTTTTTCCCGATCCCATTTCACCTTTAAAGGCAAAACATTTGCGATGTCCAAACTCATCGAGAAATTGTTTTGACGCAGCCGGTAGTTCTGTAATATCAGACAAATGGAAATTCACAGAACAAAGCTAGGCATAGTTTCAATTTGAAAAACTGCCTAAATGTCAGTTTACAAACAAGCAAATGTTATCTTCCCTGATTATTTGGGATCCATCACTACAAATGGGATAAGGACTTCTTCCATGGAAATCCCACCATGTTGAAACGTATTGGCATAGTAGTTCACAAATTGATTGTAATTGTTGGGATAAACAAAATAATCATCCTCTCTAGCAAAAACGAACTCAGCAGCAAACTTTCCCGAAGGAAGGTGGACCTTTGACGGGTCAGCCACCCTGAAGACCTCTTTCTCATTGTATGAAAGTCCCCTGCCAACTTTGTAGCGCAAATTACTGTTCGTTGAACGCTCACCCACAATCTTAACCGGTTGGGAAACTTTTACAGTTCCGTGGTCTGTGGTTATGATCAATCTCGCACCTGATTCTGCAATTTTTTTCACGATTTCATTCAATGGAGAATGTTCAAACCACGACACCGTTAGTGATCTGTAAGCCACAAAATTATACACTATGAAATTCAGATCGTTTTCTTTCAACTGACTGAACTGGTCAGACAAGCGTTTACCAGCATCTAGATTCGTGATTTTATTATAGGACCACTTCACATTTTTTCCAAGACGCTTGAGATTGGCTTCCAAAAAATCCTTTTCATGCGCATTCTTCCCCCCTTCTTCCTCTTCATTCTTCCAGAATTGAGGAAAGCGTTTTGAAATCTCTGATGGCATCAAACCAGCAAAAAAAGCATTGCGTGCGTAGTGTGTCGCCGTCGGCAGGATTGAATACACAATCTCTTCTTTCTCCAATGTAAACGATTTCGAAAGGACTGGCTGAAGAACTTTCCATTGGTCATAACGCAAGTTGTCAATAACCAGAACGAAGGTTTTTCTTTTTTCTGACAACGGAATGATCTTATCCTTAACCAAGGTATGGATCAAAACAGGAGCATCTTCATCCCCATTTATCCAATCAATATAGTTACGCTCCACAAATCTTGAGAACAATTTATTAGCTTCTTTTTTTTGCATGCCCAGAATCTCCTTCATGCCAGAGTCTTGCGCACTCTCCAGCTCAAGCTCCCAATACACAAGCTTTCCATAAAGATCTGCCCATTCCTCTGCATCCAACGGATCTGTTAACCGCATTCCCAGTTGCCTGAACTCTTGTTGGTAAGACAGGTTTGTTTTTTGAGAAACAAGTTTGGATTGATCCAGATTCTTCTTTATGCTCAGTAAGATCTGATTGGGATTTACCGGCTTGATAAGGTAATCTGCAATTTTACTCCCAATCGCTTCCTCCATAATATGTTCTTCCTCACTCTTCGTAATCATCACAACTGGAACATATGGTTTACTTTCCTTGATTCTATTTAAAGCTTCCAATCCAGAAATTCCGGGCATATTCTCGTCCAGAAAAACAATGTCATAATCCTGCTGATTGCTCTTCTCAACAGCATCTGCCCCATTATTGACAGGATCGACGGAATATCCTTTATTCTCCAGAAACATAATGTGCGGTTTGAGTAACTCGATCTCATCGTCTGCCCAAAGTATTTTAACTTGCATCTTGGTTTATTTCGTATGTTTGAAAACTTTTAAAAATATGGTTTTGCGCCCGAATCTGAACCGAAACAACAAAAAGAAAATTTTTAACGATCCAATCTACGGTTTTATTTCAATTCCGGATGATATTATTTTTGACTTGATCGAGCACCCCTATTTTCAGCGCTTGCGCCGAATCATGCAACTTGGCCTCAGTCATCTCGTCTATCCCGGAGCATTACACACCCGTTTTCATCACGCAATCGGAGCCATGCATCTTATGACACAGGCCATTGCAACCATTCGGAGAAAAGGTCATGAGATTACTCCCGAAGAGGAGCGCTCTGTTCTCATAGCCATCCTGCTGCATGACATTGGCCACGGTCCCTTTAGCCACGCACTGGAGTATGACATTGTCAATGGTGTTACGCACGAAGATATTTCGATTCGATTCATGGAATCGCTTTGTACTGAATTCGGGGAAGACATGGAGAGAGCCCTTGTTATTTTTAAGAACAAATATCACAAACCATTTCTTTACCAACTGGTTTCGAGTCAACTCGATATGGACCGAATGGATTACCTCAACAGAGACAGTTTTTACTCAGGAGTGAGCGAAGGTAAAATTGGTAGCGACCGTTTGATCGAAATGCTGAATGTGCATGAAGGGAATCTTGTCTTGGAAGAAAAGGGAATCTATTCGATAGAAAAGTTCATTGTTGCCCGCAGACTCATGTACTGGCAAGTGTATTTGCATAAAACAGTCGTTTCAGCTGAATTCATGCTGATACATGCCTTGCGCAGAGCAAAACACTTGACAATGAACGGAACGCAATTGTTCGGAAGTCCAGCACTTCAATTTTTCCTTAGCAATTCGATCGATAAAGTACAATTCAACAACAACGAAACAGTTCTCAAACATTTTTCTGAGCTTGATGACTTTGATATCCTGGGCGCTTTAAAAGTCTGGCAAAATAACGAGGACAAAGTACTTTCTCACTTGGCATCAGGACTCGTCAACCGAAAACTCTTTAAAATAGAAATCTCCAGAGATCCATTCAGTCCTGACCGAATACGATTAGAGCAGGAGCTTGTTCAAAAGCAATTAAACCTTAGCACTGAGGAGGCCATGCATTTTGTTTACACTGACATCTTGAGTAATAATGCATACAATCAAAATAAGCAAAACATTCACATGCTTATGAAGAATGGCGAGGTCATCGAACTGTCAAAGGCGTCAGACAATTTGAATATTTCTGCATTGGCAAATCCCGTTGAGAAATACTTCATCTGCTACCCGATTTTTTAGTGATTAATTTCCGAAACATTGTACTCAGTTATTAACTCCAACGTATGAACTCAGAATTCCAGAAAGTAATTGAATACAGGCGATCCAACCGAAGTTTTGATCCGAATGTTAACGTACCTGATGAGGTCATTAAAGGAAGCCTTGAGCGTGCCATTCTCTCCCCGAACAGCAGCAATATGCAGCTTTGGGAATTCTATTGGCTGTCCTCTGAAAAAGCCATAAAGGAATATATTCCTTTATGCTTGAATCAACAAGCAGCAAGAACAGCCAAACAAATGGTGGTATTTGTTACCCGAAAGGACAAATGGAGAGAACGAGCAAAATGGAACCTTGATCGCATCAAAGAAACCATTCATGGGGAGCCATCAAAATTGCAAAAGGGTGGATTAAATTATTATGGAAAGATCATGCCTTTATTGTACAAAAATGACATTTTTGGTTTCTTCAGTCTTGTACGGAGAAGCATTAGCTTTTTTATGGGATTGAGAAAGCCCTTTTTCAGAACTGGAGGAACTGCAAATCAGCGAATTATGGCACATAAATCCTGTGCGCTTGCGGCTCAGACATTCATGCTTTCCATTGCAGCGGAAGGTTTTCACAGTTGTCCAATGGAGGGGTTCGATGAAAAAAGAGTGAAACGCGCATTGAACCTACCAAGAGGAGCCGAAATAAACATGATCATTTCAGTCGGCTTGGGCACCGAAGAAGGGATTTGGGGCGATCGTTTCCGCGTCCCTTACGAGGAAGTTGTATTCAAATTGTAAACAAGGAGGACCGTTTACTGCCGAGATAGTTTTCCGGCTTTCCAATCCTGGATTAACTTAGCCCAAGAATAGGGATTCAACAAATTATTCACCGGCAGCTGGCCGTTGGTGTAAAGCTTCGTATACCGTTGGTTTATAGAATAGCCGTATGCCAAAGAAGCATCATTATCCAACTTAGCAGCAACAAACGCCAAAGCCTCACCTGAAAGCTCTCTCTGAGCACGCCGGATGGCATCATCGTAAGGCTCCATGTCCACGAAAGCACGCGCAAAATCCTCTCTTGAAGGCCAAGGGTACACTGTAACCATTTTAAGATTCGTCGTATCTTTTTGCAGCATATGAATAATGGAATAACGATTGTCTTTCAATGTGTCAGGAACGATATAGGTTGAAAGCTTGTATCCAAAACCAGAAAAAAGAAGAGTATCTCCAGGAAGTACAACCGTAGAGAAAAACCCGTAGTAATCCGACACTACTCCCTTTTTGATAGATCGATCATAGACCGTCGTATATGGGAGCGGGTTTAAATCTGTTTCAGAAATTACGACCCCAGAAAGTTGAACCAAACGAGAAGAATCCGTAATGACCTTTAAATCCTGAGCAAAAGAGCATAGAATCAGATTAAAACTAAGGACAGTAATCAGGACTTTCATTCCCATTGAATTCGCAACAAGAGTACACTTTTCATTTGAGTCGGCAAAACATTTTTCAAAAATTTAACATCCGCACTTGGACCTCAAAAAATCCCTAAAAAGTATTACTTTTGCAGGAATTTATTATCAAAATAAGTTCCCTATGGCGCTGACCAACATCCATGAGATCAATGAAGGACTTACCTATGATGACGTCCTATTGGTCCCTGCATATTCAGAGGTACTTCCACGTGACGTTCGATTAAAGAGTAAACTCACACGCAATATTGAGGTTAATACACCTATCGTTTCTGCAGCTATGGATACCGTCACGGAAGCCAAATTGGCAATTGCCATGGCGCAACAAGGTGGGATCGGTGTGATTCACAAGAACATGTCGATTCAAGAGCAAGCGCTGGAAGTTCGAAAAGTTAAGCGCTCGGAGAGCGGAATGATCCTAGATCCGGTAACACTTCCTGAGGATGCGGTGGTAAAAGATGCGCTTCATCTTATGAAAGAGAATAGTATCGGTGGAATTCCAGTTGTAGATAACGAGAAAATTCTAAAGGGAATAGTGACCAACCGTGATCTCCGTTTTGAGAAAGACTTAAATAGGCCGATCAAAGAGGTAATGACTTCTTCGAATATTGTAACTACGCATGACAGCACCGATCTATCCAAAGCAGAGGAAATTCTGCAGCAAAATAAAATAGAAAAACTACCTGTGGTAGACAATGCAAATAAGCTCGTTGGATTGATCACCTACAGGGATATCATAAAAGTTAAAACTCATCCGAATTCTTGTAAAGACAAATTTGGACGGCTGAGAGTTGCTGCGGCTGTCGGAGTTACATTTGACACACTCGAGCGTGTTACAGCACTCGTCGATGCAGGAGTAGATGCTATAGTCATTGATACTGCCCACGGACACACAAGAGGCGTCGTGGACAAACTTAAAGAAGTCAAAAAGGCCTTTCCACACATCGAGTTAATTGTTGGAAACATCGCTACGGCGGAAGCAGCCAGATTTTTAGCTGATGCAGGAGCCGATGCAGTAAAAGTTGGTATTGGACCGGGATCGATTTGTACAACAAGGGTTATTGCAGGTGTCGGAGTACCACAATTGTCTGCAGTGAATGATGTTGCCCAAGCATTGGAAGGCACAGGTGTTCCGGTAATTGCCGATGGTGGAATTCGCTACACCGGTGACATCGTCAAGGCTATCGCTGCAGGAGCTGATACAGTAATGGTAGGATCTATGTTTGCCGGTGTTGAAGAATCACCCGGTGAAACAATCATCTATGAAGGACGGAAGTTTAAGTCCTACAGAGGTATGGGTTCTCTGGAAGCCATGCAAAAAGGGTCCAAAGACCGATACTTTCAAGATGCGGAGGACGATATTAAAAAGCTGGTACCCGAAGGTATTTCCGGTCGCGTACCCTACAAAGGAAACCTCATAGAGGTTATGTATCAGATCATTGGCGGGCTTAGGGCAGGGATGGGATACTGTGGTGCGGCGTCCATTGACAAGCTGAAAGGTGCCCGTTTTGTTCGAATTACAAGTGCAGGTGTAAAAGAATCTCACCCACATGATGTTACGATAACGCGTGAAGCTCCAAATTACAGTTTAAAATAAAGTTAAAAAGAATCCTCATTTGCGGTTTGACGTTAAATTTGGTTCCTCAAAAAATAGTTCAATGAAAAAATACATTCTCTTTTCGCTATCTTTCATAGTTGGTATTGTGGCTAGTGCACAGACTGATCCCGTATTAATGGAAATCAATGGGAAACCGGTTACGAAATCAGAATTTTTACAGATTTACCTAAAAAATAACAACGATCCCCAATATGATAAGGAGTCTCTGGATGAATACATGGAACTTTTCAAAAAATTCAAATTAAAAGTTGCTGAGGCCGAGGCTCTCAAATACGATACAATTCCAAAACTTAAAAAAGAGCTAGACGGTTACAAAAAACAACTTTCCCTCCCCTATCTGGTGGATTCTGCACAGAATCAGGTATTGGTAAGAGAAGCGTATGAACGAACCAAAACTGAGATTCGCGCATCTCACATCCTGATAAAAGTTGAGAGCAACGCGTCTCCGGAAGACACGCTGGCAGCATGGAATAAAATTATGGGGTTGAAAGCCCGAATAGAAAAAGGGGAAGATTTTGCATCGGTTGCAAAAAGTAAAAATGGTTCTGAAGACCCTTCCGCAGCTAACAATGGTGGCGATTTAGGCTATTTTACAGCTTTTCAAATGGTCTATCCATTCGAAGAGAAAGCCTATAACACACCGATAGGTAAGGTTTCAGACCCTTTTCGTACCAGATTTGGGTACCACATAGTGAAAGTTACAGATAAACGTCCTGCCCGAGGCACTATAAAAACAGCACATATTATGGTGGCAGTTTCAAAGAATGCGTCAACAGAAGAAGTCACCAACGCTGAGAAGAAGATCAATGAAATTTACGACAAACTCGTTGGAGGAGCAAAGTTTGAAAATCTCGCGAAAGAGTTCTCTGATGACCCAAGTTCAAATCAAAAAGGCGGTGAATTGCCGGCATTCGGTACCGGAACAACTACACGAATGGTCACTTCTTTTGAAGATGCAGCATTTCTGCTTCGAAATGACGGTGATTACAGTAAGCCGGTAAAAACAGAATATGGCTATCACATTATTAAGCGCGTGGAATGGACAGATGTTAAGCCTTTCGATGCCATGAAGAAAGAACTTCAAACGCGCGTTAACCGAGATGAAAGATCCAAAAAGACACAAGATTCTTTCGTTTCGAAATTGAAAAGTGCATACGCATATGAAAACTCATCGAAAAAAGGTTTGAAATGGTTCAATAAGAATTTGGACACAACCTACTTTCAAGGCAAATGGAAAGCAGATAAATTGAAATCAGATAAAACACTTTTTGTTTTGGATGGGAAGAAATTTGGGCAAAAAGATTTTGCTCGTTTCCTAGAGATGAATTATCGTGTAGTTCGGAAAGACAGAAACGAAGTAATTGTGCAACAACAATACAAAAGCTGGGAAAAAGAACGGATCTTGAACTATGAAGAATCTAGATTAATGGATAAATACCCGGATTACAAAGCACTTGTTACGGAATACCATGATGGTATATTGCTTTATGAAATCATGCAGGATAAGGTCTGGAATAAAGCAATGAAAGACACCGTCGGACTCAGAAAATATTTTGAGTCAAACAGAGCAAACTACATGTGGGGTAAACGTCTAGATGCATTTGTATACGAATGTGCCGATTCAAAGATTGCTGACAAAGTATTCAAAATGATTCAAAATGATACCATTACATCTAAACATGTTTTGGAGGTAATCAACAAGGAAAGTGAATTAAACCTGCGTGTTCGAACGAATAAATTCGATATAGAAAGTACTACTTATTTGAAAGATAGAAATCTGGCAAAAGGAGTAAATAAACCTTTTGAATTTGAGGGCAAAACATATGTTGTGAAGGTAACAGACAAACTTGAACCGAAACAAAAAGAATTTTCTGAAGCAAAAGGTCCTGCAACTTCGGACTATCAGAATTTTTTGGAGAAAGAATGGCTGAATGAATTATCTCTAAAGCATGCAATAAAGATCAACTATGACGTTTTGTATTCACTGGGCAAATAATCCAAACTAGAATCTGTAACTCAAATTATTCGCTTGTGAAGCACATACTGATTTTATTAGTCTTTTTTCAATTAACTTTTTTGCACGCACAGCCCTCGGGTGTAGTCGTTGACAAAATTGCGGCACAAGTTGGAGACAACATAATTCTACTTTCAGATATAGAAGCACAAAAACAGCAAGCACTTGCCTCAGGAGCATCACTTTCAGCTAATTTATCCTGCGACATCCTTGAACAATTGATGTTTCAAGAGCTTCTTGTGAACCAAGCAAAAATAGACAGCCTTGTAATTTCTGATGAACAGGTCGATGCGGAAATGGAGAATAGAATCCGTGTAATTGAAAATCAGATCGGTAGTCGTGCGGAAATGGAGAAGTTTTATGGAAAAACAGTGAATGAGATCAAAGATGAATTTCGCGAAGCCATTCGAAACAAATTGCTTGCCGATGAAATGGAGCGCACGATAACTCAAAACCTCTCTGTCACTCCAAAAGAAGTTCAAGCTTTTTATACTACCATTCCGGCAGATTCTATCCCTCTCATCAATGCCCAGTTGAGCTTTCAACAGATCGTACACTATCCCGCCATTACGAAAGCTGATAAACAATTGGCCTACGATAAACTCTCGGAAATTAGAGCAAATATTTTAGGTGGAAAAAGTTTTGAGACGCAAGCGCGGATCAATTCGATGGATTTGGGCAGTGCCTCTGATGGTGGAAAGATTGAAGCCACTCGAGGCATGATGGTACCCCAGTTCGAGGCAGCTCTTTTTTCTTTAGAACCGGGAGAAGTTTCAGATGTCTTTGAAACAGCTTACGGATACCATATAGTGAAGTTGATTAGTCGTAAAGGAGACGACTACGTATGTAAACACATCTTGATTTCACCGGAATTCAGTGGAACGGAACTCGCAAAGGCTGCAGCACTTATGGACAGCTGTTACAGCCAGTTGAGCTCAGGAAAAATAACCTGGGAACAGGCAGTGGTTCGGTACTCAAATGATGAGATGACCATGCAAAATAAAGGAATTATTACCAATCCGATCACAGGGGAGCAAACGTGGGATATGGAAGATCTGAATCAAGTAGACCAGCAAATTTTCCTAATTACGGACGCCATGGAAAAAGGTGATATTTCTCAGCCCAATCTTTACATGAATATATATGATCGAAAGCAGGGAATTCGAATTATCCGATTAATGGAACGAACAGAACCACATAGAGCAAATCTAACCCAAGACTATGCCCTTGTTAAACGCGCAGCAGAAAACGACAAAAAACAAAAAGTAATGAACGACTGGATTACAAGCAAAATTAAAAATGCCTATATCCGTATAGATAGTGATTTCACCGGCTGTTCATTTCAAAACAACTGGAACAAAACCGAATAATTACCCTTATGTCCGACAAAGAGAAAATTGACCGTTTAGTAGCGCATTATAAAGAACTGAAAAACGAAATTCACAAGGTGATCGTTGGCCAGGATGATGTGGTAGATCAACTTTTGATATCAATTTTTTCGAGAGGACATTGCCTATTGGTGGGTGTACCTGGTCTTGCAAAGACACTATTAGTGAATACCATTTCAGAGACACTGGGACTAAGTTTTAATCGAATTCAGTTTACACCTGACTTGATGCCATCAGATATTATTGGGTCAGAGATTCTTGATGAAACGAGAAATTTCAAGTTCATTCAAGGGCCTCTTTTTGCAAACATCATTTTGGCAGATGAGATCAACAGAACACCTCCCAAGACACAATCAGCACTCTTAGAGGCGATGCAGGAAAAAGCGGTTACGGCAGCTGGCAAGAACTATAAGCTTCCCTCCCCTTTCTTCGTTCTAGCTACTCAAAATCCTATCGAACAAGAAGGGACCTACCCCCTTCCTGAGGCACAATTGGATCGTTTCATGTTCAATATTTGGGTGGATTACCCAAGCTATGTGGAAGAAGTGGCCATTGTTAAATCAACAACTTCCGACCAAAAGACAACATTAAATCATATTCTACATGCAGATGAAATATTGGAGTATCAGGAGCTCATCAGAAGAATTCCTGTAACAGACAATGTTCTCGAATACGCTGTAAAACTGGTTGGAAAAACACGACTGAATTCTGAATTCGCAACCCAAATCACCAAAGATTATATTACATGGGGCGCAGGTCCAAGAGCTTCACAAAACCTCATCATCGGAGCAAAATGTCACGCCGCTTTGAATGGCAAATACTCACCGGACATAGAGGATGTAAAAGCAGTAGCTAAACCTATCCTCAGACATAGATTGGTTAGAAACTACCGTGCTGAGGCTGAAGGCTGGTCCATGGACCGAATCATAGAGGATTTGCTCTAAATATCAGTATGCAGTCCAACCTGCATCTGCTGTAATTACAGCACCATTGATCATAGAAGATTCTTTTCCGGCAAGAAACAAAGCTATTGAGGCGATTTCTTCCGGACTCCCAGTTCGCGGAATAAGATTAAACCCCATCGAACTCCTTTCATACCCTAGTGGATCTGGCTTCATACCACTGGCGATTTCAGTCTGAATGGCACCCGGCGCAATTGCATTGCATCTCAATCCTTTGTTCGCATAAGTAAACGCAATATTTTGGGTCATTCCGAGAAGCGCATGTTTAGAAGTTGTATAAGCTACACCTGCACGACACCCTTGAAGACCGCCGACTGAGGCAATATTGATGATGTTTCCGTTTCCCCTCAATAGCATATGAGGAATCAATTCACGACACAGTAAAAAAGGGGCGTACAAATTAATCTTGAGGACTTTATCCCAAAATAGATCGCTGATCTCGTGTGCAGGCAAAAAATCGTCCAGAATGCCCGCATTGTTGATCAAGACATGTACGCCCCCCATTTCATATAATATTTCGTTACTCACTTTAACAACTTCCTCTTTTTCGGCAAGCTGAGCCTGAAAAACAGATAGTTTTGGATCATCCAATTCGGTTTTCAACCTATGTAGACCGAGCATATTCTGATCTATAGCGGCTACATAAGATCCGGCCTTTAGAAAAGACTGAGTAAGTGCTTTACCAATTCCACTTGCTGCACCGGTTACACAAACAATATTTCCCTTAACTGTGGTGTGATCCTTTTCGTTCTGCATGACTGATTGTATTTATACCTTTAAGAAGAGCATCTGCGTTAAATGATATGCTGTCAATACCTGAATTCACCAGAAACTGAATGAATTCCGGGTCATCACTGGGCTTTTGACCACAAAAACCTATGGTTTTACCCATTTTATGTGCTTTTTGAATGACATCCGTAATGGCACGACGAACGGAGAGATCATTTTCATTAAAAACCTCACCGAAGGCAGGATTTCCCCGATCCACACCTAGTAAAAGTTGCGTCAAGTCATTTGAACCAATCGAATATCCGTCAAAGTATTTAAGAAATTCCTTGGCAAGAAGAACATTTGAAGGCACTTCACACATCATCCACACCTCCAGTCCACGGACGCCTCGCTCAAGGCCATATTTCTTCATTAACTCAAGCGTATTTTCTGCCTCTGACAAGGTTCGACAAAATGGAATCATGACATGTACATTCAGAAAACCCATATGTTCTCTGATTTTCTTGATTGCCTCGCATTCCATTCTGAACACATCTGAAAATGAAGCATGTGTATATCTGAAGGCTCCTCTTACACCCAACATAGGATTCTCCTCTTTGGTTTCGAAATAGTCTCCTCCTGTTAGTCCCACATATTCATCGGTTTTAAAATCACTAAACCGCACTAATACGGACTTTGGATAAAATGCTGAGGCTATGATTGATACATTCTGAATTAGTTTTTCCAAGAAAAAAGTTTTTCCGGAAGTGATTGGCGCTATGCTTTTTTTAATCTCCTTGCGCAACTGCAAATCATGCACTTGCTTAGGATAAAGCAATGCACCTGGATGTATCCCAATTTTACCTGAGATGATAAACTCCAACCTTAGAAGCCCAACGCCCATAGCAGGCAGAAAGGAGTTATAATAGGCTTGATCAGGATCCCCTATAATCAGTTGAGGCAAGACATGTGTAACCGGAATTTTATCTGGCACAACACTGAGCGTCTTCCAAGATGATCGACCACGATAGATCTTACCGATTGCTCCCGTATTGTCAATCGTAATCTCATCCCCATTTTTCAAGGTGGCAGTCACATCTCCTGTACCCACTACAGCAAGTGCCCCTAGTTCTCGGGCAACAATAGCTGCATGACTGGTTCGCCCTCCTCTTTCAGTTATGACGGCAGATGCTTTTTTAAACAATGGATCCCAGTCCGGAGAGGTAGATTTTGTATAAAGTATCTCACCTGTTCTCAATAGAGATGCATTACGGACAGAAGACAATATTCTCACTTTTCCGGTGGCTATCCCATAACCTACCGCAATACCGCTGGCTGCAAGAGAACCATGTTTTGAAAGTTCATAAGTCAACAACTCTGACCGTTTTTTCTTTCCATGCACTGTTTCCGGACGAACTTGCACTATATATAGCTTACCAGATTCTCGATCTTTAACCCATTCCATGTCTACGGGCCATTTAAAATGTCGTTCGAGCATGTCGGCCCATTTCGCGATGAGAAGAATTTCATCCTCCTTTAATGTAAAAGTCTGCCTAAGCTTCGATGGATTGTTGCGTAAAACAGAATTCTTACCCTTCAAAGTAAATGAGGTAAACTTTTCCTTAAAACCTAGTTTTCTTGAGATTATTGGACATGGTACTGAATATAAAAAAGGTTTAAAAACGGTGAACTCGTCAGGATCCACAAGTCCTTTCACAACAGATTCTCCGAGGCCCCAATTCGATTGAATTACCAAAAGATTTTGGAATCCACTGTCAGGATCTATGGAAAAACAGACTCCTGAACAACCTGGCGCTTTGTCTGCTTGAACCATTACCTGAATGACGACAGCCATCTTGACCATGCCATGTGGAATATGATGTTGGTTTCTGTAAAACAAAGCGCGATGATTACATAAGGAAGCGTAACATTTTACAAGTGCGCGAAAAATATCTTCTTCCTGAGATAAATTCAGAAACGAGTCATGCAATCCTGCAAAACTAGTTTTTGGATCATCCTCATAGGTAGCACTGCTTCTCACTGAAAAAGAAACTTTCGACCCATATGTTTTTCTGATAAGCTGTAAATGTTCATGAATTTCATTTTTCAATTTTTCAGAAAGCTCTCCTTGTTTTATCTTTTTTCTCAGAGCTCCGGAAATCCTGTACAAAATGGAAGTGTTTTTTGTATTTGCTGTTTGGAAAAGTCTTTCAATACTCTCTTTAAGCCTATTTTCCACGACGAATAAATCGTACGCATCTGTTGTGACTGCAATGCCATCGGGAACAGAGATACCTTTGGATGTAAAAACAGCTCTTAGCTCTCCCAGTGCAGCATTTTTCCCGCCTACTTTTCCGGCATCTCCAATACGAAGTTGATCCAATGGAAGAATGTAATTCATAAGGACGAATTACAGAATTGCCGTGATACTTTTGAAAATAAATGCGATGAATGGGGTATTAAATCCTGTGAAAATTAAAAGATCAACGGTTAACGTTGCCGTATGTACCCCTTTTGACCTTTAGGAATATCCAAAATCCATGTATAATTTCCTACGAAATGTGACATGTAAAATCCTTTTTTTCGGTACAAGTCTTTCGGAAAAAAAGCTCTATACTGAGTGAGTCCCTTAATTGGATATTGGGGCGCTATCCCATCCTGCAGACACGGAGGATCCTCCTTTCCGGGATCAAAATTTACTCCATAGTGCCAGATTTCCTGCCATTCAGACGGAGTTACCCTACCACATGAGGCATTCTCAGGGGCAATAATATAAAATCCACCAAAGTTTATTTTCTCGCGCAATTCTTGAATCATTCCCAAGGAATAAGCAAAACCCATACTGTGTGCTACCAAAAAAATAGTGTCATTTGTTGACCCATTTGGAAATTCATTCAATGCCTGGAGAAGGTTCCTTCCTGCAATTTTTCCATTTTTCACTCTTAATTTGAATCCTTTGCGATTAAAAGAATTTTTTAAAAGGTCGAACGTGTAGGTGTATTGATTCCCCAGGGGACTATTGTTCAGCATTTTAATATGATAACATGTGTGTTTTTTGGGGTTCGGACAACGTTTGGGATACACCGTAGCCACTGTAGTGAAATTCAATATACTGCCAAAATTGCTCGTTTCAACTGAAAAATGTCCATCCGCATAATAGGTATCGCTGGGATTGATACGGCTTTTGAATCGGCTGTCTATTTTATTCCATCTGTTCCAATATTCATAACGATCGTTTGAATAAATCAAGTTGCCGGAATTGGGGGATTCAATTCCTTTTTTCTCCAAATCAGAAAAGAAACTCTCAAAATCATGTCCAGATGTCACTGGTCTGTAACCATTTATGAAGACCAATATACGTTTAGGAGGGTCAGGCAACTGTATTTTGTCCGTCAGTTCAACTCCCGGATGATTGAACACTTTTTGTTCAATGAACGTACCTGCCTCATCTCGGTATGTTACCACAATGTAGTGACTTGTTACTTTTTTCTGGACTTTTTTCAACTCTAGCAGATCACTGTCCCTCGTGTGTTTTAATGAAATTACACTATCCCCTTTTAACACTGCATCAAAATAAAGCACTCTTTTACGCTTCTTCAGATACCAATTGCCATTTTTCAGATAAAAAACCTGAGAAAGTTGTCTTTTGCTGGAGCGTTTGCTGAAAGTTTCACCCCGTGAAACAAACGAGCTGAACTTGGCAATGTCCTGCTGCGTTAATTCTTTCAATACTCCTGATTTAACTTCAAATTGACTGAGCCCTTTGTCAATCGAGCCGAATGCCGTGTAGTTCAAACAAACAGTAAGTATTAAAACCATCCAACCAGAGGCAATTTTCCAGAAAGACGGCTTCTCCACTTTTGGGATTATCCACTTAAGAATAATACGTCTGGTAATAAGCAATGTTGGGAAAATTAAGAGTATCGAAAGAACGTGCCACGTACATAAAGCAAATCCCCTCCATGCGACTAGTGTATAGAATAACAACTCATCTATGTTCAGATGATAATAGATTTCATTTTTCTTGAACGGTCGATATATCGCTTCTAATACGCTTCCATCCTCAAGCAGTATTTCGCCATTCCGATTTTCTTTCCAAAAATAAAACGCAACACTTCCATTGTTTGTCTTTACATCCTCGTAATTATCATAATAGGAATAGGAATGAGAATTGTGTCTCAGCTGCTCCCATTGTTGAAACCCAAGGTGCACTCCTGCCTCACCTGTCATCAAGTTATTCTTTAACGTCGTCGGTTCAAGGTAACCAATGGTCCTCGCCAAAAGTTGAGTTAAATTTCGATAAAACACTTTTCCTGTGTCACTGGGAATAAAGGCAAGCGCTTTTCCGTTTACTGAAAACCCTTTTTTAATTCCATTCATGAATGGCGGTGTCAAAAAGATATAAAACACTTTTTTGCTCGCTTGAGGATGTGCTTCAAAATAGGCATCACGCAAGGCTTTCATCTGATCAGTATACTGTTCCTTTGACAAGGGATTGGCCATGTTTTCCAACAATTCATTGAACAAGGGTTGTACATCAATATTCAACTGGAGACAAGCCTGTTTGAAAATTTTATTGACAACAGCACCAAGCGTATCTTTATTTAAATTGGTCTTAACCAACGGCACAATGACAAGCTTCTCTTCTTGATATTGCAGAACATTTACCTTCAATTTACCAATCATTAAAGCACCCGACAAAGCATCCACTGTATACGATTTATTGGAAGGCTTTAGGTATACCAGAAGCGTGGAATCGTTTAATATAGAATAGTCGAGTTGACTTTTCGAGATAGATTCCTCGAACTTAAATACTTTTTTTTCTTTAGAAATTTTAGATCGCACCCGAAAAAGCACGGTGGATTGCGTATTTGGCGCCACTGATTTTTGAGACAAAATCAATGTTCGACCTTGTTTGGTATAGAGTGTATCGAATAAAGAAGGAAAATCAGTTTCGGGAGACGAAAAACCGAAAGCATCTAAACCATGCTCAACGAAGGCATATCTGTTATCTACTTTTTTCTGTCCGAAAAACGTACCACAAACACACATCACGAAAAAGAAAACAGCACTCTTTTTCATACATCATTTAATCGCTTGAATAAATACCTCGTTTCCCAAGCGCGGTTCAATCGAATTGTAACAAGGCTGAATAGAAACATTGGAAAAGTGCATAGAAAAAAGTGTTTTATATTCCTGCGCAGAACCGCCAAAGGGAGGTCCACCTTCAAATTGCTTATTAAATAAAACTCCTGCCAGTTTTCCTCCAGTATTCAGTAAATCATAAACTTTTTCTACATATGCTGTACGGAGGGATGGATCAATCGCACAAAACATAGTTTGCTCAAGAATCAGATCATATCTTCCCACATGACTGAAAAAATCTTCAACCATGAAATGTGTCTCATCTAATTCTGTTAGAACTGAACGTAAGTAACTGATCGGATGTTCAGAATAATCCAGAAGGTACACATTCCTGAAGCCTTTTTCGTAGAGATATTTCCCCTCGTGTCCAAATCCGCATCCGGGTATGAGAATTTTTATTTGTGTATCCGTTAATTGATCAATGTAAGATTTCAAGGGTGTAGAAACGGTCCCCACATCCCAGCCTGTTTGACCTTCCACGTAGCGCTTTTGCCAATATTCGGAGCTGAGCTCATTTGCCATTCCTTAAAAATAAAAAATCCCGGTAAGTCCGGGATCATTTTCTACAATTTTGAAAACTGGTGGGTTAACATCACCCCGCTCGAATTTGTAATCTTGCATAAGTAATATCCCGAAGGCAAATTACTCAGGTCAAATGTGAGGTGATCGTTCTCAGCTTTTTGTGAAAGTACTGCACGACCCGCTGCATCACAAAGCTCAACACTAGCAGAGCTTGCAAAATCCACATGAAGTTGATCCGTAGCCGGATTAGGGTAGACAGACACTTTATTTCCTTCATTTTCAATCACTGAGGATAGAGCCCTGACATCAAAGAGAATCGTTCCAGGTGACACTCCAACGGCAAATGACGATAACAATGTATTTCCATCATACACTCTGACTTCACCTGAAGAGAAAAAGTCAGTAACGCTTGTATACATGTGTCCACTAACAGGTTCTTGTGCCAACTCGTAATAATTTTGGTCAAATCCTGCCAAAGGACCAACATTGTTCATTCCGCTAACATCAAACTCATTCAATACCGACTCCATTGAAATCTGGTAGACCATTTTGCTGTCACGCAATGCTGATGTTCCACAACCAGTGCTCGCAGAGGCAATATTTACTGTTTGATTCAAACTTCCATCCAGAGCCACTTTTGAAATAGAAGATCCTGACCAGTCCTTATTATTCACCGTATAGAGAAAGCCGTTGAGCTTGACGAGGTTATCAGGGTTCTTTCCATCAGGACCAAGATCGATCTCATTTCCATACGTGAGCGTAGTCATGTCCAAACGTCCGATGATCCCCTTTTCATTTCCCCACTCGTAACCATTGTTTACAGCGACATAGACATAGTTTCCATCGACAATAAGATTCTGAGTTGCCCATTGCGGGCCAACAGTGGTGTTGAATGCCATTACGGAAGATAAATCTGCAGCATCGAAAACATGTAAATAAGAATCGTAGGTTGTTAAATACTCACCTCTTGACGCGACAATTTTACCATTCACGAACGCAAGATTACGAACACCGGGATAGGTCGTTTCAGCAAGCAAAGCGTGCGTATTAAGATCATACTTAAGGATTTTCTGGTCCGCAGCAACAAAATATTCATCCCCTGCAATGATTGCATCTGAGGCAAACCGCATTCCGGTAATTGTATTCACTTCAGAATATGTTGATGTTTGAGGATTGTAAACTCCCACAGAGACAGGCTCGACAATAGTGGAAGTCGAATAATCGAAATATCCTTCATTAATAATCACTACCTGATTCAAATAGTTTTGAGCACTTACAATTGAAACGCAGATAAAACTTAGGCAAACTAATACACTTTTCATACTGTTGTTTTTAAACGGTTAAATAAACAAGAAGATGAAAAAAGAGGACTGGCACACATTAAAGTTGTGTACATCGAGTCCGACTTTAATCTGAAGTCTTCTCAAAATGTCTTAGGCAAGTATTCTGACTTCTGTCAATCTTCCCAGTCTTCCCATCCTACGGACAGTGACATTTTTGGGAGATCTTTGCGACAGTTACAGCTGCAGATACAGTTCCGGACTTTCACCGGATTCCTTTTTAATCCACGATGTGGCACCAAAGACGGTACGAATTTACTCATTATTTAGAAATTCGGGGCGACGTGCGTCTTTTTCTTTTGTTTCTCCAGCTTGTATGTATATTGTACCATTATTGTCCTTGGTGGCTCAATCTTCAAAGGACGGAGCGAATAACTTCGATTCAAGATATTAGCACCGATAATGGCAATTTTGTGATTGGCAGCAACCTGACAAGACAATCGAGCATCAAAAATCCAGTTTCCAAAACGATGTGAATTAAAATAATCCATGTACCGGATATTCTGCAGGACATCAACATCGTTTGTCAGATTTTCGAAGTCTTCAACAATGGCATCCATATTCACGATCTTACTAAAATATTTTGCACTCACCCCAATTCCGAGAACGCCGCCAATGTTCAATTCAGCATCCGCCTTGACATTGTGAAGAAATCTATATTTTAAAATTTGGTTTGATGGATCCAACGAAGTAGTACTGTAGCTGAATAGCCGTTGTAGCGAATCGACCGCATAAACATAATCCGGAGTTAAAGTTTTGGGAACTATGTAATTATATCCAGTAATAAAAACCAATTCTGCTTTCTTACTCAATTTTGCTGTCCCTGTAAACGAGGCATCGATGCCAAGAACTCGTGACTGACCAGTATTCAAGAACATAAATCCTGCACTCGAACCTAAAGCTTGTGGAGTTGTCAAAGGTTGCCACACTCCAAACATATATTCAATTGTATTTTGATACTCTTGCCAAAATCCTGCGAGGTCAAGATATCCATACAGCTTACCGAACTTCAAACCTTGTTTTACACCCACCTCCGCATTCCAGCTGCTCTCAGGCTTAAGATTGGGATTAGGGAAAACCCC
>JAJTDX010000038.1:42060-60334 GCA_021298235.1 Cryomorphaceae bacterium | reverse complement strand
TTTCCGGGTTTGTAGACACCATGCACGTTTCCAAATGCTGCTGCAATTGTGAATCTATCAGAAACTCTCTTCAACTCTTCATACGCATAGGCTACCTCTTCCGGTTGTGTGTACAACTTGGAGCTGTCAACACCCGTGTTGTCTACACCATCTTCCTCTCCACCCGTTATTCCTAACTCAATTTCTAACGTCATCCCCATTTTGCTCATTCGTTCAAGATAAACTTTACACAGCTCAATATTTTCATGTATCGGCTCCTCAGAAAAGTCCAGCATGTGTGAGCTATACAAAGGTTTTCCATGAGCTTTGAAATATACCTCACCTGCATCAAGCAATCCATCAATCCAGGGCAACAAGTTCTTAGCGCAATGGTCAGTGTGTAAAATCACGGTTGCACCGTAGGCTTCTGCAAGCGTGTGAACATGTTTCGCTCCTGAAATACCCCCGGCAATAGCAGCCCTTTCCTTTTCATTGGACAATCCTTTACCAGCAAAATAATGTGCTCCACCATTCGAAAACTGTATAATCACAGGGGAATTTAATCGAGCAGCTGTCTCTAAAACACCATTCACCGTACTCGTGCTTGTTACATTGACAGCCGGCAAAGCAAATCCTTTCTCTTTCGCATATCTGAAGATCTTTTGAACTTCATCTCCTGTAGCAACGCCCGGTCGAATTGAATGACTCATATTTTCTTTAATTGATGTGCAAAATTATAAAAATTCACCCTTGAAAGCACGATGTGACAAAGGAATTGTTCATAAATAAAGGAGATGTAATCCTCTAACAGCAGGTGATTTCTTAAATTTGTAGGACATCAGAAGTTAGATTCACTGACGATGTTCGTATACAAACAACAACTTACTTAATGGGGTATCTAGATGAACTGAATTCCAGTCAGCTGGAGGCGGTTAAATGCATAGAAGGACCGACCATGGTCATAGCTGGAGCTGGTTCAGGAAAAACTCGTGTATTAACCTACAGGATAGCCTACATGATGGAGCAGGGTATCGACCCTTTCAATATTCTTGCATTAACGTTCACAAACAAAGCTGCTCGTGAAATGACCGAGCGAATTGGAAATATAGTTGGTGACAGCGAGGCGAAGAATATTACCATGGGAACATTTCACTCTGTATTTGCAAGAATACTGAGATACAATTCAGACAGACTTGGATACCCTTCCAACTTTACAATTTATGACACCCAAGACTCCAAGAGTCTACTCAAAGACATCATAAAAGAATTGAATCTTGATGACAAGATTTACAAGCCGGGAATGGTATTGGGCAGGATTTCATCCGCAAAAAACAACCTCATCTCACCGGAAGCTTATGAGCAAAATATTGAAATCATTAATGAAGACATTCAATCCAAACGACCGGATCTTGCACGAATCTACAAAAGCTACACAGCACGTTGTTTCAAAGCAGGAGCCATGGATTTTGATGACCTGCTTTATCAGACCAATGTGCTTCTTCGTGACTTCCCCGAGGTATTGCATTTCTATCAGCAAAAATTTCGATACATTCTTGTGGATGAGTATCAAGACACCAATTTCGCACAGTATCTGATCGTTAAAAAACTGGCTTCAGTGTATGAAAATCTTTGTGTCGTAGGGGATGATGCACAGAGCATTTATTCATTTCGTGGAGCCAACATCCAGAACATTCTGAATTTCAAACAGGATTATCCCGATTTTAAATTATTCAAGCTTGAGCAAAACTATCGAAGCACCAAAAACATTGTGGAAGCTGCAAATAGTGTAATTGCGAAAAATCAGGACCAAATAAAAAAACATGTCTGGACTCAAAACGGAGACGGAAAAAAGATTCATGTCGTTCGAACGTTCTCGGACAATGAAGAGGGAAAATCCGTAAGCTCCCGAATCTTCGATATTCATCATGCCACAGGGTGTAGCTTCAATGATTTTGCGATCTTGTACCGAACCAACAAACAATCAAGGTCCTTCGAGGAGGCCATGAGGAAATTAAATATTCCTTACAAGATTTATGGAGGCATCTCATTTTACCAGCGCAAAGAAGTTAAAGACATGCTGGCCTATTTCAGGCTGACAACGAATCCACATGACGAGGAAGCCCTCAAAAGAGTGATCAATTATCCAGCTCGAGGAATTGGAAAAACAACCATTGAAAATATAATAACAGCCTCTACAAACTACCAGGTCAGTATGTGGGATGTAATTTCTGACCCTCAATCCTACCCTGTTGCAATAAATTCTGGCATCCGAAACAAAATCAATGAATTTGTATCAACGATCCAAAGTTTTGGAGCCCAACTAAATAAGCTCAATGCATACGATCTCGCTCAAACCATATTTCGCTCATCCGGAATACAAAACGATCTAAAAAAAGAAAAGGATAAAGGTCCAGAAGAAGCAGAACGTTACCAAAATATGGAGGAATTACTTGCCGGGATAAAAGAATTTACCATTTCTAGAGATTCTGACGCAGACAGCTCACTTTCTGAATTTATGATTGATGTTGCCTTGTTAACAGATGCAGATGAAGAAAAAAGTGAGGATCGGAACCACGTTACGGTCATGACCATTCATTCCAGTAAAGGATTAGAGTTCCCACATGTTTTTCTAGCTGGAATGGAAGAAAATCTCTTTCCTTCCCAACTTTCACTCAATTCAAGATCAGATCTTGAGGAAGAACGCAGACTTTTCTATGTTGCACTTACGCGCGCCAAAGAAACATGCACCATCACCTATGCTACTACGCGCTTCAAATGGGGCTCGATGGAAACCACCGAACCGAGTCGGTTCATTGATGAGATAGACAAAGAGTACCTGCATTTTGAAACACCGCAACGAGCTGGTGGGAGATCTTTGTTCAGTGGAAGTGGAAATCCTGAAAAACCATTTACAGGTGGGTTAAATCGAATTCCGGGAACCTCAAATGGATTAAAATCCATACAACAAAGTGATCCGAATATCAATCGATCTGGAAATAATACGGAGCTAAAAGTAGGATACAATGTTGTCCATGATCGATTTGGAAAAGGAAAAATCACCAAATTGGAAGGGGCAGGTTCAGACAGAAAAGCAACTATTTTTTTTCCACATCATGGAGCAAAGGTCGTTCTGCTGAGATTTGCCAACCTTACTGTCGTAGATACAGATTAGCACTTTAAAAAGGAAAACCTATTCCGAAATGGAAACAAGGTGTAAAAGGCTTTGGAAGGTATTTTTTATAGTTCAATAACCCAAAAGTCGTTATTCCCTCTGTAACATACTCCGTCCTGTCTTTGTTGAAAATCCAGCGCTCTCCCAGTGGCATTGCCGGATTCGTCAATGGCAATCCAAGGTCAAGTCGAAGAATAAAGAAATCAAGGTCAACTCGAATACCGATACCCGAAGAAAGGGCAATTTCCTTGTACCAATTGCGAGAAATCTGGCTTCCAAGACGATTGACGTCCTGATTGTAAGTCCATGTATTGCCCGCATCCATAAATACAGCTCCTTTTAAGAGCTCTGTGATGTTGAATCGATATTCCAAAGAAGCTCCTATACGTATATCGCTGATCTGCGTCGCCGTTCGATTGGTATCCAGATAATATTTGTAGGATCCAGGGGCAAGTGCTCGAGCTCTCCATCCCCTATTGTCATTCGCTCCTCCTGCAAAAAATGCATAATCATAAGGCAAGGATGTTTCGGTATTACCGTATGGAATACCCAATCCAGCCTGAACTCTCCCGTTAATACTCTTTTTTTTCGCTAATGGAAGTGAACAGATCAGCTCATTGTCTATTCTTGTAAATTGAGAATAAGGCACTCCAAACAGGGCATGCTGGCCGTTAGACAATGTATCTTGCCTGTCTTGAAATAGCGCTAGAATATTTCCGGCAAGGTCGAGGGAAGAAATAAAATAAAAATTGACCGGACCCTTTCTCTTGTCCTTGTCCTTATTGTTGTACTCGAAAACTAGTTTGGCATCTTGCCAGATAAACTGATTACTGTATGCATTGAAATCTGTCCGTTTCTGAAAATTGTACGCAGCAGAAATAACAGTTCTAGGGCGCTGTCTTTTTGAAAAAAGTGTAGGTTTTGTAGGATACAAACCGGGGACTTCAAATTTCACTAAGGGACCAATTTCAAATGTATTGAAACTGCGACCTGCTTGTTTGATCTTTTCACCATCCAATGTCTCATCAAACACTGGAGGTTGTGACTCAAAACCACCTCCGATGGAAAAAGTAAATTTCTCTGCCCCACCGAATAAATTCTTATTGACGTAATTCACGGAAGAAGATACTCCAAGAAATCCATTTGAGTTTGTTGCTCTCGGTTCGAAACTAAAACTCTGTCGCTGAGCAGGAACAAGGTAATAGTGAATCTCTAATAAATTGGAAGGTGGATTTTCAATAATCACTGGCTTGATGACCTGAAAAAGGCCCAACTGCATCAGCCTATTGTAGGTACGATCCAGATAATATTCTTTATAAAAATTTTCTTGCTCCAAGTAATTTTGAAGTTCGATGATACTTGGATCAATCGTCAGCTCACTGTTGTAGGTAAATGTTGCGAAACGATAAGGATCTAATATTTTGACCTTAGGGTCCTTTTCATCTTTTTTCAATATTTCTTTATACACAAGCGTATCAATTGTACGAACGAACTGCTGATCGTACAGAGAAAGACCAAGCGAATCCAGAGTAGCCCTGAAATTGCCTTTAAATTCGGTCGTGTCCGAAATGTGGAAATAGACTTTTTTGATTTTAAAAGTCCTCTGCGCTGAAGGCACCAGGCTATCCCAATACTTCGCGCTTCTGACCATTCGATCGGAGAAAATAATTCCCAGTTTGACAGACATGTCCGCGTAAGATGTATCTGCTACATAACTTATGTGTGAGCTACTAAATCCATAATAGGCATTGTCACGAATAGCCTTGGCGAACAAATCCCTGTGTGCATTGAGAAGATCCTTGTCAAAAGGTTTACCATTCAGGTTCTCATCTGGATTTTTTTTGATGAATTCTGAATACTCTCCCTTAACATTTTCACTATTGACTGAGCTTACTGTATAAACGGAGTCAATCATAAATCTTGGTCCCGTGGTTATTAAGTATTCAACTGTAACTTTACGATGTTTTATATAATTAACCTTCCCTTGGACACTTCCCGTGTAGTAGCCTTTGTACTTAAGAAAGATACTTAATTGATCCAGCGTTTTTGTATAAAGCAGACTATCAAATATGACAGGCTTTTCACCAATTTTATATTTGAACCATTCCCGAAAGAAAAGACGTGGATTGGCTGTATCCCTTAATTCAATTATTTTTTCCGTATAAACCTTTTTGCCTTTGGATTTGGCCCTTTGTTTTCTGCGGTCATTTACTTTCTTCTGACGCGCTATCTTCTTACTATTATGTTCGCGAAGCTGAATATTTTCCTTGAATCTCTTCTTTGCTACCGCCGCTGAGTCAATTCGATTATAAGCCCACAATTTCAATTTAATTCCAAGGCTCTTGTAATTGGGTTGTTGACGCACAATCTTTACATACTCCTCCTTAGAGACCTCGTCAGAAGTAACAGTTATATGATTTTTTTTAAGCAAATATTTTCCTTCAGGAACATACTTCGTCTGACGGCAACCTACAATCAACAGATGAAGAATTATAAGAATATATGTATGTTTGGACCTCAGAATCATTTAACTCTGAACAAAAATAACATTTCAAGGCTTGTGGCTGGATTGTCAATAAACAAAATTAAGTGGGTACGTTCATTACGCGATAAAAAGACTCGGGATGAACTCGGTTTATTTGTCGTGGAAGGCGAAAAGATTGTTCGTGAGGTTTTGGAGAACCATCCGTACTTAATTGATGTGGTATTTGCTTTAGAAGGTGAGCTCGAAGAATTCCCACAGATACAGCGCATTAACGAAAAAGAGCTCGAACGCATCTCAAATCTAAACACACCTAACAAGGCGCTAGCTGTAGTAAGAAAACCTGAAAACACTCCCATAAACAAAGGCCTATTTCTCGTTCTTGATACCATACAAGATCCTGGTAACTTGGGAACAATACTTCGACTTGCCGATTGGTTCAATGTTAAAGCCGTTATATGCTCAATTGAAACTGCAGATTGCTTTGGACCAAAGGCAGTTCAGGCCGCCATGGGATCAATACTTAGAGTAGCTGTTCAATACAGTGATCTTAAAGATTGGTTCGAACAAAACACGCTGCCTGTTTATGGAGCCAAATTAGACGGTCAAAACATCTATTGTGAATCATTGGAAGAAAATGCTGTTTTAATAATAGGAAATGAAGGAAAAGGAATCTCTGCTGACCTTCTTAAATATATTTCGCATTCACTTACCATTCCGAAGTTTGGCCATGCAGAATCACTCAACGCCTCGGTGGCCACGGGAATTATTCTTTCAGAATTCAAAAGAAGACAATTTATTTAACCGCTTCCTGTTTTATTTAAATAAACCCTTGCTCTTAAAAAAGCATTTTGACGAATGTCCTCCCAGAAAAAATTCACGTCTCCGATATGGTAATTTTTCATTGTAAACGCAAGGTATCTGTATGGGAATTTAGGAGGTCTCACCCAAATATAACCATTGGCTAAATGCACAGCCACGGCCTTCGTATACATCTTATCGTTGTTAAATAAAAATCCCTTGTGTAAAGAACGTGCTGAAAAGGCAGCCGTATCCCAGGTTACTGGATTGATCACTGCTTTTCCTAAATGCCATTGAACAGAGCGCTGCTCCGGTTTTTTCTTGTGCGTATTCCAAGTTACGAACCCCCCAATTTGTTCTGGAGAAGTCATCAATTTTACCGTTCCGAATTCATTTTCATCAAAACCGATTCCGGGAATATACGCTGCAATCAACTGATTCTGAAGCGCCTTTCCATTAAAGAACTCCTTAAGTAAAAGGGAAACATGTGTTGATCCCTGACTGTGACTTGCCAAAATAATTCCGCGTCCTTTGTTGTAGTGCTCCAGATAATACAGGAAAGCAGCACGCACATCCTTGTAAGCAAAAAGGAGCGAATCTGTTCCACCGTCATTTAGCTTTCGGTAGGAGCGAATATGAGCCTGACGGTAAAAAGGCACATAAAGCTGTCCTGCAGAGGCCCATGCTGAGGCTTGATATTTTACTGCATTGTCCAAAACACGTTTTTGAAATACCGTATCATTTATGTCTTTAATCCATCTCGGATCATTGTCATCCAGAAATAATGTGGGATACACATAAAACACATCCACCGAATCAGAACACGGACACACTTTAACTTTTTCGAATCCAACTGTGGTTTTACCGGGTAGTATAGCCCAATTTTCACTTAAACTATAATCCACCTCCACTTGCGCGTGAAAAAAGTACGGTATAAAAAAAGAAATTAAAAGTATTCTCATGGTTTCTGAGCCTCAAAAATAGCATTGACACATTTCATCCCATCTATCGCCGCAGAAATTATTCCTCCCGCATACCCTGCCCCCTCCCCACATGGATACAAACCTGAAAGCTCGACATGTTCACAAGTGATGGGATCTCTAGGTATTGAAACAGGCGATGATGTCCTGGACTCCGGTGCATGCAGTACCGCGTCGTTTGTGAGATATCCATGCATTTTCTTATCAAAATCAATAAAAGCTTTTCTTAAACGATTTGCAATCATAGGTGGCAACACTTTATTGAGATCCACACTCACGATTCCTGGCTGATAAGATGTTCTCGGAAAATCTGGAGAAACTTTTCCATGAACGAAATCGAACATACGTTGAGCCGGAACTTTCTGCTCTCCTCCAGCTACTTCAAAGCACCTTTTCTCAACTTCTGATTGAAAATTCAGACAAACAAATGGATCTTGTTGATAGCCTTCAAAATCCTCCGGATAAACCGCTACCACAATACCGGAGTTAGAATACGGGTTATTGCGTTTAGATGGAGACCAGCCATTGGTTACGACCTCACCGGGAGCCGTAGCACACGGCGCTATGATGCCACCCGGGCACATACAAAAAGAATACACCCCTCGATCTTCTACCTGCGTTACCAACGAGTACGATGCCGGCGGCAAAAATTCATCGCTCAAGCGACCATGGTACTGAATACGGTCAATAGTTTCTTGTGTATGTTCTATCCGTACTCCCAGTGCAAAAGGTTTCGCTTCTATTTTAATCTTTTTTCGATGAAGCAACTCAAAAACATCTCTTGCCGAATGACCGGTAGCAAGTATGAGCTTATCGACGAGTTTCAATTGATCATTTATCACGATTGCACTCACCCTTCCATTTTCATAGTGGATATCCGTCAATTTAGATTCAAAATGCACCTCTCCACCGCATGAAATGATTTTCTCACGCATGGAGACTATGATCTGAGGAAGCTTATTGGTGCCGATATGTGGATGAGCGTCAACTAGAATAGTATCACTTGCCCCAAAATGAACAAACATAGCCAACGTACGATCGACATCCCCTCTCTTCTTGGAACGAGTGTACAATTTCCCATCAGAATAGGTACCTGCACCTCCTTCTCCAAAACAATAATTGGAATCCGGGTCTACAATCCCTCTTTTGTTCAATTCTGCAAGATCTCTGCGTCGCGTTCGCACATCCTTGCCTCTGTCATAGATCACAGGTCGAAGTCCTAGCTCGAGGCACCTCAAGCCCGCAAACAATCCTGCAGGACCGGCGCCGATGATCGTAACCTCATGAGCATTGGCTACATTCTTGAATTGAAAACTTTCCTGAGCTGGCAGCTCTTCATTTTCAAAATAAACATCGAATGTAGCATTATACCAAATCACTGATTTTCGGGCGTCAATGCTCCTTTTTCGCCAAACGAAATCAAATGCATCTGTATCGATCCCTAATTTTTCTGAAATATAGCTTCTCAAGTAAACATCATCATGTATTTTTTCCGGCTCGACCCGTAACTGTATCGTCTTCATTACCCTTCAAAAATGAACGACAACCACCAGGAATTATTAAAGAGTTTATCCACCGGTTTAGCAATAAATGTTCCTTCAGGAATAAATGAATTAATAAAGCTTCGTGAGTATTTTAATTCAATTCCAAACTTGAAATACGGCGCAAAAAACTCTACTCCTCCTCCTACTTGACCAAAAAAATCATTCTTTTTGATTTTAATAAATGGGTCAATAAAATTCTGAGATGCATCTTGCTGCGATTGAAGATCGATCGTGTATTGTCCTCCTGCCAGAACATATGCCGCAAAATTATTTAGTCGCAATGTACGGAACTGGAACATCAGAGGAACATCAATGTTTGTAGAGTTTACTCGCTCTTCATTGAAAAAATCTTTTTCCTCAGGATCAGTACTTTCAAAGGTATATTGTAAAATTCTTTCTTGAAACGACAATGTCGGCAATAACCTTAATCTCACCATCGGCGTTCCTAGTTTGAGCGTTGAGACAATTCCCACCTGACCACCGGGAGAAGATTTTGCAACAAGTGATTTCAATCCGTAAGCCTGGTATGCATCTAATTTAGGAAACGTGGTAAAAGAGGCAGAATTTATTCCAAGCATGAACCCAAAATGAATCAGTCGCTCGTCGAAACGGCGGTAATTTTGAGGCTTCTCTATCTGCCCATACCCCGGGCTTGAGAGACAGAAAAAAAAGACAAACACAGAAACACGTTTCACAATTTTCAAAACGTTTGGCACATCCCTATATTGTCTATTCAACATGTTATTTTATCCCGGTGTATATGGTCGCGATGCCACCTGCAAGCAATTTGGAACGAACGTCTTTGTAGCCGATTTTCTCCAAGATCAGTTCAAATTCTCTGCCCTCAGGAAAGGCGGCCACGGATTCAGGTAGATAGGCATATGCCTTTTCGTCTTTCGAAATTCTCTTTCCGAAAAAAGGAATGATATATTTTGAGTGAAAGGCATAGTATTGTTTGACCGGAAATTTCTTAGGTTTAGAAAATTCAAGAATGACCAGCTTACCATCTTTTCTAACCACACGTAACATTTCGGCAAGACCTTTTTCAAGATTTTCATAATTACGGACACCAAATCCGACAGTTAACGCATCGAAATAATTATCATCAAAAGGCAGCGCCTCCGAATCTCCATTTCTCATAGATATGATATTTTCAAATCCATGTTTACGCATCTTTTTACGTCCAACCTCAAGCATACCATCCGAAATATCCATTCCGACAATTTCCTTTGGGTTCAATCTCAACAAAGCAATGGCAAAATCCCCTGTACCTGTGGCGAGGTCGAGAATTCTCTGAGGTTTGATTTCGCGGAGAAGCTTAACCGCTTTTTTACGCCAAAGCTTATCAATCCCTAAGGACAAAAAATGATTTAGGAAATCATAACGCACCGAAATTTTGTCGAACATTTCCGCGACTTCCTCTTTCTTGGTGCGATCTTCCTTCCCGTATGGTTTAACCACTTTTCTTTTGTCCGTCATTTTACTTTCATTAAGCGACGTGCTTCATTCATAAACTGCTCCTTATCTATCGGTATTACACCACTAAACTCACAAACGAGACCACCCGCTATATTTGCCATTTCTGCGATCTCAGGAACTCGAACACCGCACGCAAGACACAAAGTAGCCACAGCAATTACCGTATCTCCTGCCCCACTCACATCGGCAATCGTTCTAGGATGTGCCTCGGCATAATGACGGTTTTCACCCTCACGAATGTAAACGCCGTGTTCCGACAAAGTAACAAAGGAGATCTTATTATCTAATCTGGATTCCAATTCTGTAACGGCAGACTCAAATGCATCCTTGTCCGATGGATGAAAGTTGAAGTATCTATTCAAACCTTCTCGAAGTTCTTTCAGATTCGGTTTAAACAATGTTACCCCCTTGTACTCGAAGAAATGATCTTTTTTCGGATCAACCGCCGTCGGAATAGTTCTTTTTGAGGCAAGTGCGATTATGGTAGAAATGACTTTTGGCGTTAACACGCCTTTGTTGTAGTCTTCAAAGATGACCGCATCGATTTTGCCATTCATTAATTCTTCTACCTTTGAAATGAGTTCATCCTCTTCTTTCTCCGAAAGCAAATGAACCTGCTCAGAGTCAATGCGCAACAACTGTTGGTTATTCCCAATAACACGAGTCTTTACGGTAGTACTTCGGTCGGAACTAGATACCAATCCATCTGGGGATATGCCAGCCTGTTCAACAAGCTCATGAAAACGCTTTGACTGTTTATCTGACCCAATGACCGAGCAAATTATGGGTTTTGCGCCAAGGGAAACTAAGTTTAGAGCTACATTGGCAGCACCTCCTAATCTATCTTCCTCTTTTTCGAGGCTAACGATAGGAACAGGTGCTTCAGGACTAACTCGATTCACCCTTCCTCTTAGATATGAATCAATCATAACATCTCCGACGACGAGAATTCGTTTCGTTGAAAATTGTTCAAAGAGCTTTTCGAAATAACTCATCTAACACAATTTAGCAAGCGCTGAGCCTATCCGTCTCATGGCTTCAGTCAATGTCTCCTCTGAGGCTGCGTAGGAAATACGGATACAATTGGGATCACCAAAGGCATCCCCTGAAACAAGTGCAACAAGTGCATCCGACAATAAGTACAAGCAGAGGTCATTGGCATCTTTCACCACTGTACTACCAGATGATTTACCAAAGAAACTTGATACATCCGGAAAAACGTAAAATGCTCCAACAGGAACATTGGCACGGACACCGGGCATGGCATTCAAGGCATCAAGCACAAGTTTACGACGACGGTCAAATGCCACAATCATATCCTTCAATACCACCGGATCTGCATCCATAGCAGCAATCGTTGCCTTTTGAGTAATTGAACATGTCCCTGAAGTGAATTGTCCCTGAACTTTATTACACGCATCGGCGATAAGTTTGGGTGCGCCAATATATCCCAAGCGCCAACCTGTCATCGCCCATGCTTTAGACACTCCATTTACAGTCACAACCTGATCATACACTTCGGGAAATTGCGCCAGGCTTTCGTGTTTACCAATAAAATTGATGTGTTCGTAGATCTCATCAGAGATAACGACGATGTTGGGATATTTCACGAGAACATCTGCGAGCTCTTCACGACAACGGGCACACCTTCTGCTACCTTTACGATTTCAACATATGAGACCCAGTATGGAGCAGGAATAATGACTTCATCCCCTGGTCCGACGATGCTAAGAACCACATTCGCAATGGACTGTTTCGCGCCTGTAGAAACAACAATCTGATCCTTGGAATAAGAAAGTCCGTTGTCGCGCTTGAATTTGCGAGAAATACTTTCACGAAGGTCATCATAGCCGGGCACAGGAGTGTACATTGTGAAATTTTCATCCATTGCCTTTTTTGCAGCGTCTTTAATGAATTCAGGAGTGAAAAAATCAGGTTCACCCAAACTCAAGGATATCACATCCTTACCCTCTGCTTTTAATTCTCGGCTCTTTCGCGACATGGCAATTGTGGCGGACTCCTCCATGGCCAACAAACGTTCTGATAACTGGATCATTCTTTATAGGTTGTTAAACGTGTGCAAAACTAAACAATTGCGCTTGATGAAGCTAGTCGGAGGTAGCTTTTTTCGCGGGTAGTTTTAAGATTGTATTGTGAATAATTACGAAAATCCTAAACACACCCGTGAAGGTCTACTTCGTAAATTTGTATGTCATGGAAGAACCTAAATTCATCGATATTCGCAGATTGATCGAAAGCAAGAGTCCTAAGCTCGCAAAGTTGCTTCCTGGTTTTATAATCAATTACCTGAAACGGATCTTGCATCAAGACGAAATCAATGCATTTCTCGTTAAAAACAAAGAGGTGTATGATGTCGAATTTTGCAAAGCCGTTATCGACTATTTCAACATAAAGATCGAAATTGAAGGTAAAGAAAACATCCCACAATTTGGACCGGTGATCATCTCCATGCCAACAAATTCAGGATCTTTTTGAATCAAGTGAAGCGGTCTGTATCTTTCCTGCCGGAATGGTATCCCGGAGAATAAAGGGAGAAGTTAGAGATCTGGACTGGAAAAAAACCTTTATCACTTATTCCCTAAAATTCAATCAACCCATCGTTCCAGTGTTTATTGATGGAGAGCTGTCTAATTTCTTTTATCGACTGTCCAATTTCAGGAGAGCAATTGGCATCAAAGTTAACCTTGAAATGTTATATCTTGCAGACGAGCTTTTTAAGCAACGAAACAAAACCATGCGATTCACCATAGGAGAACCCATCTGGCCTGCTGATCTGGACTTAAGTTTGGGAGAACGAGAGCTGGCCCAGGTGATCAAAGAAAAAGTATACAAACTGAGAGAAAAGAGCTGAAATATGGAGGAAGTAATTGCACCAGTGGACAAAATACTTTTAAAAACAGAATTGTCGAAAGAGCGTTTTGTCAGAAATACTCGAAAAGGCGAAAATGAAATTTACATTGTAAATCAGCAAAATGCTCCTAATGTCTTGCAGGAAATCGGGAGACTTCGAGAAGTAACGTTTCGTGCATCCGGCGGAGGAACAGGGATGTCCGTGGATTTGGATGAATACGATGTAAGTGAGCATTGTTATCAGCAACTGATCGTTTGGTCGCCTGAAGATGAGGAAATTGTTGGTGGCTACAGATTCATTAAATGCTCAGACGCAATCGATAAAGAAACCAAAGAAATCCACCTTTCCACCACGCATTATTTTGATTTTACAGAACGGTTCATTTCAGACTATCTTCCATACACTATCGAACTTGGCAGATCCTGGGTACAACCAAACTTCCAGCCAACCGTGAACCCGAGAAAAGGTCTTTTTGCTCTGGACAACATTTGGGACGGTCTTGGCGCATTGGTAGTTTTCAATCCTGAGATTCGCTATTTCTTCGGAAAAGTAACTATGTATCCTACCTATAACACTGCGAGTAGAGATTTTCTGCTTCACTTTATGCATCATTATTTTCCGGACAATGAAAAACTGATGAAACCATTTTACCCACTTGTTCAGAACTACGATAAAACTTATGTTGAGGAGCAATTGAAAGGATTGGATTTCAAAGATGGCTTCAAAGTGTTGAACAGTGCAGTAAAGGAACATGGAGAATTCATACCGCCTTTGGTGAATATTTACATGAACCTATCCCCAACTATGAAAACCTTTGGGACAGCTGTCAATCCGGAATTCGGAAATGTTGAAGAGACAGCAATTCTTGTGACTATCGCTGATATCTACCCTGATAAGAAGGAGCGTCACATGCAGTTTTAAATTTGTTTAAATATCCGTTACCAACTTATGCTTCTCAATGAGCTTTCGTAAATTCATCAAAGCATAACGCATCCGCCCGAGAGCTGTATTGATGCTGATATCTTCCATTTCAGCGATATCCTTGAAAGAAAGATCCTGATACAATCTCATTTTTAAAATTCCTTTTTGACTTTCAGGAAGATACTCAATGAGTTCAACCATCTGATTTTCGAGCTCCTCATAGGTCCACTTTTGTTCGACCGTCTTTTCATCACTGGAAAGTATGCTGAAAATATTGAAATCATCCCGTTGAGAGGAAGATTCAGAAATCATACGAACCTTACTTGTTCTTCTGAAATGATCTATAACTAGGTTGTGAGCTATCCGCATTGCCCAGGGAAGAAATTTTCCTTCTTCATTGTAGGCGCCCATTTTCAATGTGTTGATGACCTTAACAAATGTTTCTTGGAAAAGATCATCTGTCAGCGCACGGTCTTTAACCTTCAAATAAATGAATCGAAAGATTTTGTCCTTGTGACGCATCAGGAGATGCTCGAACGCTTTTTCATTGCCGTTAATGTATAGGGAAACCAACTCACGGTCGTCCAAACGCTTCATAATCATGGCTTTTCAATTAATTAGTACTCCTTGATTTATTAAGCGTATGTGTGTTTTATAGGCGACCTTTTAGTTAATCTTCGGCTAATATACGATAATTTGAGTTAAATCCTTCATTTACCGATATCCTTTTGAGTAAACGGCATGAACTATAGATTGGTTGGGTTGTTTGACTAATTTTGTTACCATGGGTTCTAAACAACAACGCAAGATAGAGATCAAAGGTGCCAGAGTTCATAATTTGAAGAACCTGAGCGTAGATATCACCCATGGCAAAATGACTGTGATAACAGGATTATCAGGTTCAGGAAAGTCCTCTCTTGCTTTTGACACCCTCTATGCTGAAGGCCAGCGAAGATACATAGAAAGCTTATCCTCCTACGCGAGACAATTCCTCGGAAAGCTCGACAAACCAGATGCGGACTACATCAAAGGTATATCGCCTGCTATTGCAATTGAACAAAAAGTAATCTCCAACAACCCACGATCAACGGTCGGGACAACAACTGAGATTTATGATTATCTGAAAATTCTTTTCGCCAGAACCGGAAAAACGATCAGTCCTATTTCTGGAAAAGAGGTGAAAAAGAATCAGGTCAGTGACGTGGTTGACCATCTCAAAACATTTGAGACTGGAATGAAGGTTATGATTGCTTGTCCTTTAATTAATATTGACAAGTACGGAAAAGAGAAGACACTTCGAATTTTGTTTGAACAAGGCTTTTCACGCATATTGACAAGTGAAGGTTTTGTAACTATCGAAGAAGAAATCACAGGAAATAAAGAACTTTCCAGAGTTGACTTACTCATTATTGACCGAATTTCGGTTGACCATTCAGACGAAAGTCTGGCAAGGTATGCAGACTCCATACAACTTGCCTTCAGCGAGGGACAAGGCGAATGCATTATTTGCAATGCGGAAGGTGAGATATCTGCTTTATTTTCTAATCGTTTCGAGCTGGATGGAATTGAATTTCAAGAACCCAATGAACATTTTTTCACCTTCAACAATCCGTTTGGTGCATGTAAAACATGTGAGGGATATGGAAGTGTCATTGGCATAGATGAAAACCTTGTTATACCGGACAGAAGCCTGAGCGTGTATCAAGGAGCGATTGTTCCATGGCGAGGAGAAACCATGAGTGAGTACCTCAACGAGTTGATTTACAATGCTGCAAAATTTGATTTTCCGATTCATCGACCTGTCTCCGAACTTTCGCCAAACGAATATGAATTGCTTTGGGAGGGAAACAGATATTTTACCGGAATACGAAAATTTTTCAAATTCTTAGAAAGCCAGACCTACAAGATTCAGTACCGAGTAATGTTGTCGCGCTACAGGGGTAAAACTCAATGCGAAGAATGTCGCGGTACTCGTTTACGTAAAGATGCCTCCTATGTCAAGATCGAGGGGAAATCAATTACAGATTGTGTGTTGATGCCTATTAGCGAGAGTTTTGAATTTTTTGAATCCCTTAATTTAAACGAACATGACAGGCAGGTCGCCAAACGCATTTTACCTGAAATTTGTTCAAGATTGGGCTTTTTGGTGGATGTCGGTCTTGGATACCTTACGTTGAATCGTCCTTCCAATTCACTATCCGGAGGAGAGTCACAACGCATCAACCTAGCAACATCTCTGGGCAGTAGCTTAGTTGGATCCATGTATATTCTGGACGAACCTTCTATTGGTTTGCATCCGGCAGACACAACAAACCTGATCAGCGTATTGCAGAAACTGCGAGATACCGGCAACACTGTAATTGTAGTTGAACATGAAACTGAGATCATCAAGGCTGCTGATGAATTGATCGATATCGGCCCAATGGCAGGAAAGTACGGAGGTGAGGTTGTGTTTCAGGGAACTCATTCGAAACTCGAGGATGCCGAAAATAGTTTAACGGCAGAATATCTTTCTGGAAAACGTAGCATCGCTATTCCATCTAAGAGAAGAACACTTAAAAATAAGATCCAGGTCAAAGGTGCCAGACAGTACAATCTAAAGAACATTGATGTAGAAATCCCTTTGAACCACTTAGTTTGTGTAACTGGAGTAAGCGGCTCAGGAAAATCAACATTGATTAGAGATATACTTTACCCTGCATTGAAAGCACAACTCGGGGAAGGATCAGCTCCTTTGGGAACTTATCAGGGAATCCTGGGGGATTGGAAGACCATTAAATCAGTTGAATTCATCGATCAAAATCCGATAGGAAAATCCTCGAGAAGTAATCCAATTACTTACGTTAAAGCGTTTGATGAAATCCGTGAATTGTTCGCAAGACAGCCTTTGGCAAAAACCCGGGGGTATAAACCTGGATTCTTTTCCTTTAACGTAGAGGGAGGTCGTTGTGAAATGTGTGAGGGAGAGGGAGAAATAACAGTTGGTATGCAATTTATGGCCGACATTCATCTAGTTTGCGAAGCGTGTGAAGGGAAAAGATACAAGCAGGAGACTTTGGAAATCATGTATCGGGAGCTTTCCATTTCTGACCTTTTAAATATGGACATAGAGTCCGCGCTCATTTTCTTTGCGTCAGGAAAAGATAAACTTGAGCAAAAGATTGCAGAAAAAATTCGGCCATTGGTCGAGGTTGGACTCGGATATTTGCAAGTTGGACAAGCCTCCAGCACCTTGAGTGGCGGAGAGGCTCAACGAATTAAGTTAGCTTCCTTTTTGTCTAAAGGGACAAATGCAGCTCCTACGTTGTTCATTTTTGATGAGCCGACAACCGGTTTACACTTTTATGACATCGAAAAACTATTGAAAGCCATGAATGCTTTGATCGATGCAGGCCATAGTGTAATTGTAATCGAGCACAATACGGAGGTTATGAAATGTTCAGACTGGATCATCGATCTTGGTCCGGAGGGAGGAGAAAAAGGAGGGAATATCCTTTTCAGCGGTACACCTGATGATTTGGTAAAGGTTCGGGACAACAAAACCGCTCATTATCTTCGTGAAACCATGCTTGGAGCTGTGAAGCAAGCTTGAAATATGATTTTAAAACATGGTGTTTAATTATTCAGACGCCACAGCCAGTTCTCCTTCACTTCTGGCAATAACAGCTGAAGCAAGACAATTACCGAGTACATTCACTGAGGTCCTTGCCATATCCATCAAGGCATCAACTGCTAGAATCACACTCGCCCGCTCAGAATCAAACCCCTTGATATCCATGGCAGCAATGGTACCTGCAAGAATTACAAACGATGCACCTCTTACACCAGCAACACCTTTGCTCGTAAGCATAAAAATGAGACACATTGTGATCTGCTGACCAATACTAAGGTCGATTTTACACATCTGTGCAACAAAGACTGAAGCAAGAGATAAATAAAGCGTAGTTCCATCCAGATTAAAACTATATCCAGTAGGAATAACGAATGCAACAATCTTCTTCGGAACTCCGAATGCCTCCATGTTTTCAAGTGCTTTCGGAAGTG
>JAJTDX010000038.1:0-41987 GCA_021298235.1 Cryomorphaceae bacterium | reverse complement strand
TTGCGAATGCAAGAGCTAAAGGTTCAGAAACCGCCTGCATGAATCGCCTGACCGGAATTCGTGCTAGTAAAGCGATCGGGAGAAGAACGGCAAGAACAAAAACCACTAGGGCTATGTAAAGAGTGCCTACCAATTTCATCAAATTGTAGAGTATATCAACGCCGGACTTGGCAACCGTACTCGCCAATGCACCAAATACAGCTAGCGGAGCCACATACATCACTATATCTGTGAATTTAAACATGACTTCGGCAAGACTCTCGCTGAAATTAAGCATGGTCTGTTTGTGTTTTTCATGCTTTACCAGTCCAAGACCGATCGCAAAAATCACAGAAAAAACAACCACCTGAAGTACCTGATTCTCTGCAATGGATTTGGCGATGTTCTCCGGAAAAATTTCAACAAAGTGGTCCTTATGTTCCTTTTTCTGTTCCATCAGCTCGACCGATCGAGCCTTATCCTGTTCTCTGGCTTCAACATTTACACCCACTCCTGCTTTTGAAAAATTGATGGCCAGAAGTCCGATAAATAATGCAACGGTGGTAACAATCTCAAAATACAGAATACTTTTAAGGCCAATTCTACCCACTTGCTTTAGATTGCTGTGTCCGGCTATTCCAACAATTAATGTGGAAAAAATCAATGGTGCGACAAGAGATTTTACCAGACGAAGGAAGATTTTACCAAAACGTTCAGTTTCAAGGGCAAAAGCAGGAAAATCCATCCCGACCACCATTCCTGCCATCATAGATGAAAAAATCCAGAGAGATAGTTTTTTTCGTTTGAATGAAATAAGGAAAAGGATCGCAATCAGCACATAACGGATAATCTTAAAAAACTCAGCTCCGCCGAACATGTTTTGAAGTAAAAAACTCAAAGCAATGTGCACAAAAATGATCACGTACCAAAAAACAGTGTAAAACGATTTCATAGGATTCATGTGTCGAAGATACAATAAGTTCCATTGAAGGAATTTTCTAATTCGAAGTTCTAACCAAAACTTTTTAACAGTGCTTGTCAGTTCAAACAATATTCTTATACTTGCAACGTCTAAACAGGAATTCTCCTGCTACATAACCCATCTTTTTTCAGTTATCTGATCTCAAAAAATTTTATATCGTTTCATGGATAAAAAAGAACTGGAAGGGAAATCACTTTCCGACCTTAGGGAAATTGCCAATGTTATTGGAATCCCAAATGCACTAAATCTTAAAAAAGAAGAACTTATTCTCGCTATTTCCGGAGACTCCACTGGCAGCAATACCAATGCTGAGGAAAAAAAACGTCGGGGGCGCCCTAAAAAGGAAGATGTTCAACCTGTTCAAAATGAACTTTTCAGTTCTGAACAAAAGGAGGCGCAGTCTCCAGAGCCTGAATCAGAACCTGTAAAACGAAGAGGACGAAACCTTCTTGAGATGGCGGATCAAAAATCAGAAGTTTCTCCTGAAGTGACGGAAAAAAAGACGGATGAAACAGTTGAAAAAATTGAGTCAGAAGCTCCTCAGCAGCACCATCGACAACAACATAGACCACATCAATCGCAACCAAGACCACACCAGGAAAACAGACCGCAACACCATCATCAACGACAGGAAGAAAAAATTGATGAGTCAGCTTATGATCTTGTCGGTATTGTATCCGCAGAAGGTGTACTAGAAGTAATTCAGGACGGTTATGGTTTTTTAAGATCTTCTGATTATAATTACCTTCCTTCACCTGACGATATCTACGTTTCTCAAAGCCAAATAAAATTATTTGGACTCAAAACCGGTGATACAGTTAAAGGAACTATTCGTCCTCCTCGAGAGGGAGAGAAATTCTTTCCTTTGGTAAAAGTGGAATCAATTAACGGTAGAGATCCCTCCTATATAAGAGATAGAGTACCTTTTCAATACTTGACTCCCTTGTTTCCGGATGAGAAATTCAAGCTTACTGGTCACGCTCAAGAAACACTTTCTACTCGAGTGATGGATCTTTTTGCTCCGATCGGAAAGGGACAACGCGGGATGATTGTTGCTCAACCAAAGACAGGTAAAACGATGTTGCTGAAAGATGTAGCCAATGCAATTGCAGCAAATCATCCTGAAACATACCTTATTGTCCTTTTAATTGACGAACGTCCGGAAGAGGTCACCGATATGGCAAGAAGTGTTAAAGCTGAAGTTATTGCTTCGACCTTTGACGAACCGGCAGAGCGACACGTTAAAGTTGCGAATATGGTACTTGAAAAGGCTAAACGAATGGTGGAGTGCGGACATGACGTTTGTATTCTCCTTGACTCAATTACACGTCTTGCTCGTGCGTACAACACGGTTTCTCCTGCATCTGGAAAGGTGCTTTCGGGCGGTGTAGATGCAAACGCACTTCATAAACCGAAACGCTTCTTCGGATCAGCACGTAAGATCGAAAATGGAGGTTCCCTTTCTATTCTTGCGACTGCATTAACTGAAACCGGTTCAAAAATGGACGAGGTGATTTTTGAGGAATTCAAAGGAACTGGCAATATGGAACTTCAGTTGGATCGAAAAATTGCAAATCGACGAATTTATCCGGCAATTGATATTACTGCTTCCGGCACCAGACGTGAAGACTTACTTGTTGGCAAAGACGTTTTACAACGTGTGTGGCTTATCCGTAAATTTATTGCTGATATGAACCCTGTTGAAGCGATGGAATTCATGAAATCACACATGGAAAACACACTCTCGAACGAAGAGTTCCTGGTATCAATGAACAGTTAACAAAATCGAATGAGAATTACCGTTAAATCCGGGGTTGCAGCTGCGTTGTTCTGGATAATTTTTAAATTAACGTTATATTTTCTTGGGTTTTCTGACGAAACCACCTTCGTTGCTGTCCTTACGAATATTTTCATGTTGCTTAGTGCAATATCGATAGGACTTTATCTTCAAAAGAGAATAGACACTGACGAAACCAATGCCATGGTCGACCTAAAAAATGCCATGAGCGCCGGAGTGCCATATGTACTCATTACAAGTATATTCCTTTTCTTCTTTTATTCTAAAATTAATCCGGGATACTACGCTCAGAAAATTGCTGAAAAAGAATACGAAATTCATCAGATGGTAAACGACTCTGCTCAATTGGAAAAATTTAAACAAGAATTTCCCGATGCTGAGGTAATGACAAAAGATCAGATTGAAAAAAAATTGATCGAGAATAACAAAAAGGGAGCTTCAGTTGGTTTTACGACAACGCTAACGATTTTGTCTATGCTGCTGTTGAGTACATTTTACAGCATTATGATCACAATCATTTACCGAAAAATTGTTTTCAAAGACTAATGTGGCATAATTCCAAGAGAGCTGAGAACGTTCTTTACGATGTTTATTCTCGATGAACCAAAATCTGGATTGTCAGTTTTGGAGGACCACATCAAATTGGTAAACACATACGTTCCTTTTTCAGAACGAACAAAGCCCACAAACCATCCCACATCATTTCCATCAAATCCCCAGCCCGTTTTGCCAAACAATACTGTTTGCTCTTTCTCTTCTCTACGCATAATTTCCTCCAAACAAGCATAGGTATTGGAACTAAGAGGCAATTCTCTATTCAGAAACCGAACGAGAAATTGAAGTTGCTCCTTGGGTGAGATCTTCAGTTCACCATTTAACCAAAACTTGTCAATGGTATATATATTCCCCGATCCATACTTCAGAGTATCTAACCAAAAACGCATTCGATCCACTCCTATCTTTTTTGCCAATTCCTGATAAAACCAAACAGTTGAATTGGCAAATGCATTTTTCATGTCCGAATCCCGATTCCATTCTTTTCTATCACGGATAACGCCATCCCATTTCAGCGTATCATGAATTCCAGAAACGGTTCCTGTTTCAAGAGCAATTATTGAATTAACAATTTTAAAGGTAGATGCGGGAACAAAAAGGGTATCATCAAGAGAACTATTATACGTGTAAAGTATCTTCTTGTCAATATCTTTCAGTAAGAAGACACCATTTGAGGATACCTTGTCATATGCAGATTTCAAATCCAGAGTTAGAACATCTTCTTTCGTATTTTTCAATGAAGAACAAGAGAAAATTAATGGAAGAAAAAAAAGCAAGCGGAACTTCACCATTTTTCAATGATTTCTTCCCCAAGCACTTCATAATCAATACCATCAAAATTACCTGAAGACATCATAAGTAAAACGGAATTTGAATTCAATTCCTTTTGGATGAATTCAAGAACTTCATGCGTTTCGTTCGCTACAACAATATTCCCACCAAATCCGTCCACCACCATCTCTCTCGAAATTGGATCCAGTTTTTTATGCGCAACAACAGAAGGACTAAAATAAACTAGCGCACTGTCTGCTGCCTCCATTGCCCCTTTATAATGAGATAAAAACTCCTTTTTAAGGGAGGAAAATGTATGTAATTCCATACAAGCTATTACCTTTCGGTTGGCAAATTGTTCCTTGACCGCACGTGTAGTTGCTTTCAGTTTCGAAGGCGAATGGGCAAAATCCTTAAACATGATGAACGTTTCTTTTTCAGCAACTTTCTGCAAACGTTTCCCCGCTCCTTTGAAATCTGACATCGACCTAAAAAAGTCATCAGAAGTAATTCCAATGGCTTTGGCTAAATTCATAGCACCCATTAAATTTTGGAGGTTGTGCGCACCAAAAATCTGAAGCTTGTATTCCTTGCCATCATATTTGAGCAAAGTGCCATAATCCGTGACTGAATATTCCGGCGTTGTGTAAGGAACAGAATTCAATTGTGATTTATATTTTTCTCCAAGCTTCGCCACCTCCTGATCTGCCTGATTAAAGACAAGAGTGCCAGAAGCCTCAATCAATGAACAAAAAATATCAAACTGTTCAACATAATTTTCAAATGTTGGAAACACATTGATATGATCCCAGGCAATCCCACTGATTATAGCCACATGAGGCTTGTACAAATGAAACTTCGGACGTCTGTCAATGGGCGAACTCAAATATTCATCGCCTTCCAAAATCATCACTTTTGCATCTTCCGAAAGTTTAACCATACAGTCGTATCCTTCAAGCTGAGCGCCGACCATGTAATCTACATTCAATTGAAGTTTCCCGACGGCATGAAGCAACATAGACGTAATCGTTGTTTTCCCGTGACTACCGCCGATGACCACTCTGAGTTTATCCTTGCTCTGTTCGTAGAGGTATTCCGGGTAAGAGTAAACCGCCAATCCAAGCTCTTTAGCACGCAGAAGCTCTGGATTGTCAGCCCTGGCATGCATTCCCAAAATGACAGCATCCATGTCCTTTTGTAACTTATCAGGAAACCAACCGATCTCTGGAGGTAAAATCCCTTCTTTTTCGAGTCTCGTTCTGGACGGCTCAAAAATCTCATCGTCCGAACCTGTGACATGAGCACCTTTTCGTTTGAGGGCGATGGCAAGATTGTGCATGGCACTGCCTCCTATAGCGATGAAATGTACTTTCATAAAAATTGATTAGGCATCAAAATTCTTTTGATGAAATTACCTAATACAACTACGATAAATGTGAAAATGAAGAAGAGTTACTGACAGTGTATTTTGAATAAACTCTCGCTCAATAATTCTTTTTCAGATGCGGCCCTTGCGTCTCCCGTTGCCAAACAGTTTCAGTGATTGGCTGACCATTCTTTGTGTATGTAATCGCCTGAAGAGTTTGTGTTCGAACATAGACATCTCCACGCCCCTCAATTACAACAATCCTGCGGGTAATAATAGCAGTCATCAGGCCTTTACTGTCATTTTGGGTAAATGATTCCTGACTCACCCCTTCAGGATATTCTTGACCAAGTGAATTGGCCAATTTCATCTTTTCAGGTTTCTGAGTCTCAGCTTCTGTAAGTTTCTCTTGGTTGGCAAGGTTCTTATTCTTATTTGCTTCTTCCAAACCGGTATTTCCTGCCTCCACTGCTTTGGCAACGTCATTCACCTTTTTATTGAACTCTGCTTGTTCTCCCTCACTTGCTTTAGAATTCTGTTCAATATCACTTGAAATTATTTCTACTTTCTTTCGTGTATCAAGTCTCTCCTGATCATCACTTAAATTCAAATCGGAGGCAGAGGTATTGGCTTTTTTGTCAATTAATTTAACTCCAACATTGTTTTGTGCCAGATTTTCTTTTGCAGCAGCTTCATTTTCAGATGCGATGGCACTTTTTCCGTCAATGACACTCTTGTTACTTTGGTATTTTGTATTCTCCTTGGTGTTGGTTGCAATACTCGAAAGTTCTATCTCTTCCGTCCCCTGTTTGATTATCTCCGTAGTTTTCCCTCTATTAAGATCACGCTCTACAGTATTCTGATCAATTGAAACGTTAATGTCATCAATGGATTTATTTAATTCCTGCGCATGCACTACTTGTACATCAGACCTGTCCGACTCTTCTTTGTTAACGTCACTTTTTACCTGTTTGAGATAAACATCATTGTTTTGAGCTACCTTGGCATCCTCCACTTCTTTTTCAGAAATATTCGCTTTGTTTTTGTACAATTGCCTGTCATTTTCCAGAAGCTCTCCTTTTTTGCCCTGATCCAATGTCTGATCTAGCTCAGTCACCTCTTTCCTCTTTTGATCCACCTCTTTCCTCGCCACATCACGACTTGCATAATCATCTATGGCATCCGACTGTCGCTTTTTCTCGATTTCAGTAATCTTCTGTGATGCTGCAACATTCATACTCCCCTCACCAACTTCCCTTTGACGTTCGGTCTCCATACGCGTTAAGTTGTAAGTAGATAAGGTCTCTGAATTCTCAGAATATACACTTTCCCGACTTTTATAGTCGATAGCAGATTCATCTACTATCGTCGTCAGAGACTCTTGTGAACGAATATTCTCGGAATGTTTAAAATTCTCATCTGCAATTTGCTCGGTTTCGATATCCTTTTGAGTTTTATCCAATACTTGTACAGTGAGTTGACGGTTTAAATCTCCATTTTGATCATTTGTCGATACCGTAGTAATTGCATTCGTAACCTTCTCCCTGTTCGATTGGGCTTTTATTTCTTGTATTTCCTTTAAATCGGAACTTGCTTTAACAGATTCTGAGACTTTATTTTCTACTGCCCCATCCTTCATATTTTTACGTTGGATTTCGGCCTCTTTTAGCGCTGCGTATCCATCCATTATGGAACTTTCATATGGCGTACCTAAAGGTTGTAAGGCTACCGATTTTTCCATCGCCGGATTGAGGAAGGCGTCAATTTCTTTCAATTTATTGACCACATACGGATTTCCTGGTTTAATTGCCAGCGCTTTGTTAAAATCCTCTTTCGATTTGTCAAAACTTTTAATTGCGAAGAAATCATCTCCCGATTTTACCAACGCCTTAAATTCCTCTTCTGCTTTTTGGGCTTCTGCACTTGCTTTCAGTCTATTACTCTCGTCCAATTGCTTTTTTGCATAACTGCTTTTTGCGTCTAAATTCAATGCCTCTGAATACTTTACTGATGCTTCCGAATATGACTTACCGGAAAAGAGCCCATCCGCTTCTTTAATTAATGCATTAAATTTGTCTTGTCTTTCCTTGGCAGACTTCGCAGAATTTGCCAGATCATCCATTAATCGTTTGACCTCTGAGATTTTATCCTGCGCTGTTTTATCACCCGGCTTAACACTTAAAGCGCGTTCATAATTCTCAATGGCTTTTTCATAATTTTTTGCATTCTGACTCAATCCACCCTGCGCCATGTATTCTGAATACATTCTTTCCTTTTCCTTCGCACTTGCATTGGCAGCAATTAACGAATTGACCTCATCGATTCGGGTTTGCGGAAGTGTTTCAGAAGGCTTAATGATCTTCGCTGCCTCAAATGAAGCAACAGCCTTGGTGTACTCTTTTGATGTAACAAATTTTTCTCCTTCGGCGATTTTAGCAGAATAATTCTTGTCTGCTTGCTCCAACAGATTGATCTGAGTCAAAAGATCATTTGGTCTAGTGTCTGAAGGAAAAATATTGAATTGCTTGTTAAAACTTTTAGCACGCTCGACAAGCTCTTTCCCTCGTGAGTAATCCTTTTCAGCTATTGCTTTCTCTATTCCACCAATGATTTTTTCATATTGCTTTCGGTCCTCCGAACCTTTACTTTTCTCAGCTTCCTCAGCCTCTTTTGCTTTTTGAACAGGCAAGGTCTCATTCGGTTTGATCGCCAAAGCATTGTTGTATTCCTTGATCGCATCCAAATACTTCTGCTGAACCATCAGGTCGTCTCCACGCTTCATCGCTGCGTCGTACTTGGTATCCACGTCTTTTTGCTTTGCATTCTGGATTTTCAAAATTTCAATTGCCGCAATTTTATCTTTAGGGAATTTCTCGGTAGGTTTTTTCGCAGATGCTTCTTTGTATTTCTGAATGGCACCGTCGTAATCTTTAGAATTCTCCAAACCTTCTGCAGCAGCGAGTAAATCCTGATAGTCCTTTTCCAACTTTGAACCGGCTGCAAGCTGTTTTTCTTTTTCATCAATCTCCTTCAGCTTCGCAGTTATGATGACGTCGGATTTAATCGCTAATGCTTCATTCAATTTGAGTTTTGCTTCGGAAAACTTTGATTCGTTGGCGAGCTGAATTCCTTCTGTTTTTAACGATTGAAATTTGGCTTCTTGATTTGCCTTGTCTTCTTTTTCTTTGATTTTAGTGTTGACATCGTCCAATTTGGTTTGAACAGCAGCATCGGATTTTAATGCGAGAGCAGACTCATACTTGGTCTTGGCATCTACGTAGTTCAAAGTTTTTACTGAAGCGTCACCATCTTTTACAAATTTTGCAAACTTCGCCTCTTGCTCAGCTGATTTTGCTAAATCTTGTTCTTTGACAGCAATCTCTGCCAATTTATCTTTTGCCTCCTTGTTAGGTGGATCTAACGCCAATACCTCATTATATTTCCCTTTCGCCTCAGTCCATTTACTTGAAGTAAAAAATGTAGATCCCTCAGACAATAATTTTGCAATTTTATCTGCCTTTTCTTTGTCTTTTGCAGCAAGTGCAATTTTAGCATCACATTCTGTAATCTTAGTTTTAGGAAGAGTTGCCGTTGGATCGAGCTGAGATGCTTCAGTATATTTCAACTTGGCATCAGCCCAGCTAGAGGAAGAAAACAACTTATCTGCTGCAGACATGGCCTCCTCAAACTTTTTCTTCTTATCAGCCAATGTCTTCTGGTCAGAGAGTATCTTTTCGATTTCTGTGATTTTTGTTTTCGGAAGGGATTCGGCAGGTTTTAGCTCGCTGGCAATCGTATATTTTTCTTTAGCAAGTGTGTAATTCTTTTGAGTAAATGCAAGTTCTGCTGCTTTTATAGCTTCAGTGTATTTCGTCTCTGTTTCCGCCAATTTCTTCTGATCATCCACTAATTTTTGAACCGCTACAATTTGATCCTTCGGATATTGTTCATTTTTTTTCGCAACAGCCTCTTTGTATTTTGAAATAGCCTGTTCATATTTCTTTTGGTCCCTCAATACATCGGCCGCCTTGATCAAATTCTGATATTCAACATCCGCTTGTTGTGCCGCTTGGGCTTGCTTTTGATTGGCCGCAATAAGCGCATCCAACTCCACGATCTTGTCACTTGGATATTTCTCTTTCGGCTTTAAGGCCAATGCTTCTTCATATTTGGCTTGCGCCTCCTGGTATTTTTTCAGACTTAAATATAAATTATCTGCCTCCTTGATCAACGCTTGATATTTTGCTTCGTTGGCAGAGTTATTTTGTTCAGCCTGCATCAACAGCTTTTCAATTTTAGCCTTCATCTTGTCGGAAGTTACCTTGTCGAGCTCAGGCGATAGTTTTGCATTATTCCAGGTGACGTTTCCTACAGGTTCGTTGTTCAAAAATGAAAAATCAACATTCGGACGTTCTGCGAAAAGTGACATGCTAAGATCAGCTATTGGACTAAATTCTGAACCTGCAGGAATGTCCTCTTCGTTCATGGTAGCGAAGTTGAAATTCACTTTTTTCGAGACCATTCCTCCTTTTGAAAAAACCACACTGAAAGGAGAGAGATAGTTTACGTTGCCTTTCAAGGAGTATTTTCCATTTGAAGCTGTGGTAGCAGAACTAATCGTATTTCCGTTCTGAACAATTGAAACAGTAACGCCGGTTTCATTTTTGCCTAAATCCTGATTGGAAACTGTGCCTTTAAATGCAAAGGTCAGCGTTTGTACATAACCAATAAATGATATGCAGACAAAGAGGAAAAGAAGAAAAAAACTTCTCATAATTTGGTTTTAAACGGACCTCTGTACAAGCAGTTACAGATTTGGTTTAATTTTGATCTCAGATTTTTACAAATATCACGAAAATTGTCGAATAATCCTTACAAACTGCCCGACATCGACCAACTCAGTTTTTGGGAGAGAAACACATATTTTGAAAACATCGATTTTCTCATTGTTGGTGCAGGTATTGTTGGATTATCCACAGCGATAGAACTTCGAAAGAAACACTCCTCTTCAAAAGTTGTGATTCTGGAAAGAGGTTACCTTCCCTCGGGCGCCAGTACTAAAAATGCTGGTTTTGCCTGCTTCGGAAGTGTAACAGAGATTCTGGATGATCTCCAGAATATGAATGAATCAGTTGTTTGGAATACAGTTGAAAAGCGTTGGAAAGGGTTACAGAATCTTCGTTCCTTGGTTGGTGACGATTCTATGGAGCTTCAAACCAATGGTTCCTGGGATCTAATTCGTGAAAGTGACACAACCGATCTTCGCTCCCTTGCAGAAAAATTGGACTACCTCAATTACAACATGAGAGTCATTACCGGAGAAAAAGAGGTTTACAGCTTCGATCCACACTGTGCTGAGAATTTTGGATTTGGGGGAATCAAAGGGAGCTTTAAAAATCGGTTGGAAGGTCAAATTCATACCGGCAAACTTATTACAAAACTTCATCAATTGGCGACAGAGCTCGGGATTCATTGCCTTTTTGGAATTGATGTAATTGCTCTGCAATCCAATTTATATCATTGCTCTCTTCAGACATCCATCGGATTCTTCAAAGCAAAGCAGGTGTTAGTTTGTACCAATGGATTTGCCTCGCAACTCCTACCCCACCTAAAAGTTAAGCCAGCGAGAGCACAGGTGTTGGTCACTACGCCAATTGAAAATCTGAGAGTCAAAGGCACATTTCATTACCAGCAGGGATATTATTATTTCCGAAACATTGAGGATCGAATCCTTCTAGGCGGTGGACGGAATTTAGATTTTGAGGGCGAGACAACCACTGAATTAACCACCACTACTCAAATTATGGATGCCCTAAAAAATCTTCTTCGAGAAGTCATCCTTCCCAGAGATCACTTTGACATTGCCTATCAGTGGTCAGGTATAATGGGCGTCGGACCGGTAAAAGCTCCTATCGTTGAGCGCTTAGACGAACGAATCTCTGTTGGTGTACGCATGGGTGGAATGGGTGTAGCTATTGGAAGTTTAATCGGCAAAGAACTGGCAGAACTTTTAGATTAACATTAGATGGAACAAAAACTGCTACTTTTGACAAAATTTTAAAACAATGAAAAACACTGCACTTTTTGATACACACGTTGCACTTGGAGCTAAGATGGTTCCATTTGCAGGATACAATATGCCTGTTCAATATGAGGGCGTCAACGTTGAACACGAAACTGTTCGCAATGGTGTGGGTGTTTTTGATGTATCGCACATGGGTGAGTTTGTTCTTCGCGGACCAAATGCGTTGGCACTGATCCAAAAGTTTTCTTCGAACGATGCATCCGTTCTATTCGATGGCAAAGCACAGTATTCCTGCATGCCCAATGGAAAAGGCGGAATCGTTGACGATTTGATCATATATAGAGTCCATGAAAATGAATATTTCATTGTAGTGAACGCCTCAAACATTGAAAAAGACTGGAACTGGATCTCAGGAATGAACGATCTGGGCGTAGAGATGGAGAATCTTTCAGATAATTATTCCTTGTTGGCTATTCAGGGACCAAAAGCCGCTGAGGCGATGCAATCCTTGACGGAAGTAAATTTATCTGAAATGGTTTATTACACCTTTTCGCATGGCAGGTTTGCAGGAGTGGACAATGTTATGATCTCTGCAACAGGATACACTGGTTCAGGTGGCTTCGAGATCTATGTGAAAAATGAGAATATCGAACATGTATGGAATGAGGTCTTTCGAGCTGGAACAGCTTTCGGAATTAAACCGATCGGTTTGGCAGCGCGAGATACTTTGCGTTTAGAAATGGGCTTCTGTTTGTATGGAAACGACATTGATGACACGACATCTCCTCTTGAGGCCGGGTTGGGCTGGATCACTAAATTCACCAAAGACTTTACTGACTCTGAATCCTTGAAAAAACAAAAAGAAGAAGGAGTAAAACGCAAATTGGTTGCTTTCGAGATGGTCGACCGAGGTATTCCTCGTCATGATTATCCGATTCAAGATTCTCATGGAAATATCATTGGAAAAGTAACTTCAGGAACGATGTCTCCTTCCATGAAAGTTGGAATTGGACTCGGCTACGTCACAACCGACCATGCCGCCTTGGAATCAGAGATCTTTATTGAAATTCGAGAGAAAGGTGTGAAAGCTAAAGTGGTGAAGTTGCCATTCTATAAAAAAGGCTAAACGTAAACTTCATTTAAATACCTACTTTGTTAAAGAAAGATTAAAGCTCGGTTGCCAAGATATTCTTTTTGGCCTTTTGAACTTTAAATAAAAGAAACCAAAAAACAGCAGCCAGAAAAAATGCTCCCGGAAGAATAAGCATTCCTATTCTCAAATTTCCGGCGCTGTCTGAAACTCTTCCAACCAGCTCAGGCGACCATAAATCTCCGAATGCATGGATCATAAAAATACAGATCGCCATGGCAGATGCGCGCATGTTTGAAGATACACTTTCAACGATTACTGTATTGATCGGACCGGTCGACTGAAATAGAAATATAAGCGAAACCGCAATGCAAACCATGCTTATCATGGTGTTTTCAGTTAAAAATGATACAAAGGAAAATGGTATCGCACACAAGACGGAAATGACCAGTAATTTCGAATATCCTGCCGGACTTTTCTTTCGCCAGCGATTCGCAAAATAACCTCCAATTAAGGTTCCTAAAATCCCTCCCACAACAAGTGTTGGACCTAAAAACAGGGAGGCATCTGCCAGATCCATGCCGTGGACGCGATTTAAAAATGCAGGTCCCCAAAAGGAAAAAGCACCCATTGCGAATGTGTAAAAGATATATCCCAGGTTCACGTAGAGGTATTCCTTATTCCGAAACAAGGAAGTTAGTTTTTTAACAGAGATTTTTTCCTGCGTTTGACCTTCTTCTGCTGAATCACTCTGTCCACGTTCAGGTTCAGGAATAAAGAACAAAAGTACCGCCAATAAGAATCCGGGCAGTCCAGTTATGAAAAAGGCGCTGCGCCATCCGAGCTGTGAAGCAATGATTCCACCCAATGCAAATCCCAGCGCGGCGCCCAATGGAACGGCCAGAGAGAAAAAAGTAATGGCTTTGTTGCGTCTTTCAGCGGAGAATGCATCAGAAATTACAGCCGGACCAATTGCTCCAAAGCTGGCTTCACCTAATCCAACCATCACGCGACAAAAAATCATAAACGAAAAGCCCTGAGCAATCCCTGTTAGACATGTTCCAAGAGACCATCCAACAACACCAATTGCCATTAACTTTCTCCTTGACAATCGGTCGCCCAGGTATCCAAAAATGGGAGAGGTCAAAAAGTAACCAAGCATGAAGGCCGTTGCCATCCTTCCCATATCGGCATCGTTTTTTATGCCTAAATCGGCTTTGATTGGTTCTAGTACAGCTGAGAGAACGTATCTATCGATAAAATTAAACAGATTGATTACCGTCAATACAATCAGTAATCTATTGGCACCCAAAATGGTTTGACCTTTCAGGGTATGAGTAGTTTCAGAGTTCATCTATACAAACATAGCCAAAATGTATAAACTACCTTGAATTTAATACAGATGACTAAAGTCTAGACTTGAAGAATTCAATGTACCAAAATGCCATCTGCATAATCCTGCAAATAGGCAAAATCCTTCATAAGTTGACCGTCTCGTGTTTCTGTAGCTCTCTCAATTATACGATCCGGATCAGACTCCATAAAACACGGCAAAATTAATTTGATCAGCTCATTGCCAAAATCCTCGGAGGCATCCCTTGGTAATTCACATGGTAAATTATCCACTGCCATCACCGCTAGTACATCAGGTTTACGAAAATCGTCTTCTTGACCTGTCACAGGGTTGTATCCATAAATTGGATCGGAGATCTTACTCGCTCTAATCGTACAAGCAATGGGACCCTCTGTGTCACATGATATATCCGCTACAATTCTGAGACGTCGATCAGCACGCGAGAGCTGATCATTCGTTAAAATAAATGGAGAGCGATTGCTCCAGAAATGGCATGGAATATACATATCAGCTTCAGAAACAAACCGTCCAAAAGTGGATGCGTATTTTTCAGGAATCGAATAAAAATCAGCTTTGACAAATTCAGAACCATCCTTTGGTGCGTAATATTCACCCACCTCCAAATGCGTAAACACAGGATGTTCGAAGGTAGTATGTACGAATTCTTCGGGGGTAACTTCCTTTATAGGCAATAGATCAATGATCTCACGTGCACCGTGACCAACACGTCCAAATCCAGTGAGTACGATTTTAAAGTCTTTCGGAAGTATGACTTTTTTCAGCTCAGCCTCCATTTCTTTCCTATCGTGGCACTGATGGGCAGGCTTAAGTGTATATGTACCATCCTTAAGTCCAAGTGTAAGAAACGCATTGTATGTTCCTACGATCCCGGCATAACGACCAAAACCTATGATCCGTTTGTTAGAAGCATCCTTCAACACTTCGTAATCAATCATTTCGATGTGCTTATCAAGAAGTGCACGCATCAGCTTTTGATTGTGAGCTTGCTTTTTAATCGTGTGCGAAAAAAACATGAATTTCTTTCCCGGAATAAGATCCTGGATATTCACTTCTTTGACTCCCATAATGAGATCGCACGAGGACAGATCCTCAGTCAGATCTATTCCCTCATTTACGTAATCCGAATCAGGATATGCACGAACTGAGCTCGGCTGAACAATAATTTCAAGAGTTGGGTATTTGTTTTTAAGGTAACTGCATTGTTTTGGTGTCAATGGCACCCTTTTGTCAGGTGGCACTTTTCCCTCTCGAATCAATCCGATCTTCATGAAAATAGCTTTAAGTAAGTGGTTGTTTTAGTAAATATGCGTCGACGAACTCGCGAACACAGCCCTCCCCCCCTTTTTTTGATAAAATGACATCCGAATGACTTTTGATCACGAGCACTGCATCAGAAGGACAAGCTGTGAAGCCCACTTTTCTGAATACCTCCAGGTCGTTAATGTCATCCCCAATGATAGCCACATTCTCCAATTTCAGTCCCAGTTCTTCACAATGCTTCTGGAGAATATCCAGCTTGGGTTCACGGCCCACATAGCAAAATTGAATTCCTAATAATTCCGCACGAGTTTTGACCATTTCCGCTTTGTAACCTGAAGAAATGATCGCAAGTTGAAAACCGGATTTCACAAGATGCTGAATCGCCATGCCATCTTTGGCGTTGTATTTTTTGATTTGATCCCCATTTTCAGTATAATACATACCTGCATCGGTCATTACGCCATCGACATCAAGCACCAATAATTTAATTTTTTCAAGTTTTTTGGAGAAAAGATCTGTGCGGAACATCGGTTTGAACAGCAAGGAAAGGAGATCGACCTCATATTCTTCTGAAATGGCCTCTAAGTCAAATACAGTAAGCTCGCTTACGTTCTCCGCATCAAGGTCACTCAAAAACTCATCGAATTCAATTCCGTTTCTGGCACAAAGGCCCTTTATGTTCTGTTCAAGATACACTGGACTAAACGATTTTATACCCTACGCTTTCCGCTACTGGTTTCAATAATGCATGCATCTCCCTGAACTGCGTGTAATCCAATTGCTGAGAAGCATCTGATTTTGCCACCTTCGGGTTGGGATGAGTTTCGATCAATAGGCCGTCAATTCCCATAGCCACACATGCACGTGCCAGAGAAGGAACGCCGTACGCATATCCCATTGCATGGGAAGGATCAAGAATGACAGGTAAATTCGTATGCTCCTGTAGCCATGCTACGCCACAAAGATCAAGCGTAAAACGGGTACCTGTTTCAAATGTGCGAATACCACGTTCACATAGGACGACATTCATATTTCCTCCAGACATTACGAATTCAGCCGCTTGAACAAATTCCTGTAAAGTTGTACCAAATCCTCTTTTGATCAGAACAGGTTTTTCTGTTTTCGAACATGCACGAAGGATTCCCTGGTCGTACATCGCCTTTGCTCCAACCTGAATAACGTCCGTATACTCTATGATCTCTTGGATATGCGTTGCGTCACGCGCTTCCGTAATTACTTTCAGCCCATACTCTTGACGCATCTTAGCGAGTAATTTAAGACCTTCCAGACCCAAACCCTGGAAAGAGTATGGACTCGTACGCGGTTTGTAACATCCGCCGCGAAGTGTTGTAAGTCCCAACGAGGTGAGTAGCTCAGCTGAAGAACGCAATTGCTCCTCAGATTCTACTGAACATGGACCGCCAATTAACACAGTATTTCGTGTTTGACCACCGATCGTAATATTTCCAAGATTTACTTCACGTTTTTCCGATCGATACTTTTTGGATGACAACTGCATGTCGTTGGGAAAAACCCAGTGTTCCTCCGTTTTATCCAAAAGAATTTCTGGAAGTTCCTTTACACCAGAACCAGTAATGAGAATATCGATTCCATCATAGCTGACATGAAAAGCCTTAAGGTTTTCAGCAGTTTGTTGAACACTTTCTCTGCTAAGTCCGGATTTCAAATGAATGATCATAATTCGCCTTTCACTAAGTTTACAAAGTTAACAATTCCGGCGGCTTTTTGTCCAAATTTTAACACGGGCAAATACATCACCGGAAAAGAACAACGTTTAATGCATTGTAAAAGTTCAACGACTGTGCACTCCTGATCAATCAAAACAGGTTCTTTATTGATCATGTCATCAACATTCAGAGAATTCAGTTCTTCAAGCTTATTCAAGAGACTTCTCCGAATATCTGCGGAGGAAATGATTCCCAGGAATTGATCCTCTTCACCAGTAACCAGACAAAAACCCAATTTACCATTTTCAATCGTGGTCAATGCAGCGCGAAGAGAGAGTTCTTTTTGAGTTACCACAGGACATTCTTCCAATGGGATCATGAAATCCTTCACTTTAAAATGAGATTCCATTGATCGCTTGGTCAGGTTCATCAAGGCATGGCCAATACTCGGCGCATTGAACAAATAAGAACCTGAAACTGAAGAACTCACGCCCATATTTCGCAAAATGAATGAAACTTCCCCATTCACACCTCCATCAACATGGATCGATTTATTGGGGAATCGTTTTCTAAACTGACGGATCTTAGAGAAGTTAACGCTGTCAAACACTCCCCCACTTTGCCCTGGAATCGTCGCCATGATGAGGATGAAATCAAAATCAGCGAACTGATCGAAAACTTCCACTGGCGTAGGAGTAATGATGGCCAATCCTTTCTTTCCACCGATATCCCCAGGAATGTTTAGCTCAGCTTGAAGATCCTCGAATTGAAAGGTGACATATTCCACCGGATTTTCCCTTAGCAGTTCATAATACTTCTCCGGGTGAGCAGTGATGATATGCAGATCGATCGGAAGGTCGCACCAGCTTCGAATTTCTCTAATATCGTCGAAAACCTTTGGATCATCATTGCAATCAATGTGCAAGAGATCCACCTGGTGCTGAACGAGGTCTTCGATCACTTCTTTTAGAGGACGTTTTTTATCACTGTACACCGATGCGGAGATCTTCATGTTTTCGAGTTTATCGGAACGATCAAAGATAAAGAAATGCTATGGATCAGTGGGCAGTATGTATCTTTGAATCATGAACAATGCACGACTCATAAAAAACGCGGTTTATGTCGGTTCGGAAGGCAGAGAAAGCCTCGTAGACCTCTCCATTCCTGCCGATTTCAATGGCAAAACGATCCTTTTCCTTCACGGATTCATGGGATACAAAGACTGGGGTTGCTGGAATTTGGTTGAAAACTTTTTCGTTACACTGGGCTACGCCTTTTGCAAATACAACGTAAGTCACAACGGCGGAACGATAGCCAACGGCATTGATTTTCCGGATCCGGAGGCTTTTTCCATGAATACCTACCGCAAAGAGAAAGAAGATCTAGAAGCAGTGATCCAATGGCTGGAAGAACATTTCCCGGAGGGAAAACAACTCTACCTCATCGGTCATTCACGTGGCGGCGGTACGGCCATTTTGGGATCCATTCATCCGAAGGTTGTTAAAACGGTTACGTGGGCGGGGATCTCCACCATTGCCAATCGCTTTCCGAAAGGTGAAGTTTTAGAGCAATGGAAAAAAGAGGGCGTGCGCTACGTTCACAACGGAAGAACGAAGCAGAATCTGCCGAACAACTATTTTCAATACGAAGATTTTGTGAAACACCAGGATTCCTTAAACATCGAAGCGACCTGTAAAGCATTGAAGAAGCCTGTGCTGGTTAGCAACAAAGCTTGTTGAGTTCGAAGGGGCAAATCATACGTTTGGTTCAGCACAACCGTGGAATTTAGATAACCTGCCAACGGGTCTGGAATTGGTTTGTGAGGAGACTTTGGAGTTTTTGAAATAATGTCTTTAGTTATTTCTTGTACTTTTTTGCCAAAGCAGAAAAAAGGATGAACCACGAAGTAGTATCGAAGCTACAAACTGCTTTTTCAACTTCAATAAGGCGTTTCCTTTGGAACAGTAAGCTTTTTCGCTACGTGCTTTGATTCCCGCCAAGACAGACAGGCTTTTGCTCCATCTTACGCTGTCGCGAACCGCATCTTCGCTCAAAACTTCCTTCACGCTGTATGAAAGTTTGACACGGAGAAAAGACACACATGTTTTTGTTTAAATAAAAAACACTTTTGTACAGAACCAGTCAGCAAATCAAATGGTGTTGGAGAGAAAAACCAAAAAGTAAATTTCCTTAGGTTAACGAATTTCGAGGAGCGAATCCATCATTCGACGCTCAACACACGTTCAAAAGTACCGTCACTGTATACCAATATTAGAGGGGTATTAGACTTAAACTCTGTTTCTCTACCCATTAAATCGAATATTTTAACCAATTCCTTTGGAGTTGAATCAATTTCCTCAAGATCCAAACTATTAAATGAATCACACAAAAAAGAAATCTCGGTAGACGTTAATTCTCTTCCCCATATAGCAAGTTGATCCATTGATCCGTTTAGATATGTTCCATTAACCGAAGTTGAGTTTGCAGCCTCACTACCTATTCGACTGCTCGTTGTAGAATAATCAATCGCAATTGATCCGGATCCACTATAAGCACCTGTCCATTGCTGGCAATCTAAATATACTTGCATATCATTGGAACTCTTGATAATTGCCACAATATGATGCCAAGAGCCGGTTGCGATGGAATTAGTTGTTAAAAAACCTCGTTTATTTGAAGACCCAGCACTACCCAACCCAGCACCAAACTGCGTGTAAACTTTGCCTGTTGGAGTTAGCGCAAGCATATAGCCCCAATAATTGTTATAATCGCTGTCTGAGTTGAAAATTGGACTTGATAAGACTGCATCAAAGGCACTTATTTTAACCCACACAGATATGGATACCGGAAGTGCTGTTTTTATTGAATTATCATTAAAAGAGACATATGAAGATCCATTTGAATTTATTGCCAAATTGTTGGTTCCATTTCTATCTAGCCCAAAGGTGGTTCCATTGTTCGTAGCCATGATCGATGAAGACGAAATATCCAAAAGGTTATTATCAAATGGAAAATGAGCTACCATTCCTTCATTAATTTGAGAAAGGCCTAACTTAAACATTGATAGACCTATAAAGAGTAGTGTTTTTCTCATTAAATTCAATTTATATACTTCAGTAAAGGTATCATTTCCTTCTGTATTATAATTAATAAATGAGAATAGTTTTAATCACGGTGAGCACTGGAGCTTCAGGCACTTTCCCGCCGCGGGGGACAGGCTTTTGCTCCGGCTTAGACTATTGCGAACCACATGTTCGATCAAAACTTCCTTATTGATCTCCTGAAATCATAATTCCAAAGCATTTTTCCGTTTTTCAGATCAATGCAATACAAGATCGGATAGACGTCACGTCCATAGCCAGGACAACTTTCCTTGTCATCATTGAAAACAGTAATGTAGAGCAGATTTTTATTTATTGAAACAAGCGGCTGATTGTACATGTGAATCAAATATCCTTCCAATGGAATATGCCAACCGCTACCTTGTACTTGCCAACGATCTTGTTTATCTGAATCTTTCTCATGAACCACATTTGAAGGCTGAATACGTTCCAATTTAAACGCTTTAAAATCATAGTTTCCAGAGACATCTTGGGTATACGACGGCAAATTCAGAATTGCCATTAGGATCAATGAGGAGATCATAGGCGTATTTTCTGTCGCCTTTCAAAAAATAACCAATAACCACATTTTCACGGGCGGAATAGAGCATGTATGTAGGACAATTCCCTTCAGGTGTTGTCGTGCCTTTAGAATATATCTCATCCATTTCATTTTTGGACAAATAACTGGCATTGCATGACATAAAATCATAGTAATAATCCGGCCAATCAAGGTAGATACTTGTGTCTTTTTTCAATTCGCCTATACTGGTGACCAAAGTATAATTCAATGTAATTCCTTTTGGTTCGCCGGCCATCATTAATTCACCCCCCAACCAGGTGCTCAATAAAAGAATGTCACCGGAAGGCGTAATCATTTGCTGATCAAATACACGTACGTCAGGACCACAGGGCTGGCTGAAAACACTTAATTGACTAATAAAAAGTCCTACAATGAAGGAAATGATCTTTTTCAATGGATACGAATCATTCTGTCAGTTAGCAAAAAAAATATTTGACTAAATCCAATCTGCCACCTCACTTCACAAAAAGCGCATCACTCAAGCCCTGATTCACACTGTAATTGGATAAAGAAACCGTAATCGTTCCTTTTTTGCGGGTATCTTGTTTGGCTTTGTCATCGCGATTATTGATATCCGCAGCCACACTCTTTGGGAGTTTGAATTTCTTCACATCGATCTCGAAGACCATTTTACTTGGAAGGCCATAGGAAACTTTATCGCCGTAGGTGTAAGTGGTAGTAACCGTACCGTTCGTTTTGGTAGTAATCTGGGACTTCATGACCACATTTCTTGCATAGTCGATCCATAACTTGGCCAGAATGATTTCACTTCCTTCTCCGTTTGGAATAACCGTCGCCAAAACTGTTTTGGTGGAATTAACCACTGCACTGTCTCCCAGAATCGACTGGTAATTCTTGGTATTGCTGATGAATGAATTCACATCGGTGAACCCTTGCTTCGGGAGAATGACGATTCCCTTGGCCTCTACTTTGAATTTATCCTTCTGCTTAAAATAAATCTTCGCTTTGGAGGGAAGGATCTTGATCATGGGAATATCTGCAGTAACATTGGCCGTGGCGGTATAATCTTTCACGGTCTTTATTTTTGCAACCACCTTATTCAAAAGATCATTGGCACTTTGTGCATTGACCTGAACGAAGGTAAATAGGAGAAAAAAGAGAAGCAATACTCTCATGAGGTAATGTCTTTTCGGTTAAATGCAATGACAGAAACAACTACAAAAACGATGTTGTGCACGAGCAGGATCACAATTGATTCCTGAATATAATCAAACGGAACCGGGTCTTCAAAAAAACTCCGCCAGGCAGCCATGTGCGTTGTAAAAAGAAATGGTTTGATGGAATCAAAAACAGTGACATCAAGGGTGCCAATGATGGTAAACAGAATAATAATAGCCATCGTCGCCACGATAGGACCAATGGAGTTTTCAGCAAATGCAGACAAGCATATAGATAAACTGGAAACCGTCAGCAAGGAAAGGTAAGCCACTGCAAAACCGGCCCCGTATCTCCATAGAATATCCGCATCTTGGAGTATTACAAGTCCATCACTATTCAACACGATGAGATCACCTGTTCCGAAAATCATTCGTGACACACCCAAAGCAAGAATTCCAAGCCAAAAGGTCAGAAACAAGGTATACAACGCCCCTGCTATGAATTTGGATAGGACAATCTGTGTGCGCGAGATCGGTTTTGTGGCGAGCATACGAATCGTCCCCATAGCCGCCTCTCCAGAGATCAAGTCACCCGTAACCAAAGCTACCAACAAAGGCACATGCACAATGAGCATCTGGAGAATGATAAACGCAATCAGGTTTCCGTTGAGTACGTGACCGTTGAATGTCAGTGTTTGTTCGAAGCTGGCCGTCACGAAAGAAATGATCGACTTCCCATCCACCTTCATCGCGAAAATGATGATCCCGATCAATAAGGTCAAAGCCCCTACTCCGAGATAACTCCTTGGTTTGGAAAGAATTTTGACAAATTCGTTGTATGTGTTTTTCAGCAACATTCTCAGGACTGAATGGTTTTTAAAAAATAATCTTCCAGTTTTCGCTTGGGTTCGATGGCAGTAACATTGATCCCATGTTCAACGAATAACTTGTTCACTAAAGGTATTTGACCTTGATCTAAGGTAATTTCCAGCTCCTTGTCTGAAATCACATTTACTTCCGAATCCGAATAGGCAGCATTGAGTATACTTTTAGCTTCTACCAAACGGTCCACCTCGAATCGAACCACCAGTTCCTGGGCATTTAGTAATTCATCTACCCTGCCTTCAACGAGCGTTCTACCTTGATTGATAATGACCATTCGATTGGAGATTAGCTCAATCTCAGCGAGTTGATGTGAGGAAAGAATGATGGTTTTGTTCTGTTCGTTTTTGAGACGTAAAATAAGATTTCTAACCTCCACGATACCTTGAGGATCGAGCCCGGTAGTTGGTTCATCCAGTATGATCAAATCCGGTTTATGCAGCAAGGTTTGAGCGATACCCAGTCGTTGTTTCATTCCGTGGGAAAATCCTTTGACCTTATGCTTTCCACGGTCACCGAGACCGACAAAATCAAGCATTTCCTGGATTTCTTTTTTAGAAACATCCGCTCCGGAAATACGGGCAAAAATCTCAAGATTCTTCTCTGCGGAAAGGTAACGGTAGAAATCCGGTTTTTCGATAATACTTCCAACCTTCGACAATATTTCTCTGCGATTCGATTGAAAAGATTTTCCGAACAAGCTAACTGATCCCTGGTCAGGTGAAATCAACGAAAGTAAACAACGGATGGTGGTACTCTTACCTGCGCCATTCGGACCCAAAAAACCAAACACGTCACCTCTATTCACTGTAAAAGACACATCTTTTACCGCCTCGAAGGTTCCGAACTTTTTAGAAAGTCCTGCGACAGATACAATTTGCTCGTTGTTCACGTTTTTAGAACAACCCAAAAGAGGGTTTGTTTACAAAGTTAACTAGAGTGTAAAATTATCCTAACTAAAGGAATCTGCTTCTATGACTTTCCTCAGGCAATACACAAAAGCCTTTTCTTAGTTTTTTTCTTCGTTTTGCTATGAAATCATACATGCTATTTCTCCAAGATTTAGGAATAACTCTAAAAATGCGCAACCAACGGTAATTCCAACGAAGATGCAATGCGACTTGTAAAGCTGCATCAGAGCGTTCCAAGACATTTCCGTTTCCCAAGAAATACATGGTTTCCGGATCAATGGTTTTTAGGCCAGCATTTGTGAGAATTGCTGTTGCCTTATCCGATTGCAATGGACAAAAAAAGATAAAATGATCTCGTTCGTTTTTGAGCACGAATGCCACCATGGAATTGCAGAATCCACAGTCGCCGTCGTAGAATAAAATCGTATTTTTTCGCGAATCGTTCGGATTCATGTGGAATCAAGATTTTAGCATTTCAAAAGTGCCAAAAATATTCCCAAAAAGTATCATTCACGAGTACTTTCTCCTTTATTTAAGTCAAACGAAGCTAGTACTGACTAGACTTTAGAGGAAGCTAGTTCTTCGCAGACCGCAGCACATTTCTTACACGCTTCCGTACATACTTCGCACGTTTTCATGTGAGCGGCATGTTTGCCACACTCAACAGCACATGATTTGCAAATTTCAGCACATAACGCGTGTAACTGTTTACCAAATTGGGAGCCTCTTGCTTCAAAACGCGCACACAAGGCACAAATATCGGCACAGTCGCGACATACTAAAATACATTCCTTATTTCCGGCATCAACACACGCAGTAATGCAACTTTCGCAACTAGTCAAACACGCCAAACAAGCGTCAATACAGCTTTGTGAAATTTTCATGGATTCCATTTTTAATTGGATTATCAATTAGACATTTTCTTCAAATTTGCTTGTGTTTCTTTGAAGTTCCTATGATGGTGGTCAAATAATCAATTGACTTTAATTTCGTAAACTATTGATGTGTGTATGAAGAATTCGGGGTCCGTCTTTTCGTGTCACTAAAAATCCAACCCTATTCACTGCATAAATGTCGTACTACATGATTCTGCCTTGCTCTAGGTTAAATCGCATTTCTATCGGTGTATATCAGATGGCTTTGTATATTTGTCTCACTTAAATTTGAAAAATGAAAAATATAGCTGTTATCGGTGCCGGAACAATGGGAAATGGAATCGCTCATGTGTTTGCCCAGTTTGGATATAAGGTTTCGCTGATCGATATTTCTCAAGCATCGTTGGATCGTGGAATGGCGACCATCGGAAAGAATTTGGACCGTCAGGTAGCCAAAGAAGCAATTACCGAGGCAGATAAACAAGCTACATTGAACAATCTAACAACCTTCACCTCTATCGAAGAAGGCGTGAAAAATGTGGATTTAGTTGTTGAAGCAGCAACTGAAAATGTGGATTTGAAACTGAAGATCTTTGCAGATCTGGATAAATTTACAGCTCCTGAAGTGATCCTTGCGACAAACACGTCTTCGATTTCTATTACAAAGATTGCGGCCGCTACGAATCGTGCAGATAAAGTGATCGGCATGCACTTCATGAATCCGGTTCCGGTCATGAAACTGGTAGAGATCATTCGGGGCTATTCTACTTCTGACGAGGTGACCAACCTCATCATGGAAACGTCGAGTAAACTCAATAAGGTTCCTGTTGAGGTAAACGATTATCCTGGCTTTGTGGCCAATCGTATTCTGATGCCTATGATCAACGAAGCGATTTACACCCTTTTTGAAGGTGTTGCAGGCGTAGAAGAAATCGATACGGTAATGAAGCTTGGAATGGCGCATCCCATGGGACCGCTTCAACTGGCAGATTTCATTGGTTTGGATGTGTGCTTAGCAATCCTTGAAGTACTTCACGATGGGTTTGGAAATCCAAAATATGCGCCGTGTCCACTGTTAGTGAATATGGTGACTGCGGGTAAAAAAGGAGTTAAATCCGGTGAAGGTTTCTACTCCTGGACCCATGGCACGAAGGACCTTGTGGTGGCTGGCAATTTTAAGAAGTAAGCTTTTGTTTCGATACTTATCGCAGATTGCAAATTCTGCGGCAACTACTCTCACTTAAAAATATCCGTCATAACCTTCCCCTGACTAACCGGGAACTCAAAATGCAACATTTCAGCAATGGTTCTGCTGATGTCTATCTGCTCGTATTTGTTGGGAAGAGAAACGTTCTTTTTGAAGTCAGGGCCGAGCGCCACCAAATAAATTGAACGGCAACCTTCACAATTATCGCCATGACTGATGAATCCATCTCTCCGTCCGTTCAAATGCCGCCCATGATCATTGGTTATAAACAGTGTAGTCTTGCCCTTATAGATGGAATCATTTTCAATGAAGTTCCATAATTCGAGAGCTTTCTGGTCCGTTTTTCGGATGGCATTGAGGTACCGTTCCCAGAGGTTGGCATGACCGCAAACATCAACCTCCAATAAATTGATCAACGTAAGTTTGGGGTGATGCTCGCCTAATATTCGCAGTGCATCTGCAAAATTTTTCTCATCTGAAGTATACCCTGCACCAGAACCATTTACTCCACAAAAAGATGAAGGTTGGTATTGATTTTTCCAACATTTTTCTTTTGTATTGGACAAAATATTTAATTTCCCTTTACTCGCAATGATCCACGCTTTCTCTTTAGAAATGTTTTTTTCTTTCAGAAAATATTGGAACATCGATGGATTTTTAGGAAGCTCTAATCCGGAGTTATTTATTTTCTGATAGACCCCTGTGGTAATCGCTGTATGCCCGGCATTGGTATAGGTTGGGCCATTATTTCTGAAATTTTTCAGCAATACTCCCTGTGGTGCAAGCACATGTGCGAGATTCGGAATGTATTGATAACTGGTATCTCCGAAAGTTTCACTCATTCTTGGACCGTCAATCACTAAAATAATTACATTTTCAGTAATGTATTTACGTTCGTTGGTTCCCGTAAACTCCTTGCGATCAGAGGACTTCTGTTGGGACAGGGGATTGAAAGAAACCGCTAGCAGTCCCAACCCCGAAAAAACGGAAATCGCAACAAATCGAGTTTTAGTAAAAAGTGGAACTACGTTCATCATGGGAATTTTGGAAACTTCGAAAAGTCGCGTTTACGTTTTTCAAGAAAGGCATTTCGTCCTTCTACAGCTTCTTCGGTCATGTATAAAAGTCGTGTTGCCTCACCGGCATACACTTGTTGTCCTACTAATCCGTCATCGATCAGGTTAAATCCAAATTTGGCCATTTTTACTGCGGTTGGACTTTTTGTAAGAATTTCCTGAGCCCATTCAAAAGCAGTTTGCTCCAATTCATCATGCGGAACCACGGCATTCACCATGCCCATGTCGAAAGCCTCTTGTGCCGAGTAGGATCGCCCTAGAAAGAAGATCTCCCGTGCACGCTTTTGTCCAACTTGTCTAGCAAGGTACGCCGAACCAAATCCACCGTCCACACTTGCCACATCAACATCAGTTTGCTTAAATACTGCATGTTCCTTGCTCGCAATGGTTAAATCACAAACCACGTGTAAGCTATGTCCTCCTCCAACAGCCCAACCTGGAACAACTGCAATCACCACCTTATTCATGAAACGAATCTGTCGTTGCACATCCAAAATATTGAAACGATTCACGCCATCTTCACCTTTGTATCCAGTAGTTGAACGAACGCGTTGGTCTCCTCCCGAACAAAAAGCCCACCCACCATCTTTTGGTGAAGGCCCTTCCCCGCTGATAAGCACAACACCTATCTCTTGAGATTCATGCGCATGGAATGACTCAACAAAAATAGGGTTTATATCGGGATAACCCTGTCCAAATTTTTATTGCGAAACGAAGGTATAGGTGATCGTTCCTTCCTGCTGCGCTGAAGCAGATGCAGAATAATTGAACCTCGATTTCTTTGCATAAGCTACCGCCTGATCGATCATACATTGGTTTGAACCTGAAGATGCCACCGGAGAAGCGCTAATGACATTTCCTGCCTGATTGACTTTAATGTACACCGTAACCCTTCCGGAGGCACCATACCCACAGGTATATCCCGGGTTTCGTATCCACCAGTTATTGTTCTGATGAGGCGTTCGGCTACTGAGCGACCAATCCACCATCACATTCCCTGAATAGGCTGTATTTCCTCCTTTAGTGTTTGATGATTGTTCTGACTTTTGATTACTTTTTGCACTTTGATCTTTCTTTCGCTCTTCCATCTCCTGCATCATAGCACGTCTCTTTGCGTCACCTCCTGTTTCATCAAATAATTTCTTTTCATAATCCTTAGCCTTAGACGCCCCATCTTCCGTAGGAATATTCTCAGACCAGTCTTTGTCAGATCGCTTTCGTTTATCGTTGACATCTCTAGAAATGTTTTTCACATCTCCGGGCTGAAATTCCGGTGGCAACTGAATATTTTCAGGCTTTAGTTTTACCTCTTCCTCAGGTACCTCAATTCTTGGCTCCTCAAAAAACGGTTGTATCTCGAACGATTGTTCATAGGTTTCCATTTGCAGATACATGAAAATTCCAATGTATACAGCAACCACCGCAATAATTGCAAATTTGTATTGCTCTATGACCTGATTGATCCTATTCATTCAGCCGCGGTATTATGAATGTCCCGTTTGAAACGTTAAAGTAAGATAATTCTCCGTTTTTCAAAAGAACAAATAAACCTTCCTTGACATTTCGAATAGAGTCATATTCCATTGGAATGAGCTCTTTTCCTTTTGAGGTGCACAATCCCATTTTTTGACCATCCGTTACAACCAAATATTCTTTACCCAATCTGGCCAGAGATGTATACTTGAGTGGCAAGAGCTCTTTACCTGTTTGGTCTATGAGTCCCTGGAATCCATCCAGCTCAACAATCGCTGAACCTGAACTAAAACTTTCCGCATAAGAATAGGTTGGTGGAATTATAACTTTTCCCAACAGATCTGTGTATCCCCATCCTTTCCCTTTCGAAAATGCCATGAGAGAAGAGACATCCCCCAAATCATTAAATGTGGGTGCAAGAATTGTTTTTCCGTTTTTATCCATTAATCCGTATTTACCTTTCGAACGTATTACTGTCAAATTAGAACTAAACTGTCCGCGCGCAATATAATTTGGGAACAGTTCAAACTGTGGAGCAATGACCATGTTTCCTGAAAGGTCGATATACCCTATTTTACCATTTTGAACAACCATTGTTCGGTCAATAACGGGCTTGAGAACACGATCAAATTGAGCGGCTAATAGTACCTCTCCGTTCAATTTCATTAAACCATAAAGACCTGAATCTTTGAAAATTAGCAGGGTATCACTGAAAAACTCAATTTCTTCATACCCCGGAGCTACAACAAAAGAACCATAGACATCAATGAATGCCTGTTGTTCGTTAATCTGAACTTTTGCCATACTGTCAATAAATGGAAAAGCCTCCTGAAATCGTTCCGGAATACGCAAATTGAACTCTTGATCATAATAACCGAAAAGACTGTCTCTTTGCGCAAAAGGGAAAATAACTTTTCCGGATCGATCAATCATTCCATACTTATCCTCAAATTGTACTACCGAGCGTCCTTTTTCAAAGTCACTGGCAGAAGAATATAAAAATGGTACTACAAGTTTATTTCCTTTATCAATAAAACCATATTTACCGTCTTTAACAACCAATGCGAGTCCCTCGTGAAAATCAGCAGCCTGCTCATACTCTGGGGATATAATTATATTCCCATCGTAATCCATAAATCCAAAACTACCTCCACGATTAAATGGCAATAACTGAAGCTTCGAATTCTTTACATCAAGTTCGAGCTCACTGACGTAGGGATACTCCGGAAAGTTTGTTCTGAATTCCTCGATCCGATTTTCGGAAAAATCAGTCATGTACAGCTGGTAAATCTTTTTCCATGCCAAACCGGCATTTCTATTCATTGGAAAACTTTTCAAAAACGCATGGTATTCCTCCAACGTATTGTTGATCGTACTCATATCATACACCTTATCCTCTGCATGGCCTGAATGTGAACTTGAAGGAAATTTCTGAATAAACTCGAGGTACTTACCCAAGGTTCCCTTTTGTGTAAATTCAGCATAATTGAGGTCGTCAAATTTGAGTTTTGCCTGATTGAAATATTCACTAAATGGGTAATCAATCATGAATTTCTCGAAGGAAGATGCTCGATTGGAACGAAGGGTCAGATCATATGCAAGAGAATCTCTTTTATGAGTAGCAGTGTAAAATTCATTTGCCCATGGATGCCGAGAGATGAATTCATTGTAGACCTCAATAGTGTTCTTTTTCTCCACAAATTGATAAAAGGCTGAGCTTATTCTAGTTTTTAATACAAGTATGTTCACATAATCAAATTCTGCATAATACTTTTTATACTCCTGCTTTTGATCCTCCTTCAACAACTGATAAGTACTGTCTGCTAAAAGAATATGCCTGAGTGCAGAGTCAAGGTTGTGAAATGGATTGTCTTTACGGTAATAGATAGTAGCTAAACCAAATGTTGCCGCAGCAGGGTGCCTTTTTACAGAGCGTTCAAAACATTGTTTCGCTTTAAAATAATTGTAGATCTTCAATGCCTCAAATCCTTTTGAAATTCGAGATGCAAAAACCGGTTGGACCATAAGCACCAACAGGAGAACTATGTATCTGGTAAAACGCGGCATTAATCCCTTCAAAGTTAAGGTTATGAACGGAATATCTCTTGTTAAGTTTCGCTAAAAGAACGAAAAAAGCCTTCCGGAAACCAGAAGGCCAAGCACTATGAATGGATCACCCTGATTACTTAAGGTGGCGTCCGTAACGATTTTTGAATTTATCAATTCTACCAGCGGTATCCACGAATTGTTGAATACCTGTAAAGAATGGATGTGATTTGTGAGAAATATCCAATTTCACCAAAGGATATTCATTGCCATCTTCCCATTTGATGGTCTCGTTTGAGGAAGCACAAGAAGGACAGATAAAGCTGTACTCATTAGACATGTCTTTAAACACTACGAGTCTGTAATCTTCTGGATGGATATCTTTTTTCATAAAATCAATTTTGTATTTCTTTCCCTTAAATCGGGTTGCAAATTTATGACTTTCTTTTAAATATCTTCATTTTTACAATGAAAATAATGTGACCTTTGTTGCGTTAACTAAACAAATTAATTCTAATTACACGTTTTGAGAGTCGTTTTTTACTTTTTTGTGACTTGCTTTGTCCTTTCCTCTGTGTCACTCACAGGGTGTAAAAAGGCCATTCTCACCTCGAAAAAAAACCTGGCCTTCTCCGTCGATACGCTTGTTTTCGATACGGTTTTCACTACGGTTGGCTCAACAACTCAACAATTTAAAATTTACAACAACGAAAATAAAACAGTCAGAATCGACGAAATTCAGCTCATGGGGGGTGATGCATCTCCATTTCGAATGAACATCGACGGACTTCAGGGAGATTTTATTGAAGGAATTGAAATCGAAGGAAAAGACAGTTTGTTTGCTTTTGTCGAGGTAACGCTCAATGTGAATAATCAAAACCTGCCGATGATTGTAGAGGATTCCATTCGTTTCAGAACAAATGGAAAAGATCAATATGTCAAACTAGCCGTTTGGGGACAGGATGCCTATTTCCATTTCAACGATTTGAATGATGACGTAGACAATCCCTGGTTTAACGACAAACCACATGTCATTTATGGATATGCAGCTGTTGACTCAGCGAAAACCTTAACTATACCCTCAGGAACGGATGTCTACCTTCATAAAAATGCCATCCTTTATGTGTACAAAGGAACATTGAACATTGAAGGAACACTTGGAAATGAAGTAACCTTTCAAGGCGATCGTTTGGAGTCCTTGTACGATGATGTGTCCGGTCAATACTATGGAATCTACCTCCATCAGGCGAGGCCATCAACAATAAATTACGCGATCATTAAAAATGGTACAGCAGGAATTCACATGTTTTCAAGAGATAATTCTTTTGCTGGATACACCTTGAATCTTACCAACACGATTATTCAGAACAATGCACGTTATGGGTTATTTCTGTATTCAGGCACCAAATTGAAAGCTGAAAATTGTGTCATTTCAAAAAATGGAAATCATGCGCTTCTCGTGCTTGAGGGATCTGATTTTCTTCTAAACCATTGTAACCTTCTTGGGTATGGCAGTGGTGGCAGTGGAACGCCTGCTGTGGGAATTAGCAATTATTACAATGACTACGCTACTGGAACAGTCAACGTTGGATCTATAAATGAGGGAAGCATCTACAATTCTGTGATTTACGGAAATGAAACCACTGAAATGGTATTTGATACATTGAGTGAAGCTGCCATCACACTTTCATTCGACATCAGAAACTGTGTAATAAAAAGGGAAGCTCCAGCCACAGAAAGTTATTACAGCAATATTTATTGGAATTCCAACCCTTTGTTCAATGATGTGGACGTCTATGACTTCCTCTTTCCAACAAGCTCCTCCTTGAACAACCATGCGGATGCCTCACTGGGAAGCCCTCCAGGAAACTTAGATATCAAAGGAACGTTCAGATCACCCATTCCGGATATTGGCGCCTACGAAAACTAAAAAAGGGAACACTTTCGTATTCCCTCTCTTTTACAAAATTATGATTGGCTTTATGCGTTAGCAACGTTCATATTATCCAACACATCCATCACTCCTTTTACAGCAACAGCTGATTCTTCCAACAATTTACGTTCATCTGCATTCAGATCCAATTCTATAATGCGTTCGATACCATTTTTGCCAAGAATTACCGGAACACCAAGATAAATATCTTTCATTCCATACTCTCCTTGCAACCATGCACACACTGGGAATACGCGCTTCTGATCACGGATTACGGCCTCCACCATTTGAGCAGCTGCAGCACCCGGAGCATACCATGCAGACGTACCCAAAAGTTTCACGATCTCACCACCACCGAACTTAGTACGCTCAATGATCTCGTTCAATTTTTCTTCACCGATCATCTCCGTTACAGGAATACCACCAACCGTAGTGTACCTTGGGAGTGGAACCATTGTATCACCGTGTCCACCCATCAAAACTGCCTGGATATCCTTTGGAGAAACATTCAGCTCTTCAGCAAGAAAAGCACGGTATCGCGCTGTATCCAGGATACCTGCCATTCCAAAAACTTTCTTTGAATCAACTTTAGCTGTCAAATACGAACAATAGGTCATTACGTCAAGTGGATTGGAAACAATAATGATAATTGCATTCGGAGAATGTTTAATGACGTTTTCGGTAACTGTTTTAACAATACCAGCATTCGTAGCGATTAGGTCATCACGAGACATTCCGGGCTTACGTGGCAAACCTGAGGTAATTACTACCACGTCAGAATCTGCAGTTTTTGAATAATCGTTTGTTGATCCGATAGTTCGGGAATCATACAAATTGACTGGCGCTGTTTGCCAGATATCCAATGCTTTTCCTTCAGCAAATCCCTCTTTAATATCCAACAAAACGATTTCGTTGGCAATTTCCCTGTGAGCCAGAACATCTGCACATGTTGCTCCTACGTTCCCTGCTCCTACTACTGTTACTTTCATATTTTATTGTAATTGGTAAACATCTTTGAAATACGGCACCGAATTTAGTATTTATTGATCAATAATTCCTTTTCTTTGTGAGGAAAAGCATTATTCATTCTATTTTTTTCGCACAGAGGCAACCGAGAGGAGAGCTGTGCGTCTTTCAATCGAAACGCAAGGTGGAGAACAGAGAAAAACTGACAGCTGTGATCGAAGGATGTCTGCGGAACGAACGGCGTTCGCAGGAGGAGCTCTTCAGGCTGTACTACGGCAAACTCTTCCCTGTGTGCCTTAGATACACAGTTGACAGGGACAGCGCACAGGAAATTCTCCAGGAAAGTTTCATTAAGATCTTTGAAAAGCTGGGTGCATTTGATTACAAAGGCTCTTTTGAAGGATGGTTGCGACGAATTGTTTCGAATACGGCAATTGACGCGATCAGAAAATCAAAAAAAGACCCATTTCGTACCGACGATGACAACGACTTCAAACTCGGTGCGGAAGACCCGATCATTGTTAAAGAGGAAGTGGATTTATCGGAGTTAAAAGGCGAGATTGCGATGGAAGCAATTCAAAAATTATCTCCCGCTTACCGTACCGTTTTCAACTTGTACGTACTAGAGGATTATTCACACAAAGAAATCGCTGATCTACTGGGAATTAGTGAAGGCACCTCAAAATCAAACCTGGCCAAAGCAAAGATGAACCTTCAACGCATGTTGAATGAAAAATTTATGAAATTAGAATGACTATGAAAGATCATTTAGAAGATAAATTCAAGGACGTCATTAGCAACTATGAAGTTCCCTACGATCCAGCAGCATGGAATAAATTGTCCGGAGCGCTGGACAAACGATTCCCTGTAAATGGTAGCGGGTTCTCCTGGAAATGGTTCCTTGGCGGAGGACTTTTAATTGTAATTGCGACATCAGTATTTCTCTTAACGAATACCTCGAACAGTGTATCCGAAAAAGTTTCTGCAAATTCTCCAAATGCGGTAAACGAAACTTCTAAAAATAATAGTTCTTACACCAAAGACAACACTGGCACCAACAAAACCAACAATCAAGAGAAATTAGGTGATGAATCCTCCTATGCCGAAGTTCAAGGTGATCAAGAAAAAACAACTGCTGTGACTGATGTCACGGAGGGAGATAAGCGTTCGACAGAAGTAAATACATCTGAACAAAAAACGTTGAGCTCTAACCCGATTTCTCAAAAGAACAGTGATCCGGAAACACCAAAAACTGTGTTATATCCGAAATTGGCAGATTTGTGTCCTGGCGATAACGTAGCCATAGAAAACAGCAATGAGTCCGATATTTTCCTTTCTGACCTTAACAAAGTCTATCCGATACCTGCTGGAAAAAAATTCAATTTCACTGCAGAAAATCCCGGCAATTACTACTTCGGTAAATCCGTGAATGGGAAAATTGAATATAGTAAAAACGCTGATTTCAAGGTAAAATCCTCTGTTCAGGCAAGCATTGAATTTGACGATGATTCAAAATATGAGAACGGTGTACCTACGACAGAACTCACTGCAAAAGCAAATGAAAGCTGTTCGTTTTCCTGGAACATTGAAACGCTGAAAGGTGAATTGACAGGAAAAGAAGTTAAAACTCATCTTTACAACAAAGGCACATACAATGTGGTGCTTAAAGCATCGCCGAAAGATGGAGGATGTGAAGCAACAGTTACACGCGAAATTTCGATTGATGAGACCTATAATCTTTTAGCTGTTAATTCTTTTTGGCCGAATTCACCTAATCCAAAGAATGCGACCTTTATGCCTTACGCATTGACAGAACGAAATACAGATTTTTCCATGCTGATTATCGATCCAACCAATGGCGTTACCCTTTTTGAAACGAGTGATGCAACGAACGGCTGGAACGGTACGAACCGCACTACCGGACAATTGGTAGATGCCAATAAAGCGTTTATCTGGATAGTAAAGCTGAAAAATCCTTTGCCTGGCGAAAAATCAGAGTACAAAGGAACAATTGTTCGCATGCCATAAAAGGGATTGGAAGATTCTGCTTATTTCAGAACAAGATCTGGAATCAGTAGTAAGAGTTCATTTTTTCGATGTTCCAGTTCATTTTGATGTTCAAAAGCATTGAAATCAGATGGAACATGACTCGAAAACTTTCGAAAGGATTCAACGTGCTTCACTTTTGATCTTGTCTCACTCTCGGTGTAACACTCTAATAATTTTTGCCAGATGATGGAAACTGCCTCTTCTGAGGGATGAACACGGTCTGTTTTAAAAAACCGATAATCGCGCAATTGATCCATCAGAATTTCATAGGAAGGAAAATAACCCGCACCTGTTTGATCACATATCTTTCTTATCGCATCAATGAGTATTGCCTTACTCCTATTGTTCTCGACAAGTCCGTCTCGCACATGTCGAACCGGGGAGACCGTAAAGACGATAGTCAATTCCGGATTTAAAGCCCTCAACTTGCGAATTATCTGAATCCATGATTCAGAAATTGCCTCTGAATCTGACAATCGTTTTTCAAATTTCGAAATTGATTGCCTATGACAATTTGCAACAATTTTTAGATTGGCTTTTCTGTGGTATCCCCACGCAGTACCGAATGTAACGAATAATATCTTCGAATTTTGAAGAAAACTCAACCATTCCGTGTAGATATTCTGCAGTGTCAGGCCGAGTTTATCCGGGGAATCGCTTGAAAAAACAGTACTCGCATCCCAAGAATACCAGCGTTCATTCCTGACTAGCAATTCATGATAAGTTTCCTGTTTTAATACATGTTCCAAAAACCGGCGAATCGGTTCGGGATGAAAAACAGTTCCCAGTGGATTTGTTTCACAAGTGAATCCCGAAAATTTCGCACGATCAGCCATTTCATCCGAAAAGCAACTGCCTAGAAACAATACTCTTTCCCCATAGGAAAATTTGATTGGAGATGAGGGAATGTCAAATCTTAAGAAAAGATCTTCCATTCTAATTCATTAAAATTTTGGCATTCTCAATCGCGGCGTCTGTAATTTTTTCTCCACTGAGAAGTCGGGCTATCTCATGTGTTCGCTCCTCCGTTGACAATTTTCTGACTCCCGATTGTGACCTTCCATTCACAACAACCTTTTCTACTTTCAGGTGGTATTCCCCTTTCGCTGCAACCTGTGGAAGATGTGTGATGGCGATTAATTGGCGATTAGCCCCCATTTCTGATAACAAATTACCCATTTTTTCTGCTACATCGCCTGAGACACCGGTATCAATTTCATCAAATAGAATAGTAGGCAAATTCTTTTGATCTGAAAGAAGTCGATGCAAGGCCAACATTACTCGGGACAATTCCCCACCACTTGCAGCAGATTCTATTGGCACCAATGATATGCCCTCATTCGCTGAGAATAACATTCGAAGAGCAGTACAACCAGAACTATTAAGAGCTTGGTTTTGTGTAAGCTCAAATTCAAGTTTAGTTCCTGAAAGTTTGAGCGAAGAAAGAATCGCGATAATTTTTTCGGCAATTTTAGGAGCGAGCTCCTTTCTTTTCAAATGAAGTTCGAGGGCTACTTCCTCTAGCATTGATTTCTGCTTAATCAGATCTGCTTCAAATCTATTGATTTCTTCCTCCAAAGAAGTAAGATCCTGTGAACGTCCCTGAAGCTCTGAGCAATAAGCCTGTAAATCCTCCTGATTGCTCAATTGATGTTTACGTAGTATACGATTATACTCATCTACCAATGAAGTGAGCTGAGCTATGCGCTCAGGATCATTGGATTGTCGGTCAAGAAAACGAGAAGCATCACTCGTAACATCTTTTAAATCAAGTAAAATAGATTTTAATCTCGACTGTATATCGTCTACTTCCGAATGTACTCCTTCAAGTTTTTTGAAAGCACTCTCCACTTGTTTCAGCTGTTCACCTGCCTGACCTTCTCCGTTCGTTATGTGCTCAAGTTTGACAATTGCCTCGCTGACTTCTTCAGATCTCGACATGGAAGAAAGCTCTTGCTCAATAGCTTTGTAGTCATTTTTGTTGAGTTCCAACCGGATTAATTCTTCCAATTGGAATTGATCATAGTCGCTCTTGTTTTGAAGCTCTTGAAATTTTCGTTTTAGTCCCTCAAGTGTCGAATTATCTGACTCGTAACGCGAAAAATTCTTTCTGAAAAGTTCTGACTCCGTGGTGAGACCGGCCAACGCATCAAGCAATTCTAATTGAAATACTATTGACTTCAATTCAACCGTATTGTACTGCGAATGAATATAGAACAACGTTCCGGTTATTTCTCTGAGCAAACCGAGCGCCACCGGCGTATCGTTGATGAATGCACGCGACTTTCCATTGGAATGAATTTCTCTGCGAATGACAATTTCTGTGGAAAGATCTAGGTCATTTCTATCGAAGAAGGGCTTGTATAAATCAATATCTACTGAAAAAAATGCCTCAGCATAGCGCGCCTAAAAGAATTGATTTACCTGATCCCGTTTCACCTGTTAATACAGTAAACCCTTGCTCAAAGTCCAATTCGACATGATCAATCAGAGCGAAGTTTCGTATTTGCAGTTGTTTTAGCATCAGTTTAAAATCTCCTGATACCTGCTTGCATTTGCTGGATCCAACTTTTTCAGAAGGGACACAACATCGTTTTTATCCTTCACCTCTGCATCAGAATACAGGCTTTTTAATTCCTCGCGTTTTGCCTGAACAAAGGACAATAGATTAATAGAATTTGGTCGAGTTGTAACAACTTTTGAGAGCTTATTCAAAGCATCATACATGGCTTTTCTTGCTGCCAGCTTATCATCGTACAATTTATCAACTCCCTTGCGATGGTATTCGTAAAGGCATTCTCTCAATGGCTCAAAAAGCTGATGTAAAATATTATCTACCAGATAAAATCGATTGCGTTTTCCAGCCTCATTGGATTTCCAACCAGGGGCGCTTGATGTTTGTGCATTGGAGACAATCTGCTGGGCCTCATTAAAATATGGAGTCCCCCCTTTAATAGAAAAAGAGTCATAATCCATACCAATTATGAAGTAAGCATAAAATGCAAGGATGGATGTAAGATTATCTCTGTACTGATTGGGTGCATAGACCAATACCGCATTTCGGGAGTAAGAAAACTGAATATCGTCGTCCTGAAAATTGAAAATTGTTGTGTTGTAGGAGGAATTAAAGGCAGGACGTGACGACTGCACCTGCAGGGAACCGGAATACGTCCCTGGCGAAGGTATAGAGTTTATTTGCAGCTGAATATTACAATTGATACGCTCTTCCACCTTAAACTTATCCTTCGTCCATTGCGTGGTATTCATCATATCATAGATGGTCTGCTTCAATTGATCGAAAATCTCTTTCTCAACTGAGGTCACCTCCAAACGAGCATCCGTAATGATACTAACCTGACAATTTAATTCTTGTCCGACAACGAATAAGGGCAGAAATGTAATGAATATCAGTAATCTGTTCAACATGCGTAAAGACTGATTTGATCTAAAATATCTTTGGCCACTTCGGCTTTTGTCTTTAACTCAAAACTAGTCAAATTATTGCGATCGTCCAAGACATGCACCTTGTTTGTATCCACAAAAAATCCGGCACCTTGCTCATTCCCCGAATTAAGTACGATGAGATTCAAATGTTTGTTTTCCAGCTTCTTTCTTCCGTTCTCCAAAAGATTTTCAGTCTCTAAAGCAAAACCAACGAGCAATTGATCTGACGTTTTGTTTTCACCCGCCCAGCACAGTATATCAGGGTTTTTAACCAAATGAAGAACCGTATCAGCTGTTTCTTTTTTTATTTTCTGAGCTGCTGATTCAGAAGGACGAAAATCGGCAACTGCAGCAGAAAATATTCCAACATGACACTCACCCCAACACTTCTGAACTGACAACAACATCTCTTGAGCAGAAACAACATTCACTATCGTTAATCTTGAATGTTGAAGTTTGAGGTCTGTTGGACCTGAAATCAAAACAACTTCTGCGCCTTGATTCAAGGCCTCTTTTGCCAAGGCATATCCCATTTTTCCACTTGAATGGTTTCCAATGTATCGCACAGGATCTATGGCCTCGTAGGTTGGTCCAGCAGTAATTAACACCCGTTTTCCTGTAAAAAATGTCGAAGTTGAAACAGAAAAATGGCCAGACAAGTACTGCGCAATCTGCTCGGGCTCTGCCATCCTTCCTTCGCCTTCCAAACCACTGGCCAATTCACCCGATTCCGCCGGTATGACCTCAACACCATCTTTTTGAATTGCTTCCAAATTACGTCTTGTGGTTGGATGCGCATACATATCCAGATCCATGGCAGGCGCCACAATTGTTTTGGTTTTCATTGAAAGGTAGCATGCCAAAAGCAAATTATCGCAGCCACCAACTGCCATCGCCGACAAAGAATTAGCGGTCAAAGGAGCAATTAAAAAGACATCTGCCCACAAGGCCAACTCTACATGGTTGGTCCACTCACCCGTTGCACGATTCCAAAAGTCTATGTTTACAGGATTTCCAGAGAGTGTTGAAACAACGAGGGGACTTATAAAATCAGAAGAGGCAGGAGTCATAACACATTTGACTTCTGCCCCTTGTTTCTTGAGTATTCTTATGAGATATGCGATCTTGTATGCCGCTATACCTCCCGTAATTCCCAGAAGGACGCGTTTACCTCGCATATATTATTTTTCCTCTTCCGTTTTTCTTGTGTAGATCTTTTCTTCCATCAGCTCATCCATCGCAATCGCAACTGGTTTAGGAAGTTTTTCATAGAATTTAGAGATCTCGATCTGCTCGCGGTTTTCAAAGATTTCTTCAAGGTTATCTGTTGAAGATGCGAATTCCTGAAGCTTCTGATTCAACTCTTCTTTCAATTCAACACTGATCTGATTCGAACGCTTGGAAAGGATAACAATAGATTCGTAGATATTTCCAGTTTCCTTCTCCATTTTAATGGTATCTCTGGTGACTGTTGAGCGTTCTGCACTGCTGTTCTTAAAATTCATAGTTTATTTGTTTTGTTCGATTTTCTGAAGCTCCTTGTTCAATTCGTCACTGATTCTGTCTGCCGCTTTTTTGTTAGAAGACTCAGGAAAATCGGCGACAAATGTACGATATCTTTCGATTGTTTGCTCAATACGCTCCATTTTTTTATTGTCAATACTATTCATCGCCAACATGTAAGAGTTCTCGAGCAATACGAACCCTATTTCTTCTTTGTATCTTGAACGCGGATAATCCTCTAAAAAAGTAAGTGCCGTTGTCACAGCTGCCCTGTAATTCTGAGTGCGCGCATACAATTTAACAGCTTCATAATCTTTAGTTTCCAACTTCACCCTCAATTCGTCCATGACATGATTGCATGAGTCAATTAACGGGCTCTGTGGATACGCATCAATAAATTGCTGCAAGTTACTAATAGCCAACTCTGTATCGTTCTGATCTAAAGATGCTGCCGGCGAATTAAAAACGGAGCACATTGCAGATAGAAATAGTGCTTCTTCGGCTTTGTTGCTATACGGATATCGTTGCGTGTATGAACCAAAATAATAACCCGCCATGTAAAAATCCTTTTCCTCGTAGTATGCTCTAGCTATACGATAATAAGACAATTCGCCTTCTCCCGTTTTAGGCATCTTCTGATATACCTGTTCAAACAAAGTAACGGAACGCAAAAATTGTCCTTTGTCGTACAACGAATTTGCGAGCTCAAACTTCTGTTGGTAATCGTCTCCCTTGACCACCTTATTGTAGTCAGAGCATGCTGTTAACAGAAACAAACTGCTCAACAAAAGGACACTGAATTTTAATAGTATTGTCTGTTTTAACATGAAAACCTTATTTCACCCGAAGACTTCGTCCAATTTGTAACGTGGTACTCGGGCGTATATTATTGAGCTGGCAAAGCTTTGAAACCGTTGTTTGATTCCTATCTGCAATCTCTGTAAGGGTATCTCCTGATTTGACCTTATAATATTTTCTCACCGACGTTTGAACTACCTGAGCAACCTCTGGTTGAACCGGAGTTTGAGTTTGCGTTACCGAAGTCGGATCCGGTTCCTCACCTTCAAGAATCGTTGGCTTAGCGCCAGGCCTGAACAATCCTTTATGGACGAACAAGTTTTCATCTTTACACGATTTCTTTTCAAAATCTATTATTTCCTCAGGATTGATCGCTGCATCGTAGAATCTCACTTCAAAATGCAAATGTGACCCGTAAGAACGTCCTGTATTTCCACCAAGTCCAATCACATCACCAGCTTTGACTTCCTGATCAGGGGCAACAATCAACTTACTTAAATGAGCGTAGAACGTTTCGAGTCCATTGTAATGGCGAATGACCACCAAATTTCCAAAACCTCCATCGTTGTATTTGGAGTAACGAACCTTTCCTGCCCAACATGCACGCACTGTGTCTCCGGTTTCGAGATCCAAATCTATTCCGCTGTGATGTCTGCCATGGCGGTACCCATAACGAGATGTTACAATACCCTGAACTGGAGCCACATAATCCATGTACTTTTCATCTGTGACACACAACCATAACGTATCGTTCAACTTCGACATGTCATTGTGCTTTCCGGAAGAAAAACAAACGTCGTTGCTCCAGGTATTTGTAAAATTGAGGCCGAGTTGCTGAGTTAGAATAGTGTGAACGTGCGAGTTGAGAATCCCGGTAAATGATTTATCCTTCAGAAATGCCCACGTTCTGTTGGAATAGATTACCATTGCTCCCTTGTCCGTGTAGACCGTATCCAAAATTTGTTGACTGAAAACTCTTGAGGAATTCAGCAACACAAAAAAGAAACATGAATAAAAACAAATGCGTTTGATCATAAGGAGAGGCAAAGCGCTTTAAACAGGTGCGAATTTAAGCTTTTCAAGGCGTATTAACAACATCCAAAACCAAGACATTGTAGAAAACCGTTTCGTTT